>CACIWI010000001.1 GCA_902590355.1 uncultured Prochlorococcus sp.
GTATGACATTTTTTACTGTTGGGATTTTTTGGAATTTTGTCGGTGCGGTTTTTTTGGCAAGAATAGGATCGGTTCCAATAAATTTATTGATGGTTTTAATAATTGGTTCCTTTACAGGAGGATTTTTCGGAGCTCACCTGTCAAAATTAAATGGGAATATACTTATTAAGAAAACTTTTATAACAGTTTGTATTTTGGTTGGTATTAGCCTATTGTTTGAATCCATAAAAAGTTTTTTATAAATTAATCGATAATTCCAATACAATATTAGTAAAAAGACTAAAACATAAGTTTTAGGAGTTCTAAAAAAGACAACTTAACTCTACTTTATTTATTATCAAATAATTTAATGAATAACTTGTTTTAGTAAATTATATTTTAAGAAAAATCTTTTGTTAAATAAAAAAAGGCCTCACTAATGTGGGGCCGGGTGATGGGGAACCTTATTTTTAAACCAATTTCTTAAAAAATGCAACCCCCTACCTATAGCGCAACTAAAACTGTAAAAATACACTACAGATAGTGCTTTGAAGTTTTTCTTTTATGTTTTTTATAAATTCTAAAATAATTTTGTAATTTTAAAGTTTATGAGTAAAAAACTTATTTCATGATTTCAAGTGTTTTAGTAATTCTACTTGTTAAAAATATCATGCACTGTATCATTCGTATGGACTTTACTAGTAAAGAATGTTTAATGATTGAATTAACTTTACTTACTCTTTTGAACTATGTTGGGGATAATTTCTGTCAATATAGAAATCTAGGTCATGATAATTATAAAGCTTTACTTCTTTCTTATAGTGATGCAAGTAATAAATTTGGACCATTAAAGGTTAAAAAGGTTATTGAGAAGTCAGAAAATTTTAAAGTTGCTGCTGTTTCGATTGCTGCGATTAAGTGTCCTCAGCATATAGTTAGGTAATGAAGTTTGAATTAAAAACTGAAAATGAAAATTATTCAAAATCATTTTTAAAATTTTTTGGGATAGTTTTTTTTCTCTCTTTAATAATTATTCTTTCTGATGTTTCACTCAAATTAGGAACCATATCTAGAAATCATAAAATTGAATACAACTGTAGGCTTTTATTAGTTGAAAAATCTAAAAATCATTTTAAAAAATTATCTAGGCTTTCTAATCTGAGAAGTAAACAACAAATTTGGGAATTTTGCAGCAAGGTTATTAAATAATACTTAACTAGATGCTGATGAATAGAATTTTAATGCAAATAACCAGAACTTTCTTGAAGTTATAAGAAATACTGTCGCAACAATAACTTCAAGCAATATTTTCCATACTACAGAAAGTCCTAGAAAAACTTCAGAAGGAATTGTAGTTATAAAAGCAATAGGAATGAAAACACTAAAAAAAATTCTTAAAGAAAATGAAAATGAATTTAGAGGAAATCTTCCAATATAAAGGAATGATCTTAATACTTCTATGGCATTCCAAGTCTTAACAAACCAAATAGTAGTGGTAGAGATAAAAAACCATAAGCTATATAAAATACAAATCGAGCAGCTTATCGTAATGAAGGAAAGAGTCAGAAAACTTAAATTTAAATTGATTTGATTTATTCTTATGCAGAAGGACAACAATAAAAATCCAAGCATTATTTCTAAAAATCCAGATGGATTTATTTTTTTTAATGAAATAAAAAATTGACTATCAATTGGTTTTAAAAGTACGAAGTCTAATGTTCCTTCTCTTATATGTTTAACTATTTCTGTAAGATTAGGATTGAACCATGTATTTGTTATTCCATTCAGAATTGTATAAATAGCTTGGATTATTAGTGCCTGTTCAAATTTCCACCCTCCAATATATCCATTATTTTGAAAGAAAATAGATAATAGAAAAATACTCCCTACTAAACTTAAAATTGCAGTAATTAAATCAATTAAAATATTCGTTTTATATTCCAATTCAGAAGCTAAAGAGGTATGTAAGAATTTTTTATAAACTTTTAGATATTTTCTTAAATTCATGATCCCATTGCTGTATATTTTTTCGTTCCTTCAGACCAGATTTTCTTAAATAATGGGAAAAGTAAAAATATCCATAGAATTTGCATACTTAAGCCTCCAATAATATTTGTTTTATTACCTGACAGTAAGTTCGCAGGGAAATCAATTAGATATGGAAAAGGAGTCAAATAAATCCAAGATTTTACATATGCTGGGAAAGAAACTACTGGTGCTAAAAGGCCTGAGAGAAATAAAGTTGGAATAAATAACAATCTTTCTATCGATGATGCTTTCTCTGTCCAGAAACAAAGACATGCAACTATTGACTGAATTAAAAATTGAATTAAGAAGGAAAAGAAAGTAGAAACTAACGATAAGAGTAAAATACCTAAATTTGGTATCCATATACTATCTGGATTAAAAATAAAAAAGAAAAATGCGATTATTAGTGCGAAAGGAAATCTTGTTATTTGTTCAGCAAGATGTTGTGCAAAATATCTGAAAAATGGATTTAAAGGTTGAATTAAATATGGAGATACTTTCCCCATAAGAGAATCCTCCTCAAAACTAAATACAACCCAAACTACAGAAAACTGTCTTACAAAAAAAGCACATAAGAAATACCTAGAAAGCATAACATCGCTAATGTTTATGGATTCATTTAGATTATTATTTGTCCAAATATTTAACATGAAAAAAGGAATAATCCCTGAAATTGCCCATAATGCAATTTCTACCCTGTATTCCAACATGTTTGAATATTGGACTTTTAATAAGGTGAATATTTTGCGTTTAATCAAATTAGATATCATAATCTTTTTTGATTAATATCTTCCCTATAACTTCATCTATAGGTGGTTCATTTATAAAAAGGTCTACAATATCAAAATTATTTAGGATAGTTTTTAGAGAAGAGGTAATAGAGTTGTTTTCAATTTTTATAGTGATTTCATTCTTTATTTTATTTTTAACAGTAAACCCGGAATTTTCTAATTTAATTGCATCCTCTTCTGAGCGACAAACTATTAATATTTCTTTAACAGGAGAAAGTTTTTTTAATAACAATTCAAGTTTCCCATCATATGATATCGCCCCTTCGTGCACACATATAACTCTCTTGCATAGTGATGTAATATCTTTCATGTAATGACTTGTTAGGCATATCGTTGCATTAGTTTCCTTATTATATTTTTGAAGGAATTCTCTTAAATTTCTCTGTGCATTAATATCTAATCCAAGTGTCGGCTCGTCTAAAAATAGAATATTTGGTTCATGTATCAAAGCTGCTAGTAATTCTGATTTCATACGCTGCCCTAGTGAAAGTTTTCTAACAGGTATGAAAAGCTCTTCATCAATTTCAAGCATTTCCGAAAGTTTTTTTATTCTCTTTTTAGCTTCGAACTTATCTAAGTCATATATTGATGCATTCAAATAGAATGATTCAATTGGTGGAAGATCCCATATAAGCTGTTGCTTTTGTCCCATTATTAAGGTGATATTCTTTAGGAAATTTTCTTTTCTCCTGAAAGGTAAATAGCCTGAAACCAAAATCGAACCTTCACTTGGATAAATTAAGCCACAAAGCATTTTTAATATTGTTGTTTTCCCAGCTCCATTAGCACCTAGGAAACCTACTATTTCTCCTTGTTTAATTTCAAAACTTATATCTTTTATAACTTTTAAACTTTTTGTTTGTCTTCTAAAAAAATGTTTAATTGTCCCTTTTAAGCCTGGTTCTTTGAGAGAGATATCAAATGACTTAGATAAATTTTTTACATCGATAATATTTTGTACCATTTAAATTTTTAATTACTGAAATTTACTATTTAAATAAATTGTTAAATTAATTTTATTTTAGAAAATTTTTTAACCAATCAAAAAATATCTTTAAACGATACAAACAGCCAGATAAAAAAGTTAATTGGATTAAGTAACTCGCTTAAGTTATTTTTATTTTCATAATTTAATCCTCTTAAAAAATCAAATATAAAATTAATATTCTCTTGCTTATCATAATTTTTCTTTATTACATTACCATTTTCGTCGAGAAGATCAATTTCATCCTCAAAAAACCATTTCTCTTGTCCATTAGATAGTTGCAAGACAACTCCAATACCTTTGCCATCAGTTATTCTGAAATCACTTACCTTTCCTAATGAAGAAACATTAATTGCATCAATAGTTTCTTTGTTAAGTCTATCCTTAGATAGTTCTAGGTTAACTTGAACATAATTTCCTAACTTAACCTTATCTAAAATTGACATTTTTAGGTTATTATACTTATTGATAAAGGATTTATGCGATTAATTTAGAATTATTGTTTTTTTTCAATAATTAAGTTTTTTTGAAAACAGCTTCAAGGATTCTCTTTATTGAAATTGTTAATACTCTCAAAAATACAAAAAACAGACCTAACCAACCTAATATGACAGCTATTGATAACATGCTTGAACCTAAATCTCGCTGTAGCAAATTCTGCATATAAATTTTTAAATTAGATAAATTTTACTCTACATTATTTAATAACTTATTAAAGATGTAAATGTTCAAAATTCAGATTTTTTTAAATTCTTTTTTTTTGACGTATTTAATAGATATGATTTGTGAGTTAAAATTTGGATAGAAATTAATTTAATATTTTGGACCTATCTTTGAATTCATATATTGGAATACTTTTTATCATTACTGGATTATTAGTTAGAGTTGACTTGAAATTTTCTATTCAAAAAGATCTCAAATAATTTTTAATAAACTCTTTTTAGTTAAGAATTTATAATTTTTATTTTTATAATTGCTGTAACTATTGCAAATACTAAAAAAGCAGCTATGAAGCTGCTTCTAAATGGTGTCGGGGGGAGATTTGAACTTCCGACCTTCGGGTTATGAGCCCTACTTATTTTCCTTGTAAACCATTGATGGCAATGGTTTTGACTTCTGATGTTACACGGCTTGTTACACCACCTTTAACAGTTTTTCGATGTTACACGTGTAACACCTACAGTTTAAAATTAACAGATATATCAAGTGATTTTAAGTATACCAATATTACACGTGTAACAAAATCAGGCAATTTTCTTTAACCCGAAAAAATTCGGGTTGATAAATATTCTGTCTTTATTTGAGAATAATGTAGTAATAAATACCTGCAAAAATCAATTTGATCGTTTATGACTAACTCCTACGAGTGAACCCGTTCCAATTTGTTTACTCTGAGGTTTTACCGTTGATTCCTTATCTCAAGCAGTAGATCTCCTACTCCTGATAGATTTAAAAACGGTTTTCATTTAATTTAAACTATGAAAAAGAAAATCGTAAAGAAATATGAAGACCTTATACTCCAAGTTAATAATGCTACTGGAAGAAAAGAAGCGGTGGCTTTAATCCATAAAGCAGCAAAGTTAAAAACTAAATTCGATAGCTAGGAGATGACTTAGTCTGTTATAGATTGACATTTGATCTAAAATAATTCCTTAAGCAGAAGTTTTCATTTCAAGATCCTTAACTCAATTTTAAATACTATATCCTAGAAATAATTTTAGATTTATTAATCAAATGAATACTTATTTTGTAACTGCAACTTTTAAAAATGTTGCTCTTATGGGTGCAGCTTACGATCTTTTTTTAAAGGTTGTTGAAGATGGAACTTTGAATGATGAGTTTGAAGGATTTAAAGTTTTGGGGAGGTATCATGCCTCTTACTCAAATAATGTTTATATTATTGTCCAGGCTTCAGCAGGTATAAAAATGACAGAACACTTCGCTCCTTGGAAAGTTAAGTTTGATATAGATTTTGATATCAAGCCAGTTATGACTGACGATGAAAAAGTTGCTGAGCATAAGCTTGTTGGTTCATTAATGGCAGCAGAACAGAAAATGGGATTCTCAGGGTAATTATTTTTTAGAGATTTAGATTATGAATATATAATCCTATCTTGAAAGAGACTTGGGAAATAGCATGCACAAAAGAATGAAACGCTTACTACTTCCACTACTAGCTGCTCTCGCTATAAATTCTCAACCTGTTCTTACGAATGAAGATAGAGCGAACTTTTCAGAGGCTGAAATAATTAAAGTAAATAATAAAAATATAGAAGTAATTAAATTTAAAGTGCCTGATAAGAAGTTTCCAGATAGAAATGATGTTTTAGCTCAAATTCATTTTCCAAAATATTACAAGAATAAAAAATTATCCCTAATTATTCACCAACATGGAAGTAATAGAGATGGTTTAAGGTTCGAGAAATGGGGAGGTAGAACAGACGAATGGGGGAGAAGGTTAGTAGAAAAAGCTTTAGAAAGAGGTTATGCGATAGCTTTGCTTGATTCTTTTTATAAAAGAAAGTTAAAACCTTCAGATAAAGGAAAGTTTCCAAACGGTATTTTGATTAGTGAAAAACTTAACTCGATACTATCTAAGGATGAAAGATTTGATAAATCAAAAATTTTTTACTCTGGTTTTAGTTATGGTGCAAGTCAAGTATTGAAGCTTCAAGACAAAAGGGCAAACAGCGATTTATTTAAAGCAGCAGTGGCTGCAGAACCTGGATGTAACAAAGTTTCTTTTCCATTCAAATCTAATATAAAAACTTTAATAATTAAAGGTGAGGACAGCCATTATAACCCCATCGCATGCGAATATTATTATAATCTTGTTAAAGAAACAGGAAATCAAATTGAATATGTATCTATACCGAAAGTAAATCATTTCTTCAGCTTAAACGGATCAATTGGAAAAGGAATAGCAGTTAATGGATGCTCAGAAAATATAGTAATACAGTATCCAGATCGAACATTCAAACTTGCAGATGGAACATCAATCAATAAAAAAGAAGCTCAAAGAAGGTGTTTAACAAAGGAGTCGGGTGAAGGTACGACAAGAGAGAAATTGGATGAAGCAATAAATATATCGCTTAATTATTTTGATAAGTACAACTAAAAAGCTTGTTACTTGCCTGAAAAACCAGAGGGAGAGAATATTGCTCAGTTCTGATTTTAAAACTAAATTAAGTAAATAAAAATTGCGACTTTATAAGACCTATAAACTCATTAATTTAGTGAGTTTATAGGTTTTTTATATTTCAAACCTAAGTTTTTATATCTTTGCAATCTCATAAATGGTTAATAAGCTGTTCGTATAGAGGATATGATTATTAGGGAAATAATCCAAGTAACAGTCGATTTACTGTAATGGATAATTTAAATAAGCATATTTGTACATTTTCCTATAATCATCATGCAATCTTTCAGTTGCTAACTTTCTATTTTCCATTCCATCTCTAATCAAATCCATTTCATGGAAGTTTTGATTTAGGATTGTGAAAGGAGTAATGAGTTTCATAAAACCTCCTGTATCTACACCTTTATTGTCCTCCTATTGTTATTAAATTAATAGAGCGGTTTGAGGAACAATTAGGTACGGGAAGAGGACTAAATTTTCGACTAGATTGTTAAATTGCTTGGAGTAGTTTCTGACGCTTCTACTGCTTTCTTTCCTTTAGCTATTTTTCTCTATTGCCATGTTCCTTAATGTTGTTAGCTTGGGACATGAAGAATCCTTTAAAATCATTTCTAAATCTTTTCAATTCCAAGGAAAAGAATAACCTTATGACAATAGAAGAGCTAAGAGATCTAAAGCTTCGGACAGAAAAAATTGAAAAGGCAATAAAATCTAGAGCTCACATATCAGAAATAAATCAAAGGTATAACAAGATGAAGGATCGTAACAGAAAGAACTTTTTAAAAAAAGCTTCATAATATTTGTTAGTTATTCAATTAATTTGCATTATTGATGTAATTGCATTTGATAGAAAATGACAATTCCTCCATGTTTTGTAGTGTGTTAAATAGAAGGGTTGGTAGCCTAATGTTGAAACACTTGATAAACATTCTGACTTTCTTATATGTCTCAGCACTTACTTCACCTTTGAAAGCAGACACAACATGGCAAGAACTGATAGCAGGCACAGGTTCAGGCAACAGCAAGATCATCGCTTTGCCTGACACAGTTCTCGAAGGTAAGAATATGCGTATGAATCACTGGGACTCTTGTTGGAGAAAAGGTGATGGTCCGGATCACTGTTTGATGCTAACTGATGAAGTAGCTAGACTGGACGGAACTTCTATTAAATTTGAATCGCATCCTGGAGACTGCGGACTTTACAAGAGATCATTCTCAAGCAAGAACGATTGGAATAATTGTTATGAAGGTGCTCGTAGGGTGTTCATAGGAACAAGGTATAGAGATTGGGGTAGCACATGGCATACGTTCTCTGTATATATTCCTCAAGACTATGTGCATTCATATACGCCACTGATATTCAATCAGGTACATTCCAAAGGCAACGGCGCACACTACAGAATGGGAATCAATGCAGACGGCGATGTTAATGTGCAACTGAGATCATTTGGACACGACAAGAGATGTGTTGTGATCAGCAAGAAGAAATTAGGCAAGAACATCTGTGAGCTTCTAAACGAAGACAAAGGTTATTGGGATCCACCCACAATCAAGTTGGGCAATTATGCAGACTTCAAAGGTAAATGGATTGATGTGATTGTTAATGTGCCTAATCGCAAGAGTTTGAACATCTGGGCAAATGGTGTACAGATTGTGAACATGGAAAACACAATGCCATCTTCAAGTCTGGCTTCTACTAACTTTGGAATATATGAGCCACAGATAAACACAGGACACAAACAGAACATGGAATGGAGTTATGATGAAGCAGATTCTGTACAGGTTCTCTACATAGACGAGATAAGATTTACCAAGAAATGCGAACAGCTAAAACTGGCAGATCTAGGCTACTCATGTAGCCAGCTTGCTATGCAAGGCATAGCAAATAATCAATAAATAATGGCAAAGAGACAACATATTGCTCCCAAAGCAAGAGTCAGGATATATTATTTAAAATTGAGTTAAAGATCTTGAATTGAATACTTGTACTATGGAACTTTTAAATCCGAAAGTCTATGGCATTGCTTTTATAATGAGCCTATTGCATTGCCATATGTAATCTTCAGTACCCATTCTTTTCTGCAACTGTTTTTTTGTTAAGTCTCTTCCTTCTAAACAAGTTAATTTTTTGTAATCAAGTTTTGCTGAAGTCTTTAAACTACCTGCAATAGAGAGCAAATTAAGAGCAATAATCGCTAATAAGATGCTCATTGGATACTTTTTCAGGAAATCAAGCATAATTCGTCAACCCCTATTTAATAGTTATTTAGGATAATAAAAAGTATAAATAAGCTATGTTAAGACCTATTTAAAAGCTTATAGAACCTAAATAGCGAAACATAGAACCATATAAGAAAAAGCAAGAAAAACACCGTTAAGCAGAATTTGAGTCTGTAGCTTATTCCCTCGACCCTATGCTTTTATTGATTGACAGTCAATCTACAATGAGAAGCAAGTTACTCTTTTTTCATGTCTCTTGAAACTACTGTTTTCACTTTCAAAATTAGTGTCCCTTATGAAGAATGGGCTGCTGTTTATGACAGTGAAGAAAATATACAAATGATGAAAGAATCTGGAATGACTTGTTTATACAAAGGTGTAAATAAAGACGATCCAACCAGTGTAATTGTCATTGAGCAGGGTGAAGAAGGTAAAGCAATAGCTATGTTTAAAGATCCAGAAGTTAAACCATTAATTGAGAGTGCAGGTCATATTTATGATTCAACTGTTATTTCGAGCTACTTTTAATTGATTGTCGATCTAACCTCGACCCTACTTTATCTAATAAAGTACCTAAATTTTGTTTTTATATCCTAAATAAAATCTATTTTCATTAGCTGTTTTTTTATGAAACGCTTACTACTTGCATAGCTAAAAGCTAGTAACTGATTGTGAATCTACATTAGAGAGTAAACAATCCTTTTTTTTGATGAGAAACAAATTTAAAAGATCTGCTTTTTTTGATATGTCTGATGACCTTTTCTATCGAATATCATTAATAGGATTTTTAGTTGTTTTTAGCTCAATGGTATTTTTCCTAACGAAATATAGAGAAAAAAAGTTAATAATATAAGTAAGATTTCCATAACTGAACAAATTAAATTTTTAAAGCTTTAATGAAACGATTTATAATTACGCCGTTATTTGCTTTATCTAGATTTTTTATAAATACCTACGGAATATTTTTAAAGTTTTTTCTTCAATTAAATGGAGGTTATTGGTCAAGAATTGGTTTATCCGAAAATATTACAGAGGAAAGAATTAAAAAAAGAAGATTATATATCTTGCCTTTTTATATTCTTCTGGCTTTATTATTCGGATTACTATCTACTTTATATTGGTATTTAGTGATTCTTCATGTACCACTAGCAATAAACAGTTATTTAAGTCCATTGAATAAGAATATTGCTTCAATACTTGCTTTTGCTACTTTCTTTGGTTGGCTTTATATTCTTTGTAAAACAAAAAAATAAACTGCTTACCAAGAGATGATGTGGTCCGAGGATTAAAGATTTAATTAATCATGATTAAATCAATCTTAAGGATTCATGCAAAATATCTGTGACCGATTACTTTAATCATACGACAGTTCTGATGATCGACTCGACCAAGGTTGACCACCTAGATCTTCACTAATCCATGGTCTGCAATACCAAGGTAAATTAACTTATCTAACCATTACGGAAAGAAAGTTAAGTGATCAGAAATTAAACTTTCGGGATTAATTCTGAACTATCTTAAAAATAAAGTCGTTTGTAAAGCATGAAGAAGTGAGTAATCACTTTTACTTTCAAAACTAATTTCTAAGAAAATTCTTAATCTGATTATTAAATAGATCTCCTTTCTGTCGTCACCATTTAAAAAAGACCTCTAAAAGGGTCTTTTTTTATGTCTTAAATTTTATTGATTGACTGTTAATCCACAAATAACTAAATATTTTTATCTTGCTCTTTCGCGATCAGTTAATGCTTTTTCAAAAGTAGAAAAGAAAGTACAAATGCTATTCAATGCAACCAAAAAAAAACTACTGATCTTCCATGTTGATTTAATTGAAGTGATCTTTGAGTCATACTCTTAATAATCTTCGTTGTAATCGGATGGACTACCAGTTAAAGAACAAACAACTGATTCCTCTTTTTTCATTTCTTTTATTTCCATTATTGGTCTGCCCATTTTCTTAAGAACATCTATATCTTCTTTAGTCTGACAGCGAGCAATTATGTTTCCTTTTTGATCAAAGCAACTGTAGTAAGTCATTTTATTAAATGCAATTTAAAGTTTATGATTGATTTCAGTTGTAGCAATGCAACCGACTCATGACAACCATATTTCTAATTTAGGTCAGCCATAGATTTAAATGACTAAAAAAACATACCTCTTTCCGTACCTAAATGTTCCTCAAACCGCACACATTAGATACGCAGTATTTTAGTCAAATCAATTAGAACAAAGATGTAGCTAAACAAATATACAAAGGAGAATTTATGAGTGGAGATTTCGAAACACTTGAAATTAATCAACCAAAAATTACATATCTAAAACAAGATGACAATACAGAATGGATAGAAAAATTAATCAAGAATATTGAAGATATGAAAAACAAGTTATCAAGAGATTCTTAGTCATTAAATAAAAAAGGGGCTGAAAATTACCAACCCCCCAAAAGTCTTAGTAAGCTTTTCGTTAGAAAATACCTGGAACAATTTGACCTGTAAAATAGTAAGCCCCTATTAGGGCAAACATTCCAAGCATTGCAGCTTTACCGTTAAGCTTTTCAGCTTTCTCAGTCATGAATTTTTTAAAGAATTCCATAATTATGCGAGATAGATTTATATATACAAGTTAATTATTCCTAATAGGTAATTGATGTAGTGTTTCCTACCTAAACTACATTTTTTCTAAGAATTTTATTTTTAATTAATAATTTTCAAAATTTAAGAAAGAAACTTTTTTATTTGATCTTTAGTTTGAATGAGAAGCAATTCAAAAAAGAATCTAAATTTTGTATTTAAGGTAACCGCTTTTTTGTGAGCATTATTCAGAATAAGATTCCGACTATTTTTTTATGCAAAAAAATTTAGATGAAAATTCTTATGAAAAAAGAATTGAAAATATAGAAAAAGGAAAATCTTATTTAAAAAGTAATGGATTTTTTAAATCAAAATCTAATCTATTCGAAGACATACAAAGATTTATCTATAAAAGGTAATTTAAAAAAAAATTTTTCTATTCACACTTTATTCGCACTTTTAATTGATTTAAAGTCGATCTAACGTAGAGGGATTAAAACCTCTTTCTTAATTATTTCTTCCTGTTATTCTGCTTCTTCTTTAACTTCACTTGCGTTTACCTCTTCCGCTTTTACTTCCTCTTCTTTAACTTCAACTAATTTTACCTTTGGCTCTTCCGCTTTAACTTCAACTACTTTTGATGCTATAGATTCAAACTTTCCTTTAATAAAATTTACTATGAAGATTAATATTGGAACATGGGCTAGACCACCCATTATCACTTTAGTTTCTGAATAATACATTTGTAAGTTAATGAGAACTGAAATATTTAAGCATAAATTTAATTTGATAATTACTTATATTAAGTTGTTATTAAGGGAAATAATTAATTAACAGTCGATCTAAAATGATGAAATCTTTGATCGTCAACGTCCGCCATTAAATCATATTTTTTTAATTTTTTTGTAATCCGCTTATATTCAATATCGTTTATTAAATAAGCTAAATATTTTTCTATAAAATTTATATTGATTTTTAGCTTCAATAGTATCCTTTATTTATTAATAGCTAATAATTCTCGTTCTAACTTTTTTGATTGATAGTCAATCTAAACTTTTTTATGAACACACTACTCATCACAGAAAGAAAAAAAAGCTCGATTATATTTCTAGAAGCAAGCTCTCATGAATATGTTTGTTGAAAATTTATACGAACACTTCTGTTGCTGTAGAGATACTTAACACTACAGAAATAAAGAAAATGTAAGGAACTACCTTAAAAGGAATATATCCTTGGCGTTTAGAAATAAAGTCCATTTAGACGAATCCAGGAATAATTTGACCTGTTGTTAAATAAGCACCAATAGCAGCTATGAAGCCAATCATGGCAAATCTGCCGTTGAGCTTTTCTGCCACAACTTTTTCCTTCTCAACTGTTTTTGTTTCGAGAACTTTAACTTTTTTTGAGTTCATAAGAAAAATAGATTGCTATGTAAATAAATATAACATTAATATTACTTACTGTAAAGAAATAATGCTATTTATCTTTGATTTTAGATATATTAACACAATCCTGTCACAGCTATGAGTCAAAATATCAATATCCTTTATGTAATTACCCTTTCAAAAATTTTCCCTTTCAGAAGCGGACTAATCCTTCGTGGAGTTTATGGACCTTAGTCCGCAATGTATCTATGGCCTTTTATTTAAGATCATAAGATAAGGAAAGTTTAAAAATTTTTTTTGATAACGAAACCTCCCTATTTTTGGGCAAGAAAATACCCTTGCGAGGTTAGATAATGGTGATGAACTGGATTTTTAAAAGGACTCGTTTATATCTTCTTTAATTTTTTTAAAGATCTTAGTCGCAATACTTTCCAGAGCTAATAAATTCTGAATTTTGTGAAGTAATTCTTTCTAAGTTTTTGTTTAAATTATTAGCTTGATTAGAAGCCGAATAAAATCCAACTGTTAAAAAAACAAGTGTGATAGAAGTTACGATTGTGCTGAATTGGATAACTCCATCTGCCAGAATAGCTGGAGTTTTTGGAGATAAAATAGCTTTCCCCTCCTTTACTTTTGATTTTGCCATAATGTTAACCTTTACTTAAATTTTTCTTAAGTTATTTTTAATAATAAGTAAAAAAATAATTTGTCAGTTAGTAAATTTACTTATTTTGATGAGTCGTTCGAATCGAGAAATCTTAATATTTGCAGACTAGCATTCTTGCTATCAATTAAGTAAATACATTTTTATTTAATGCCATTAGACGTATTTCTTATGAATATGTGTGTAATTGTTATAGCTTTACTAATTAGAAGAGAGATAAAATTAAAGAAAGCTAGATAGGTCATGAAGACTAAAGTTTTTAAAGAGCATTACATTCCAAATGTGCATGCTATTACACTTTTACTATTGATGCTTCTATGTCTGTGGTTACCGTTAGGACTCCGATTCTTATTAATAATCTAAAATCCAAGTTATATCACAATAAAATGTAGTTTTAGAAAATTAGAACTTACTTTTTCGTAGCTTATATCCAAAATTCATTAGTTGATTAAATGTAGATTTTGTTTGTAAAGCGTTAAGAGAAAGACGTTTTTCTTCATTCTTTTGTAAATAAAAAAATCCTTTGTTATCTATGTTTTTCTCAATAGTTACATATTCCTTTCCTTTCCTTAGAATCCAAGGCTCAAATTGGAAATTATCATCTCCTATTTGATAATCCCATGGATAAATACCATTAGTTTGATTTTTTAGTGACATATTAAATACCTTAACTTCAGTAAAGGCATACTAATACTTTGTGATGGAATTATTGTGTATCTAGAGAGACTGTTATATGTTTCTTTTGTTGTTTTTTCAATCCTTCACTTATTTGTTATTACAAGCAAAAAAAAAGACTCTTGCGAGCCTAGGTGATGGGGATTTCTATCATGACAAAATAAATGGAAACTTACAACCCCATCAATAGGTAAAATTTATTACATACAAACACCATATGTAGTGCTATTATTTTAAAAAGGCTGGGTGATGGGGATTATCAAGCTTTTAATCGGACGTATCTTACGTCCTTTTTTTGTGGATAAAATAAGCACTTACCTTATTTTTCTTTAATTATTATTAGGAGCAGTAATTAAAAAAAAATATTTTATATTAATCATTTTTTTTCAGAACCCCCAATAAATATTTTTGAGGTTGACAATAAATAAAATTTTTCATGAAGAGTATTTGAGAATCGTTTTTCTTCGTAATAAAATTTTAAATCAAGTGGAAAAATATTCTCATCAAACCATTCGTCATATTTTATATAATTATTTTTTGCGAAATAAGACATTTTAAAATGCCCCCTTTTTTTTTCTACCCTTAGCAACCATTACCACTGGCACTAATAGATATGTAAAGAAAGAGATTAAGAAAATATCTATATTCATTTTAAAAAATACCTGGGATGATCCAGCCAAAAAGACCGTAGTTTACAACCAATGCGAATAAACCCATCATTGCCATTCTTCCATTGGTTCTCTCGGCATTTTGCCAATAAGTTGGTTTTGAGTTTTCCATTTTTAAATTGTTCGTTAATAAGAGTGATTAAATTTTTATAGTGCGTAAGCAATACTTGGTGCTATCGCAGTAGTAATTACTGCAATGCCAAATAGTGATATGGCAATTAGATATGTTTTCATAAGAGTCCTACTTTTCCTGCTGTAATACCCACAGTAAGAAAGAAACCAAACTCTAAAAGGTCTTTAGCACTTGAAGGAACTGAGTTAAATAAAGATGAGATGAAAATCATTTTGATACATGTCCTCTAAGCCCCTTGGGGAACATAGTTATACACCGGGGAGATTAATCCGCCGCCATCATCATCGTCATCATCATCATTCCATGGCAAATCACTCAACATTAATCCACTAACAAGAAATACTGTTATGACTGGCATAAAAGGAAAAAGTATAGTGTTAATCCAAGTGTTAATTCCTTCCTCGAGCATTACACAAAGCCTGGAATAATTTGTCCTGTTGTTAGATAAGCGCCAATAAGAGCAATAAAGCCCATCATTGCAAATCTGCCGTTAAGCTTCTCAGCTATAACCTTTTCCTTCTCAACTGTTTTTGTGTTTGTCATTAGAACCAACCAGGAATAATTTGACCAGTTGTTACGTATGCGCCAACAGCTGCAACGAAACCGAGCATTGCTGCCCAACCGTTAAATCTTTCTGCTTCAGGAGTCATTTTTATAAAAAGTAATTTATGTAAACTAATGTAACATTAATATTAATTAATGTAAAGAAATTAGTCACATATACTTGTATTTATATTAAATCTATACGTTACTGTTACATAATTGTATTTTATGTGTATCTGCGCAAAATTTTTTAAAGGTTTAGGTCAAGTAGTTTTATAAGACTTCAATTGAAAGTCGATCTAAACTAAGGAGAAATTAGCTCCTTTTTTAATGTCAAATACTAAAGCCATAGAAGATTTAATTAATGGTTATGCAACCAGTGAAGATTCTTCTTTTCTAATACCTAACGTAACTGAGGATTTTTTGGCTGTAAGACCGAGTGGAAATCCAATCTCTGCAAAGGGATTAGTAGGAATGTTTGATAGTAAAGACTTAGTTGCAGAATCATCAGAACTAATCAAAACCCACAAGATTGAAATTTACGGTGAGATGGCTTACGCAGTTTTTACCTTAAATGAAATCTTTAGTTATAAAGGGAATCAAAATAAAGATCTTTCAACTTACACGTGTATTTTTAAAAATGTAAATGGTACTTGGAAATATTCTTGGATGCAAAGATCACAAGGAACTACTGATATGAAAACTTGGGAATAAATGAAAAAAAAATTATCCGAATTCCCTAATCATTTTTTGATTTTAAAATAATATTTTATTTTTTCTTATTCGTATCTTATTTAATTCTTAAAGAAGAGTTCATTAAATCTTTTAAGCTGAAATTAGCTTCTATATTCTCCTCACACGAAATAGAGAAGCTTTTTCTTTTTGAAATAAATTTGGTATGACTTATTTTGCAGAGCCAAATTACATAGAATATGACCTTTGGTTTGATTCAAATATTAATGCAGTTGATTTAATTAACTATTCAGATGAAAATACCTTAGACCAATTGATCAGAAAAAATGAAAAACCCTAGGGGACCAGAAAATTTGATCTCTTACAACAAGTGATTAAGTTGCAGCATCTTTTTTCGCCCATGTTTTATGTTTTCGGTCTAGATCAGAAACTAAATTTCTTTGATATGTCAACTTCAAGTGATTTTGAGCTAGCTGATCTTTAGCGACTTTCATATCATTTGAATAAAAATTTAATCGATCTAATTTTATCTCTTTTTTATTTTCCATAAATCTTTTTTCGAATGTTAAATTTCGATTAATTTATAAAATGCTTTTACAAAAACCCCCTGAAATTTAACTTTTTATTTGGCTTTGCTTAATTCATTCAAACAATTAAAGACATTTCTAAGGGATCTGCTGTCCAGCTATAGAAGCCCGCATCCAACCCCTATCTATTAAATTAATCAGCTCTTAATTTTTAACATAAATTTGTGAGTTGTCATATTGACGTATGAACAAAGTCTACTTACCCCATACCACCCATGACTTTCCTAAATAGGAACAAGGGTAATAAAACAAATCTCTTCACAAGAAAAAGAAACTAATTGCCCCTTATTTTAGATCGACTGTCAATTATTCAATAAATAACGACCACCAGCTATTAGGTGGAAAGAATCGAGTTCATCCTATTAGGGGAACACAACAAATCTTATTTAACACAACAAGCTTAGCTGGATATCCCTTAGAGATATCACTTCTAAGTACTACCACTAACTCTTTAACTAGACTTAAAAGTAATACTATTACTGGGTTTAAAAGCGATAGTCCCCTTTAGAGGAGGAACGATGGCACCCTATAAGGGGGAGGGGGAGAGGAAGACAACAAATACATAAAATCCCCTTTATTAATATCCACTTAATGGATATTCATCAAGCACCTCCACTAACAAGTTAAATAGTATTAATAGTGTTAATAGTGTTAATAGTGTTAATAGTGTTAATACTGTTAATGGTGTTAATAGTGTAATTAAGTAATTAAGACGTGGTGGTAAGAGTGATAGTAATTATTAGGGAACATAAGGAAAAATAGAATAGCTCTAAACTTTTGGGGAAAATTTGTGAGTGTCTTATTTACATGTAGGAATACACGATTGACCCCATGCCACTCCACGAAAACCACTCATAGATAACTAACAATCAAAACTTAAAACAAATGGACAGAATACAACAAATAAAAGAAGCACACCCTTGGCTTGACTATGAAGATTTAGTAAAGGTTCTTATCTACCATCACCAAGGTTCCTCATGGATCCATAACCTACAAAGAGACAAGCTACAGCAGTCTATGGATGACTTCAGCAAGGTTGTTATATCAAAGAGCAGGAAAGCCCTTGAACCCTTTGTAGAGTACGTTCTAGACGTGTACTACAACGGTGTAGATGAGTATGGAAATCAGATAGAAGAATCAAGTAGAGAAGAGTCTTTTGAGTATAGATGGAATAAAGCAAGAGCTATCCTTTTGAAGAGCAAATAAACTTGTCGTTTTCTATTGCTAAAGTCAAATTTCAGGTAAAGTACCTATCCTCAGCCAATTGTTTTGCCATCATTTCTGCTGATTGCAACAATAGCCGATCTGGGTACTGAGCTCCCACCATCAGGAAAGTGACATTTGTCAGGATTATTTTCACCTGGATGCTGGACTCCTACAAACATAGTCTTTTTATCACTACTCCATGTGATACCAGTGATTTCACACTCTTTAGGACCTACTAAAAATCTGTCAATTTTACCTGTCCTAGGATTTGCGCATAACATTTGGTTATTACCCATTCCTTCAAAGGCTCCTTGATTAGTATATTTACCATCAGTTTGTATCCATAAGTTACCTTTTGAATCAAATGCGATTCCATCAGGTGAATTAAACATATTATCCTTCGTAATATTTTCAGAGCCCTTCATTAAACCTTCACCAACAACAGGATTACCAGCCATTGCAAATAAATCCCATTTAAACCCGTCAGCGGCATGTTCATTATTGTCAGGAGTCCATCGAACTATTTGACCATATGGATTTTCGACTCTTGGGTTAACTGCATTAAGAGGTTGATTAGGTTTAACACCTCTATTTTTATTATTAGTTAAGGCACAATACGCCTCCACTTTATTAGGATTTGCAGCCACCCATTCAGGTCGATCCATAGTTGTTGCACCAACTTGGGTTGCCGCCATCCTTGTGAAAATACTAATATCTGAATCGCTCATTCCCGATTCTTTTAAATTAACCCATCTCCCGGTTCCATTCTCATTAAAAATCGCCACAAATAAATCACCTTCCGTTAATAGATCATAATTTGATGCAGCTCCTTTTATGTACTTTCCTTTTGAAACGAATTTGTATAGATGCTCTCCTCTTTCATCATCTCCCATATAGGCAACAACTTGACCATTCTTGGAGACAACAACTTCACAGTTTTCATGTTTAAATCTACCCATTGCCGTCTGTTTCCTTGGCATTGATTGTGGCTTAGAGGGATCAATTTCAGTAATATAACCATGCCTATTAATTTCATTCGGATTTTTTACAACATCAAATCTATCCTGATTCATAACCCAGTTGTAACCCCAATCTTTAGTTTTAACCCCATATCTTTTCAAATCTGCTGACAGATTTGCATTAGGGTCTGATGGAGATGAGAAATAACCGTGAAAATTCTCTTCACAAGCTAAATAAGTTCCCCAGGGAGTTCTGCCATTACCACAATTATTAAATGTACCTCTTGCTAATTTGCCTGTTTGATCCTCATCTGTTTTAAGTAATGGATGACCTGCAGCCGGTCCGTCTATAGCCACTTTCGTATCTGCAGTAATTTTTCTGTTATAAAGAGAATCTTTAACTATTTCCCACTTCCTACCTTTTTGTGCAACTTCAAAAATCGATACTCCATGTGCAGCCATGCCTTTTCTAACATCATCAGGTGTTTCAGGAAGCCCACTAGCACGGTTACCATAAATTATTTTTCTATTACAGTATTCATTATTGACTGCAAGTACTGACTTGCCATTAACCTCAAAAAGACTCATTCCATCATTGTTATCTCCAAATGATAGTTCTTGCGACTCCCCAGTTCCTCTTGTTTGCTGATCAAATTCAGGGGCTCCGCTCCATAATGGATCACCCCAAGCTGCAACCGTATGCCAACTAAAACCTTTTGGGACAGTAATTGTATCTTTACTATTGGCTGCTAAAGGTGTAAAACTAATGCCATTAAAGTCTGAACCAAATCCAATTGCTTTGCTTGGAATAGTGGCAGCAGCAAAAGCACCTATTCCTATAGCAAATGAACCCTGAAGAAATTTTCTTCTTGAAACAACTTCGTTAAAATCAGACACAACATAAAAGTGATAACTAATTTAAAAATCTATCTCTAAAGTTAAATTTAATTTAAGGAGTTTCTAAAGTTTAAAATCAGCACGAAAAGAGCATAAGAGTTAAGTTGCTTTCTAATAAAAAACTTGTTGACTCTTCCCCTTTACTAGTGCTATAAATATTAGTACACTTGTACTATATAGCTATGGAGGACTGGGAGGAATGGGATTATCTAGAGGACGAAATATTAGTAAGAAAACGACGGAAGATTTGTATTACCTGCAATCACTTCAGGTACAGCACGACAAGTTCTTGTGTCACCATCCTTACCTGTCCGTTTCATCAAAAGCTTATTCCTCAAGGTGATCATCTAATTAAGGGATGTAGGTATTGGAAAGAAAACAGTAGGATCTTTGCCCCAGAAGCCGCTTGAAATCCACAGAACAAAATTCATCGCTTCTATCATAAAGACAATTACAAACTTCTAATGAAATCTCTTCTTGCAAGTAATAGATCAAAAGCCATATTAGGTATTGGAATATTAGCTATTGGTATTGGTGCGATATCAAAAAAAGTTATCAGCTACCCATCAGGAGGATGTATGAAAGGAGCTCAAGAAATGACCTTTAATTTGAATAAAGCCATTCTCAATAAGCCCTGGATAAGCTGAAATCTGAAAAGTTAAATATGGTTGCTTACCAAACTTTAGCTGCAAATAATTGCTATTAGTATAGTTACAGCTGGTGTACTGGTAAGGTACCAATAAGCTTTTTAACCTTGGAGGTACAAATAACACTCAAAACAAACCCCAAAGAAAAACTTTATTAGGAGATGGAATGTTGCTTATGAATTACTCATTAAATAGTTTTATCCTTTTTTTTAACTTTTTAATTGGTTTTGACGTTGTATTGTCGTCCATCTTTTGTCCAATATCCCACTTTAAGTCCACTTGACCACGGATAGTCTTTATAAATCCTTTTATATACCTACTGTTTGTTGGCATGGTAGTACTGTCATGTGGACAGGTCTTCACTAAAAATGGACTTATTACCTTTAGGCAAGCGGACTAAATCCTCGTGGAGTTTACAGACTTTAGCCCGCTTTATTTTTATAGCTATGGAAATTTTAAATGGCAACAAGGATCTCAAATAAGACTTACTAGATTAATTAAAATATAATTTTCTCGATCTTTCGTGATCTGTTCCTAGCATTTTATCCATATTGAAATTCAATTGTTGATCCTTTATCCGTAAATGTCTGTACCTCAAACCGTACATATCTTTTAGTCAGTTTATGAGTCTGCCTAGTTAGAACGTAGTAGTAACAGTCATGAGTTCAAATGTCTTCAACACCAATCAGATCTTGTAAAAAATATGTATTAAGTTACAAAGATTCATCTAATAGTACACATCAAATAGGGTTCTACGCTCGCGATGCATATGACTGCCTGATGCTTGCTAGAGAATTTAATTCTTACGTACATGACCATCCAAATTCTGTAACCAGAATCCAACAAAAATTTTGAGGTAATTAATTATGAAGTTAGAAAGATCACCATTCGCAATACAAGATAAGAATAAAAAAGATCTTGATAATGCAAAGGATTATTCAACTCTTAAAGATTTAATGAAAGAACAGGGATTATCAACTGACCTGTCTGATTACTGGGATAAGGAACGTACTGATAATTCATCTAATGTTCACTGCTAGGTATACGATGATTAGTTATTGATGTTTTTGCTCTAGTATTTTTACTATATAATTACTTTCCTATTTGTGAACCCACACCTTTCTTGAGTTCATTTTTGAATGACTCTTTGCTTGAGAGTAAGATCTCGTTAATCGAGAATTTATTAAATAATGACTTTCCTATTTGTAATCCCATACCTTTCTTGAGTTCATTTTTATATGCCTCTTTGCTTGAAAGTATGATATCTTCAATCGAAAATTTATTAAATAAGGATTTTCCTATTTCTGAACCCACACCTCTCTTGAGTTCCTGTTTGTATGCCTCTTTGCTTGAGAGTGCGATATCTTCAATGTCTAAAAGCTTGTAAAGATCTGAAAAAAATTTCTTTATTTTAGTTGTTACTTCAAAATCCTCAGCCATCGTAAAAAAAAACAGTTGTATTTATACTATATATAACCTGTGATTTCTTGGCTATAAAACTCATTTAGAGCCATTGGTATGACTTGCTTCTGAGTGTTGCCATACCTACAAAAAAATGCTATAATATTAGCATCGGAAACGAAGTCTAAGGAGACCGTGCTAAGGCACAAAATGAGACACAATCCCGATGAATTATTAGAAGAATAAGTAATAAATTTAGTCAATATATTCACACTCATCACGCCCTAAGAAGGTACTAAAAAAGTTTGAGTTTTTCGTTTAATTAACTCACTCAGAAACAATTATTTTTTAATCCACTTTATGACCACTATTACAATTTCAGAAACAACTAAAGAAAGCCCATGGATGACATTGAATCAAGTAGCAAAATATTTTTCAGTTAGCGAAAGGACTATTTCTAGAATGATTGATCACATGAGTTATGGCATTCATTATGTAAAAGCCAATCCATATAAAAAAAGAAGCAAATTAATTTTCCATATTACTCAACTTGAAAAGCTGTGGAAGACTCCAGTGCCTTCATGTAGACAAAAATAAATCAGCATATCTACTCATATACATTTGAAAATAATTATCGTAATTTCATCTTGATCTATACAGATCTAAGCAAAACAAAGAGATTGATTTTTTAGCCAGGAAAGTCAATCTTTTTTTTATGTAATTGATTAATCCAGATAATCTTTAAATTTGATATTTGACATTGCTTTTTTTCTTATAGCTTCACTACTTATCCATCGTTGGTAATGTTTTATATGTGTAGATAAATCATGACCCATTGCCATCGCAGCTTCTCCATCAGATACACCTGACCATCTTTTATCAGTTGCAACTGTAATAGCCCATGTATGTCTCAAGTCATATGGTTTTATATCTCTTGGTTTATCTTCCTTATTAATTACACCCTTTGCGTCTGGTATGCGACATCTAAATTTAGGAAGTTTCGCTCTTAATTGTTCTGTAATCCAATTACCTAAATAACTATTGTTATCGCATACCCCACGATCATTTGGATCTTCTCCTGTCCATGTTTTCGTCTTATCAAAAGCAGAGACTATATTCATTTTTGCTTTCTTACGAAGTAGGTCTTGATTCATTCTGAAGTCCTCTTTTAATTTGTACTTTTTTATCCATTCTGGAAATATAGGAAAAGTCCAATGCTCAAATTTAGATTTAGTTCTCCATTCTCCAGCTACATATACCCAACCAAATTCAGTTGAGCTTTTTTCATCTTCTGAAGTAATTTCTTCTATGTGATGTAACTCGTGATTTCTTAATCCATAATTCATCATCATCACAAGACACCATGTTTGTAATGGGAAATCATTTTTAATCTTGTCAAAGTATTTCTCTGCTTCATTTCTTGTTGGGATTCCTCTTATATCTCCTATGTCTGAGTTTGTTAAATACCTTGTTTTCTTTCCTTTTGATTGGTTATGTAATGTTCTTTGTTCTAATAGATTTTCACGCTTTAACCAATCAGGTTCTTTCCCATCTTGTTCTTTAATTGCTTGACGTATTTGTTCAAGTCCATCAAGGTTATTTAGAAAACCTCTTTGGTCAATCATATGGTATTTTTTTAACCAATTAATGATTGCTTGCCAGTCGAAAGAAGGCTTGTCAGCACTAACTTTATTAATGGTTGCTCTAACGTTCTTAGCACTAGAACCTTTCATCGTTTGTTCTATATATTTTAAGGTTATTTGCTTTATCTCATCCCATGTCTGTGTAACATCTTGAGTTATTTGAAGAGGTTCATTATTTTTTACTTTTTCTATTAATTGTTTAAAATCTAGATCACTTGGTAATTCTGAATCTCCAATGTAATTCAGGAGTTTATAAGCACATTGACAATCCTCGTAAAGCTGGTGCTGAAGCGGGTTTAGAGAGTATCTTTTATTTTTGTTTGCCTTTAGATATATGAAAATATATGGTCTTGTTGGATACTTATAAAAACCATATTTACTACTAATTTCTTCACTATTTATCTTAATTCTGTCAAAATAACTTAGCTTCATTATTAACCTTATGATGTAACCCGAAGGTAAATCCTAGTTATAGATTCAAATTAAGCGTAAAGTTTTAATTATATTCGTCAAGAATTTTGTTACACCAATTGTTACACCAGGGCTGTTTTTGGGGCTTTTTGAGTGATTTCCTGTCATTTTCTGACGATTTCTAATAATATTCTTAATCACTGAAACTAATTGCAAACACTAAAAAAGCAGCTGTGAAGCTGCTTCAAAATGGTGGCGGGGAGAAGATTTGAACTTCCGACCTTCGGGTTATGAGCCCGACGAGCTACCAGACTGCTCTACCCCGCGTCATATACATAGCATACATCTGAAAGGGTAATTTTTCCTGTTTTTTAGGATTCTTGGAATTTTACTTTACCTTTAACTTCAAGTCGCACTCCTTCAGGAAAATTAAAAATCTTTTCTTCGATGTCCTGAATTCTTAGGTCAGATATCCACTCTAACTGTTTTAGTAAATGGAGACTAACAGCATGCTTTGCTCTTTTTGAACCGTCTTCTACTTTTAAAGCTAAACCTATACCTTCATTTACTTTACATAGACACTGTATTCCTTCTGCTCCACCTTTACTTATAACGTTCCCATGAGAAGCTTTAATTATTTCTGTATCAAATTTATTGTCATCACTTATCATTATTGGGTTTATTGTCATAGATCTACTGATTTGTTCTAATTCAGCATTTTCGGAACTGCTCAGAAGAGAATATAACCTCGACATTTCCAAAAGTTTTAAATAGAGAGTAGGTGCACCACAATCATCACGTGCTGCGTTTATTTCAGATGATGGGATTTTAAGTAATTCAGAAACAATTCTGAATATTTCTATTTGAAGAGGATGATCCCCTTTTAAGTAACTATCTAATGGCCAGTTCATTTTTTTGCATGTAGCTAAAAAAGCAGCATGTTTACCCGAGCAATTATGTTCTAATGGACTTGTATTTGATTTTGGGCATTTAAGATTATCAATATCAATGTCATATTCCCATAAAATTTTGAATGCTTCCCTTGAATGAAGTTTTGATCCACTATGTGACCCGCATGCTAAAGCAATTGATTTTGATTCATTATTGAATTTTGATGAAGCTCCACTACTAACGAAAGGTATTGCTTGAAAAGGTTTTAGTGCTGACCTTATGAAACTTTTATATTCTGGATTTCCTGCGCACATTAAAACCCTCCCTTTTTTATCAGTAATGACAGCATGAATCTTGTGGATCGACTCAATATTTGATCCTCTCATTAAGGTTGCTTGTAAGGGAGGATTGTTTGAAGTGTAGAGGTTTTTGAAATTAGAACTCATTTAGAAATTGTTATATTGAAAAATCAAAATACCAGATAAAGCTAAGACTGAAATAATAGAAAAAATTTGAATTAAATTTTTTAAAATAGGTTTTACCTCGATTAAAGCAATAAGTGATTCTTTTTCTTTCAAAACTAATGGCTTTTCCCATACCTGACCGTCATACCAACCGGACTCCTCATATTCTACTTTTTCAGATATCAATCTATTAAATATATGATTCCAACCTAGATATAATCTTATTGAAATTAAAAGAGGTATTGATAAGCTGCTAAAAAAGCTTAATAGGATATATTTTAAAAGAGATGTTTTGAAATAAACACTACCTGAAGAAATAACAAGAAATAGAACAAAAGTTCCTATCCAGAACTTTATCAATATAAGGATTAGTGATTTTTTTGTTTTTGGCCAAGAAAAAATTTTAGATTTTGACAATTCTATGAATTCATTTGTGGGTTGCTGATCTCTAGGGACAGGGCATTTAGATTGATTCATAAAATAAAATTATGGAAATACAAGATTATCTCCATTACTCCAGAATGATTCAAGGTCATAATATTTTCTTATTTCTGGTTGAAAAATATTTACTATCAAATCTCCATAATCGAGTAAAGCCCATTTCGCTTCGTTAATCCCTTCTTTTCGTATAGGTTCAACTTTAGCCTTTTCTCTAAGCTCTCCCTCTACCGAGTTAGTAATAGATCTAACCTGTACATCAGATAAGCCTTCTGCAATCAAAATCCACTCACTTATGAATGATACTTTGTCAATTTTTATAAGTTTTATATCTCTTGCCTTTTTTTCATCACATGCTTGGGCTGCTATTAAAACCAAACTTTTATTGTCCATAAACATTTTCACTTGAAACTGATTTTTCTGAGCCTTCTTGCTGAGATAATTCTGATCTTGCTTTTTCTGCACTTTTTCTTAGGGCATCTAATCTATCTTCAAAGAAACTTCTTTTTTTCTTTTTTCGTGTCTTCTCTATTAACTCCTTTAATGCTCCTCCAAGACTTTTATAAGCATTTGGGATGCTGTATCCAAATCTACAAGCAAGATCTATAGCTCTTTCATCTGCATAAATAGCATCTTGAAGCTTTTTCTCAGAATTATTTTTTAAATATAATCTATATCCTGCAAAACTTGATAATCCAAGAGCAAGTAATAGAAGTAACCCATCTTGTACCCACAACTCTCCTATCGCGCCTCCAAGTCCTATGGCAAGAGCTGCCATTTCCCATCCATCTCTGGGAATTGTGTCATTTTGGATTTTCCCAACCTCGTGCCAAAATAATAAATTTCTATGGTCAATAGCAAAGTTATCCCATTCATCTAAATCTATTTGAATTTCTACTTCGTCACGACCGATTTCCTCAAGTGTTATTAGAGGTGGATCTATAGCTGCAGCAGCTTCAACAAATACCCAACTTTCATTTTCTGGAGGCAACAAACTTTTAAGTCGCTGAAGTTCGCTCATAAAAAATTATTTTCTTTCAATACTATAGAAACAAATGTTGCTTTTCAAGTAACTTGATTAACATCTGATGATTTATAAGTAGCATGAGATAAATGAACGTTTAAATTATGCCTCAAAGAGGTGATCTTAAAAAAATTCTTATTCTAGGTTCGGGACCAATTGTTATAGGGCAAGCATGCGAATTTGATTACTCTGGTACTCAAGCTTGCAAAGCATTAAGAAATGCTGGTTATGAAATTGTCTTGATAAATTCAAATCCAGCATCAATAATGACAGATCCTGATATCGCAAGCAAAACATATATTGAACCATTGACTCCTGAAATAGTTTCTCAGATCGTTCTAAGAGAAAAACCTGATGCTATTCTTCCCACTATGGGAGGTCAAACCGCGTTGAATCTTGCGGTTAAATTATCAGAGTCAGATTTCTTAAAACAAAATAATATTGAATTAATTGGAGCTAATTTAAGAGCTATTAATAAAGCTGAGGATAGGAAATTATTTAAAGAATCGATGGAGAAAATAAATGTAAATGTATGTCCATCAGGTATTGCATCTAACTTAGATGAAGCTATAAATGTATCAAAAAAAATTAGTTCTTATCCTCTAATAATAAGACCTGCGTTTACTTTAGGTGGAGTAGGTGGTGGAATTGCTTTTAACCTTGAAGAATTTGTAGAGTTGTGTAAATCAGGTTTAGAAGAAAGTCCAAGTAATCAAATATTAATTGAAAAATCACTCATTGGATGGAAGGAGTTTGAACTAGAGGTAATGAGAGATACTGCTGACAATGTGGTAATAGTTTGCAGTATTGAGAATTTAGACCCAATGGGGGTACACACTGGAGATTCGATTACTGTAGCTCCTGCACAGACCTTAACAGACAAGGAGTATCAGAGGTTGAGGGATTTGTCATTGAAAATTATTAGAGAGGTGGGAGTTGAAACAGGAGGGAGTAATATTCAATTTGCAATAAATCCATCTAATGGAGAAGTAATTGTTATAGAAATGAATCCTCGTGTTAGTAGATCCTCTGCTTTGGCAAGTAAAGCAACTGGATTCCCCATAGCAAAAATTGCAGCTTTATTATCTGTTGGCTATACACTTGATGAGATTATTAATGACATAACAAAAAAAACACCTGCATGTTTTGAACCATCAATTGATTATGTAGTTACTAAGATCCCAAGATTTGCTTTTGAAAAGTTTAAAGGCTCATCTAATACTTTAAGCACTGCTATGAAATCTGTTGGTGAGTCAATGGCAATAGGTCGTTCTTTTGAAGAATCATTTCAGAAAGCATTAAGGTCATTAGAAGTAGGTGTGTTTGGATGGGAATGTGATGTACAAGATGAATTTAAAAATGAGAGTCAAATTAAAAATAGTTTAAGAAACCCTACATCTGAAAGAATTCTCCTTATTAAAAAAGCTATGCAGCTTGGGAAAACTAATGATTATATTCAAGAAGTTACAAATATAGATTTATGGTTTATCGAAAAATTACGTAATATCTTTAATTTTGAAAATGATTTTTTGAAAGATAAGGAACTTTATACTCTAGATAGGGATTTGATGTTACATGCTAAACAATTAGGCTTTTCAGATCAACAGATAGCAAAGTTAACTAATTCTGAGTTTTTTGAAGTGAGAAAATATAGAAAAAAACTGAATATAATTCCAATTTATAAAACTGTTGATACTTGTTCAGCAGAATTCTCATCCTCAACTCCCTATCATTATTCAACTTACGAAGAATCTTTCATTGATTTTAATTCTCAAATTTTCGATAGCGAGATTTCAGAAAATAGTAAATCTAAAAAAATTATGATTTTAGGAGGAGGTCCAAACAGAATTGGTCAGGGAATAGAATTTGATTACTGTTGTTGTCATGCATCATATCAAGCTTCTACAAATGGCTATAAAACAATAATGGTTAATAGTAATCCTGAAACAGTATCAACGGATTATGATACTAGCGATATTCTATATTTTGAGCCTGTAACTTTGGAAGATGTGCTTAACATAATAGAAGCTGAAAATCCTTATGGTTTGATTGTTCAATTTGGAGGTCAAACCCCACTAAAATTATCATTACCTTTATTTGAATGGCTTAAATCTAATGATGGGATCAAAACTGGATCAAAAATTCTTGGGACTTCTCCAATATCTATCGATTTAGCAGAAGATAGAGAGGAATTTACAAAAATTCTTGAAGAATTAAGTATTAGGCAACCTTTAAACGGTATTGCACGTAATCAAAATGAAGCAGAAATAGTAGCAAAAAATATAGGATTCCCCTTGGTTGTAAGACCTTCTTATGTTTTAGGGGGAAGGGCAATGGAAATTGTTAAAGATGAGAATGAATTATCGAGATATATTTCTGAAGCAGTTAAGGTATCACCTGATCATCCAATCCTTCTTGATCAATATTTGAATAATGCAATTGAGATAGATGTTGATGCTTTATGCGATTCAGAGGGTTCAGTTGTAATTGCTGGCCTAATGGAGCATGTTGAACCTGCAGGAATTCATTCAGGAGATTCAGCTTGTTGCTTGCCATCCATTTCTCTTTCAATTTCCACATTAGAAAATGTGAGGAACTGGACTAAATTAATTGCACAAAGATTGAATGTTGTTGGTTTAATTAATTTGCAATTTGCAGTAATAAATACAAATACAAAAGAAAATAAATTATTTATTCTCGAAGCAAATCCAAGAGCATCCAGGACAGTTCCATTTGTTTCAAAAGCCATAGGTAAACCAGTTGCAAAATTGGCTACTCAGTTAATGCAAGGTTTTACATTAGAAGATCTTAATTTCACAGAAGAATTTTCTCCAAAATATCAGGCAGTAAAAGAGGCTGTCTTACCTTTTAAAAGATTTCCTGGGTCTGATACATTACTTGGGCCTGAAATGAGATCTACTGGAGAAGTAATGGGTTTAGCTAAAGATTTTGGAATTGCTTATGCCAAGTCGGAATTGGCAGCAGGTAATGGTGTTCCTTCAGAGGGTGTTGCTTTTTTATCTACAAATGATTTAGATAAAAAAAATCTTGAGGAAGTTGCTAGAGAACTTTTGAATTTAGGATTTAAATTAATCGCAACAAAAGGTACAGCTTCATATTTGGTGAATTTAGGAATTCAAGTTGAAGAAGTGCTAAAAGTTCATGAAGGAAGACCAAATATTGAGGACCTAATTCGTTCGGGACTTGTTCAATTAATAATTAATACTCCAATTGGCTCACAGGCTCTTCATGATGATGCTTATTTAAGACGTGCCGCTTTAGAATATAATATTCCAACTTTTACAACTATTCCTGGAGCAAAGGCGGCAATTAAGGCGATCAAAGCTTTGCAATGCAATAAGATTAATACTTACTCTCTACAAGAAATCCATAATTATTGAAACTTTATTCTAAGTTTTTTAGTTTTTCTCTTAATTGATTAACTAAAGAGTTTCGACTAATTGAAAGTAATTTGAGAGTATCTTGATGCATCTTAAGTTGTGACTCAGCTATTTGTAGTACTTTTATAGATTCTTTTATTTCATTAGAAAGTTCATTTATGAAATACTTTTTGCCTTCAAAGGTTAAAACCGGATTTGCTGAGTCATTTGTGTTTTCGCTCATAGATTTACTTTTTAATAAATATAACTATTATTTCTTAATCAATTGTTTTTCACATAATTCTTTATAAATTCCAGGTTTATTTATTAAATCAATGTGTTTCCCTACTTCAATAATTTCACCTTTATCGAAAACAACTATTTTATTGGCTTCTTGAGTAGTTGCTAATCTATGAGCAATTACAATAACTGTTCTATCTTTCATAGCTCTATTAAGTCCTTTTTGTACTTCAGATTCTGATTCTGCATCTAAAGCACTAGTGGCCTCATCTAATAGAAGAATTGATGGGTTCCCAAGTATTGCTCTTGCAATTGCAATCCTCTGGATCTGACCACCTGAGAAATTTGATCCTCTTTCAGTTATCTCAGTTTCATATTTCTCAGGAAGCTTTTGAATAAAGTTATGAGCGTTTGCTTTCCTTGCTGATTCTATAACTTCTTCTTTGGTGAAATTTCTTCCCATTCTTATTACATCAATAATTGTTCCTGAAAACAAAAAAGGCTGTTGTTGTACTAATGCAATGTTTTTTCTAATATCTTTTGTACTTAATATTTTGAGATTTTTATCATCTATAAAAATGTCTCCATTATTTGGAGTTATAAACTTTAATATTAAAGCCAACATTGTACTTTTACCAGCTCCAGAAGCTCCAACAAAAGCTGCGACTTCCCCTCTTTTAATTTCTAAATTGATATTTTTAAGTACTTGATTATCTTTTTTGTAAGCGAAATTTACTTTCTTGAAACTTATTTTGCCTTCAAAATTGGATATCCTTTGTAAATTTTCTTTATCATCTTCGACAGGTTCTTGATTTATGTTTTTCAACCTTTTTATTGAGGCTTCTGCCTGTTTATAGTCATTAAAATTTGTACTTATATGGCTTATTGGATCAATAAGCATTAATATTGCTGCAAAAAAACTACTAAATTCTTCGCTTGTTAGAAGGCCTAGATTGATTCTCGCGGCTCCTAAACCTAATATTGCTAATATTCCAAATGCTTCAACAAACCCCACAACTGGATGTTGAAATGCAAGTAGTTTTAATGTTTTATATTTTGCTTTTTTATTTGTACTTAATCTTTTATAAAATCTTTTTATAATCCAATTTTCTGCAGCAAAAGCTCTTATAGTGGACATTCCATTTATAGATTCACCTATTAAACCTGCTAAATTACTTGTTGATTCTTGACTTTTTTCAGATGCTATTAAAACTCTTCTTCCAAAACTGTTAACTGAAAGAATAATCAATGGTGCTAAAACAAAAGTTGATACTGTTAGTGACCAATCTAAATAAAACATATAGATTATTACCGCTAGCAACTGTAAAGTGCATGGAATAGTATCTTGAGCTGTTTTATAAATAACTTCGCTTACCCTGTCTGCATCTTCTGTAAGTCTATATGTGATGTCTCCGGCTGAAATATTGTCAACAGAATTCATCCTTATTTTTTGAATTCTGGTAAATAAATTTCCTCTCATCACTTCACTAATTTCTAAAGATGGTTTTGCTATGAATACATCCTGTCCAAATTGAGCAGTTTTCTGAACTAAAAATACCAATAAAGACTTAATTATTATGCCAGAAACTTTTGAGAGATCACCTGACCCAATCGCTGGGATTAAGTTTCCAGCTAAATAAGCTAATAAAGGCCAACAAGCTACGTAAATAAGCATGCATATAAAACCCTTGATAAACCTATTTGAATATGGTCTGACTGGTGGTATTAGTCTCAAGATATTATATATTTAATTGTTTATCCTACTTTATCAATATCTTTGGGTATAAAAAACAATGAAATTGGATCAATTCTTAAAATGGAAAAATTTGGTATCTTCTGGTGGCGAAGCAAAAATTTTTATCAAATCCGGTTCTGTTAAGGTTAATGGTGTTATTGAGACTAGGAGAGGAAGGAAATTAAACAAGGGAGACAAAGTAATATTTCTAAAAAATGAATTAATTTTTGAATAGATAGCTTATTCAACTCACTTTGTATTAGTATATTTTTCTTGGAGATAGTATTTTGAGAAAATCTGTAATTGCTGGTAATTGGAAAATGCACATGACTTGTGCTGAAGCTAAATCCTATTTAGAAGAGTTTATTCCTTTATTAAAAAACATAAAAGACGATCGTAAAGTTGTTATTGCTCCACCTTTTACAGCTATTTCAACCTTTTCTGATCATTCTAATTTTGATTATTTAGATATTTCTAGTCAAAATATTCATTGGGAAGATCAAGGAGCATTTACTGCAGAAATATCTCCAAAAATGCTTCTCGAACATGGTGTCTCATATGCAATCGTTGGACATAGTGAACCAAGGAAATATTTTAGTGAAAGTGATGAACAAATTAATAAAAGAGCAGTTTTTGCTCAATCTAGTGGACTTACTCCAATAGTTTGTGTAGGAGAAACATTAGAACAAAGAGAAAGAGGAGAAGCTGATAGAGTTATCACTAGACAGGTTGAACAAGGATTAGAAAATACAGATCCATCTAATTTAATTGTTGCCTATGAACCAATATGGGCTATTGGCACTGGTAAAACATGTGAGGCAGAAGATGCTAATAAGATATGTTCTTTGATTCGGAAATTAATAGGTTTTGATGATGTAATTATTCAATATGGAGGATCTGTTAAACCTAATAATATTGACGAAATCATGTCAATGAGTGATATAGATGGGGTGTTAGTTGGAGGGGCCTCATTAGATCCAAAAAGTTTCGCGAGAATTGCAAATTATCAATAAGAAAAATCAATGGCCAAAAGGCTGGGGACAAAAAACTTCAATTATGGGAGTTATTAATTTAACGCCTGATTCATTTAGTGATGGTGGGGAATTAAACTCTTCAGAAAAAGTTTTAGATCAAGTAAATCATTTCTTGAACAATGGTGTTGATGTCATTGATCTTGGTGCTCAAAGTACGAGACCTGGAGCTGAAGAAGTAGGGATTAGTATAGAAATAAAAAGATTGATCCCATATCTAAAATTAATAAAATCTGAATTTCCAGATGTTTTAATTTCTATTGATACTTTTAATTCTGAAGTTGCTTACGAAGCTCTTTTACATGGCGCTAATTGGATAAATGATGTTACGGGAGGAAGAAGGGATATAAAAATTTTGGATGTTGTATCAAAATTTAACTGTCCATTCGTAATAACTCATAGTCGTGGTAATAGTCAAAATATGAATCAACTCTCTAATTACCAGAATGTATTGAGTGACGTTAAGTGCTCACTTGATAATTTAATAAAGAATGCGTTAGAAAAAAATATATCTGAAAGAAATATAATAGTGGATCCTGGGATTGGTTTTTCAAAGGATATTATTCATAATTTGGAAATTTTGAGAAACTTAGATGTATTTAAAAAATGGAATTTGCCAATTTTGATAGGTGCATCTAGGAAGAGATTTATAGGAGAAATTTTAAATGAGAAAAATCCAAAAGAAAGGGATATAGGAACACTTGCAATAAGTTGTCTTTGTTCTCAATTTAATATTGACATCGTGAGAGTTCACAACGTCAAACTAAATTATCAAATTTTGAAAATGGCTGATAGGATTTACAGAAAATAATAAATTTATTATTCTTTAACTCCTTCTATTTTATCTTCTACCTCTTGGTATAGTTCTTTCAACTGTTCTATATTCTCATCTGAAGTTTCCCAGTATCCTCTACCATTGACTTCTAGCAATGTTCCAACAATTCTTCTGAAACTATTAGGATTAAGATCCATTAATCTTTTCCTCATTTCTTCGTCATTTATAAATGTTTCATTAGTTTCTTCATATACAAAATTATCTACTTGACCACTTGTCGCACTCCAACCAAGAGTATAATTAAGTCTGTTAGAAAGTTCTCTAACTCCTTCGTAACCAGATTTAAGCATTCCTTCATACCACTTTGGATTTAAAAGTTTTGTTCTTGAGTCTAATCTGATAGTTTCTCCAAGTGTTCTAACTTGAGCATTAGATGTGGTTGTGTCTGCTATGAAGCTACTTGGTTCTTTCCCGTCATCTCTTAGTGTCTTGATCAATTTTGTTGGATCTGAATCAAAATAATGACTTACATCTGTTAATGAAATCTCTGAGGAGTCAAGGTTTTGAAATGTAACATCTGCTGTTTTCATTACTGACTCAAATACCTCTCTTTTTTGATTCATCTCACCTGGATTATCGGCATTAAAAGCATATGTTTTACGTGATAAATACATTTCCTGTAGTTCATTTTCTTCCTCCCATGTTGAATTTTCTACGGCTAAATTAACATTTGAACTGTAACTTCCACTTGCATTAGAAAATACTCTTGCTGAAGCTTCTCTGATAGAGGTGCCTTCCTTCTCTGCTTGTTCTAGTGAATGTTTCCTTACAAAATTAGATTCCAATGGTTCATCTGCTTCGGCAGCTAATTTGACTGCCTGATCTATTAATGCCATTTGATTGATAAATAGATCTCTAAATACTCCTGAACAATTAACTACTACATCAATTCTTGGCCTGCCTAATTCTTCTAAAGGGATTAATTCTAGTTTATTAATTCTTCCAACCGAATCTGGTTTTGGCTTTACCCCAACAAACCATAAGATTTGTGCTAGTGATTCTCCGTAAGTTTTTATGTTATCAGTACCCCATAGAACACAAGCTATTGTTTCAGGCCACGTCCCTTGCTCTTCCTTTTGTCTTTCAATTAATTTGTCAACAACAGACTTTGCTGCAGCTACAGCTGCTGTGGTTGGGATTGATTGAGGATCAAGTGCATGGATATTTTTACCACTTGGCAAAACACTTGGATTTCTTATGGGATCTCCACCTGGTCCAGGTAAAACATAATTTCCATCTAGTGCTTTAATGAGACTATCCATTTCTTTGTCAGCACAGACCTGTTCAAGACAGAAAAGTAAGTAATCAAATAATTTATTTAATTCTTTCTGATTAACTTCATTAAATCCATTTAATCTGCAGACTCTTAGCCATGGGGTAGGTAGATTTAGACCAAAAACTTTAAGTAAATCGAAAAGTTTGGAAAGAAGTGATTTTTCTAAATAAACTCTGCCATCAACAATTTTTAAAGAGTTGACCATCGCAAAAATAGAATCTCTTGCTGTCTTTATGATTTTTTCATTTAGCTCTACAAATTTGAGTTCACCTTTATTATTGCCATCATAAATTTGTTTAATAGTTAGGCCCATGGATTCAGCTAGCAATCCAGGAAGAGATCTTAATCCCTCTTGCTCTCTCTCTAATGATGCAATATTTACAAGTGTTGCAACAGCTTCTTCTGCTGTTGGGGCTTCTCCAATAGTATGAAGACCGCAAGGTAATAATCTACTTTCAATTTCCATCAACTGTTTATAGACATTCCCAACAAATAAATCTCTTTCATCTATTGAAAGTTCTTCTACATCTTTTGAAGGGAGCTCAACATCTTTATCAAGATTACATTGTTTAGAAGTCTCAACTATCGCATTAATAATTTGAATACCCCTGCTATTTTCTCTTAATTGTTGATAAGAACCAACGAGTTCACTTAGTTCTTTAAGTCCTTTGTAGAGCCCTGCATTTTCCGCTGGAGGAGTCAGATAACTAATAGTTGAAGCATATCCTCTTCTCTTCGCAATTGTTGCTTCAGACGGATTATTCGCAGCATAGTAATACAAATTAGGCAATGATCCAATGAGAGAATCCGGATAGCAAGTTTCACTCATGCCCATCTGTTTACCAGGCATAAATTCAAGTGATCCATGAGTTCCAAAATGAAGAACAGCATCAGCTCCCCAGATTTTTTCTATATAGGTGTAATAAGCGGCAAAACCATGATGAGGACTAGCACTTCTTGAATAAAGTAACCTCATTGGATCACCTTCATAACCGAATGTAGGTTGAACACCTATAAAAACATTTCCAAAATGTTTTCCGTAAATAAGAAGGTTTTGTCCGTCACTATTGAGGTTTCCAGGAGGTTTTCCCCAATTCTCTTCAAGTCTTTGAGAATATGGTGTGAACTCTTCGTATTCTTTTACTGACATCTTATGAGCAATATTTAACTCTGGAGAGCCATCCATCGCTTCAGGGTTGTTAATTACTTTTTCCATTAATTCTTTTGAATTACTTGGAAGTTCATCTATTTGATATCCTTTTGATTTCATTTCAAGAAGTACTCTATAAATTGAACCAAAAACATTCAAGTATGCTGCCGTTCCAACATTTCCTTTGTCTGGTGGAAAACTAAATACTGTGATGGCTAATTTTTTATCCTTTCTTTGTTTAACTCTTAAAGTTGACCATTTTATTGCTCTTTCAGCTATTACATCAACTCGATCTTGGAGAGTATGCGCCTTACCTGTAGCATCATCACGACCTGAGAGAATAATAGGTTCAATAGCACCATCAAGCTCTGGAATTGCTATCTGTAGTGCTACCTGAACAGGGTGTAAACCTAGATCACTATCTTCCCATTCTTGTGTGGTTTGAAAAACTAATGGAAGTGCAACCATATAGGGTCTGTTTAACCTTTTTAGGGCTTCAATAGCTTTAGGATGATCTTGTCTTGCTGGCCCACCAACTAGTGCAAATCCTGTTAGAGATACAACTCCATCTACTATAGGTTGATCTTTATTTATGGAATCATAATAAAATTCATTAACTGGTTTAGAAAAATCTAATCCTCCACAAAAGATAGGTAGTACTCTCGCACCTCTGTATTCCAATTCTTGAATAACAGCAACGTAATGAGCATCATCTCCCGTAACGATATGACTCCTTTGAAGCACTAAGCCTATTGTTGGAGTTTTGTCATCTTTAGGATTTATATCTTTCCTGTTGTTTTCCCAATTTTGATATTCTTTAAGACTTTCAAACATGCAAGGAGCAAGAGGATGCCAAATTCCTAAATCTGGAAATGTTTCAGGGTCTTGAATTTTGAATTCTTCTATTTGATCCTTTATTATTTCTGAAACAGCGTACTTTTCAGAAATCATTAACAAGAAGTTTTTTAGGTTTTCAGTCGTACCACCTAACCAGTACTGAAAACTTAGAATAAATGTTCTAGCATCTTGAGCTTTTTCTACTGGTAGATATTTAAGTATTGAAGGTAGTGTATTTAATAACTTCAACATTGAATCTTGGAAACTTGCTCCATCAGATTCTTTTTTCTTTTTTATTAAATCTCCAATAATACTTTTAGATTGACCAAGTTGGGCCATACTAAATGAACCTAGCTTATTTAGTCTCATTACCTCTGGCATGGAGGGGAAAACAATTGATGCTTTAAGTTTGTCCTTAAATGGAGATACGGCATCAACAACTTTTTGAGCAAGGTCTTCAATGAATATTAGAGAAGCAACGAATATATCTGCATTAGCTATATCTTCTTTAAAATCTTCAAAGTTACCATCATTCCTAAGTTCTTCGATAAGATAGCCGCTAAGGTCTATACCTATTGGCCCATTCATCTTATTTATAGACTTTGCAGCTTCAGTTAAGGAATTTTGGTATTGTGGCTCAAGGACAACATAAACTGCTTTTATTACAACTTTGTGTTTGTTATCCTCAACAGGAGATACTCTGCGGTTTGCTGAGCGGACCTGCGTAAACATTGATTTTCTTTAAGTATTTCTACCAGCCTACGAATGAAAAGACGTTATTGTGTGCAATATAAATAGCGTGTAACAACCTTTAAAAAAAAATTTTTTAAAAAAATGATTGAAAATCCAAAAAAAACCATACCAGTACTAGTATCCGGAGCTTTAGGAAGAATGGGTAGTGAAGTTGTTAATACTGTATTAAATTCTACAGATTGTGAACTTGTTGCAGCAATCGACATAAACGAAAAGAACAATGGTTCAAATATTTCTGAATTATTGAAGGTAAAAGATTGTGATGTTTTTGTTTCAAACGATTTTGAAGGAACTTTATGTTCTGTTAGTCAAAATTATAGAAATGAAAATATCAAACCTGTACTGGTTGATTTTACTCATCCTGATTCTGTATATGAAAATACCAGATCAGCTATTGCATATGGTGTATCACCAGTTGTAGGAACTACAGGTCTAAGCCCTTCGCAAATACAAGATTTATCTGTTTTTGCTCAGAAAGCATCGGTTGGTTGTGCAATAATTCCTAATTTTTCAGTCGGTATGGTTCTTCTTCAGCAGGCGGCATCTGTAGCTGCAAGGTTTTACGACAATATTGAATTAATTGAGATGCATCATAATCAAAAAGCTGATTCTCCTAGTGGGACGTGTATAAAAACTGCAGAAATGATTGAAGAATATCCAAAGAAATTTAATCAGAATTTAGTAAAAGAGTCTGAGTCATTGAAAGGTGTACGCGGTGGGCTCAGAGATTCAGGAATCAATATACATTCTGTACGATTACCAGGATTACTCGCTCATCAGTTAGTAATTATGGGATCTCCAGGTGAAACTTACACAATTAAACATGACACTATTGATAGAAAGGCATATATGCCAGGAGTTTTACAGGCTATTAAAAAAATTGGTAATTATGAAACTTTAGTTTACGGACTTGAAAAATTGATTTTTTAAAATGATAATTCCAATTAATTCAAGTCAAATTTCAAAACTAATTCCTGCAGTTGGTACAGGAAGTCAATTTAAGTACGCGTTGGGGAATCCTAGAAAAATTCTTCAAAGAGTAATAGTTTCTTCAATTGGTGGATTTATCTCATTAATTATTAGTTCGACTGGAGATCAAACTAATAATTTCTGGTTATTCCTATGTGTAGGTTTCTTTTTGTATATCATCTGGGGCCCTATTCTTGAATCAAGTAGAAAAAATTTGAAATTAAGAAAATATAAATTTTTTTCTATATTTGATGGATATGTATCAGATATTTATAAAACAGAAAAGATTGAAAGTTCAAGAGAACAATCTAATAGGCAAGGTCGATTAGAAGTTATCGAAAACAAAAGGACTTGGTTAGTACTTGAATTAGAAGATGAAGATGGTTATTTGGAAAAATTAAGTTTTCCTATGGAAAATAAGCACAGTCAAATTAGGGTTGGTTCGAGTATTAGATGTTTAATAACATCTGATAACCGTAATTTTGATAGAGATTTTTATTTGACCGATGCTTGGCTTCCTGAAATTAACTTATGGGTTGGTGAGTACCCCTATTTATTAAGACCGGCATTTGAGGAAATTTGCTATATTTATCTGAATAGATAGTTGATGCTCATATAATAAGATGAAAAATAAATTGAATTTTAAAATTGTTGGATCAGGTCCCACAGGTTTATTACTTTCAATTGCACTTTCAAAATTTGATTGCAATATTTTTCTAACTGATCTATTAACAAAAGATAGATTAATTGATAAAGATAAAACTTATGCAATTACTCACTCAACAAGAAAAATCTTATATAAATTCAGACTTTGGGAAAAATTAGAACCATTTTTATTTGGCTTTGATACCCTTTCAATTTCAGATAGCGTAACTTCTGCTTTCACCAATTTATCAACTTCTGACTTAGATGATGATATAAGTTCTGCCGAAAATATTGGCTGGGTAGTTAAACATTCGGATCTCATGAACGTATTTTTTCAAGAGATTGACAATTATGAAAATATTTTTTTTATAACACCACAGAGATTGTTACGTAAAAAAATATTATTTGACTATCAATTCTTTTCAACAGGAGCTAACTCACTTGATAAAAAATTTATAGAATTTGTTGATATAAAAAAATCGTATAGTCAGTCTTGTTTAACTTTTAAAGTTTCTCTTAGAGGTCATTGTGAAAAACGAGCTTATGAAATTTTTAGAAAAGAAGGCCCACTTGCATTATTACCTTTAGAAAAAAACTTATATCAAGTAATTTGGACTTCAAGTACATTAAAGGCAATTGAAAGGTTGAATTCTGACAAGAATTTTTTAATGGATAACTTATCAACAATCTTGCCTAATGAATTTAAGTTGGACCAAATAATAGGCGAATTTAATATTTTTCCTGTTTCATTATCCTTAAATTTACCAGTTTTAAATTTTAAAAAATTAGTTTTAGTAGGAGATGCTTTTCATACATTTCATCCTGTTGGTGGTCAGGGTTTAAATATTTGCTGGAGAGATGTTAATACTATTTATGACCTTTTTAATAAAAATACTGCTATTACTAAATTGCAATTGATATTATTTAAATTCAAGTATTTTTCAAGCAGAATTTTAGATATTATTGTCACTATTTTTATAACTGACTCGTTGATATCGATTTTTGCTAATCAAAACGTTTTTTTATTTCCAATAAGGAAATTTTCATTTTTACTTTTAAATAAATTTCTTTTTACAAGAAAATTAGTCCTTAATCAAATGACTAAATCTCTCATTTACTCAAGAATTAAATAGAATTCATGAATAATTATTTATCTAGAGAAATGATAATTTATTTATTTAATGTATTAGGTTTAGATGAATCTACTATTGAACTTGGTATAAAATTATCTATAAAAAATAACACTCCATTACCAATATTATTATGGAGTTATGGAATGCTAACTATTGAAGAACTAGATAAGTTATATTCATTTTTATTTCAAAAAATGGATTAATAATTCTGTTATAATTCTCCTATATTATGATCGAGAACAATTACAGATTTAACTAAGGGAAATCAGGTATCAAGACAATCTGTAGAGAAGCTTGATTTATTATTAATAATCCTAGAAACTATTGATTTAAATGGTATTCAATCCCTTTACGCTTTATCAAATAGACTTGATTTAAATGATGTTCTGCCAAATAAAATTACTATTTGGAAATTAAGGAATAATAATCCATTGAGAAAATCTTATGTTAACAACAATATTAAAGTAAACGAATTCGATGCCTTAATTAAAATCACCGTTGAAATGTCCAAATATTTATATCCTTATATAAGAGAGATACTGAAATCTAAAGAAGATATTAAAGAGAATTCAATTATTTGGAATGATTTTAATAAGAGATTTATTGAGTTGATTAAAGAGAGATTTAATGTAGAAAGTATAAGAGTGAAAAAGCTTTTAAATCAAACTGAAAATGGTGAGATTATAATAAAATCTTTGCTTATTTTAGCTTTTTGTATTTCAAATCAGGGTTATCAAAAGTTGAAGAATTTTTTATACGATTTTTAATGTGATGCAAAATAAATTGTCATTTCATCAATCTTCAGTAAGTCTAGAAATAATCGGATTGCCAGATTATTCAAATAATGAAAATAAAGATCAAATATCTATAATTTCTCAATGGAAATTAACCATAGTTGATAAACCACTTATTGAAGGCAAAATTGAACATTTAGGGCCTATTATGGATGCTTTTTATATTTATTCAAATCTTTTAATTAAAAACGAAATTCCAATATATGAGTCTAAATTAATCGATATAAAAGCCGATAATCTCCACATACATAATATTGTTCTCAAGAGCTCTAAAGCAAATGTAAAGCCTTTAGTCCTAAAGATTGATAATTCATTGCTTTCAGATACCATAAATTGTTTTGATCAGTTAAATGAATCGCCAAAAGTAAGAATAAAAAAAACAGATATATCTACTAAAATTCCAAAAAAATTAAAATTTGGATTAAATAATAAAGTTAAATTTTTCAATTTCTTTATTCCACCGTTTTTTGCAATTTGCTCTTTAATTCTATTCTCTTCTTCTTTTATTTATTTATATAGTCCTTTTGAAAATATAGAAAAAAAAGAATTAACAAGTCCTGAATAAAGAGTAATTAGCATCTTAAATACAAACACGATACTATAGGTTAATTTCTTTTCAGAGGTATTCAAATTTTTTCTTTGAGCTTTGATTTATGGCAGATTTAAAAATCCCAAATTTGAATATTAAACCTGATAAATATATTTTTAAAAAAAAATTAAATTTAAGAAGAAAATCTAAAAGAAGACTGTTTACTGAATCTTTCTTTTTGTTTATTTTGAGTGTTTTATTAGTTTATATAAATTATTTAATTCCTAATAAAAATTTGCTGTTACAAAATCTACCTTCGACATTTAATAAATCTTTTATATTATTGATTGATCTCTTTTCATATCTGTATGAGATATTTTTGGTGATTTTTATTCTTGTATCTTCTTTTACTGCTCTGATCTTAATGATAGGTTCATTTAATAGGTTATTTAAAGTCTCTAAGAGAAAGTCAAAACAAATTGTTTATAAATAATTTCAAATAGGTTGCATTAAGCCACCACTTCCTGAATCAGAATCATCATCATCATTTTCTGTTTCTTCCCCAAATAATGCAAATATGCCTAATACAATTGATGAAAGAATAATTGATAAGGGTAAAATCGAAGTTTGGATTCCGACGTCTATATATTCACCCATATAATAAATAAATTTTTATAAACCTAACCGAAATCAAACTGATTCGCGGATTTTAAATAATTATTTAATAATTTAATCTCTTTTAATAAGTTCTTTATCGAAATTCTTTATTTCTCTTTCAAAAGAGCCGAACCACAACATTAGTTGATCAATTTGATTTTGAATTTCAGTTGCTCCTAAGCCCCTTATAGTGATGATTGAAAATGGTTGGCCTTCATTAAAATTAAATTTATTTTGAACACTACTTGCCAAAGAATTTTTAAATATTTTAAAAGTAGAATTTTTTAATTTTGTCTCTATCAAGATGTTTGGCTTTTTGAGCTTGATCTTATTAAAACCACATTTTTTAGCTAGTAATTTTATTCTCATTATCATAATTAAGGATTCAACAGGTTTGGGTAAGTTTCCATATCTATTAACCCAGTCTGTAGCTAATTCAGTTAATTCATCATTATTTGAACATTCAGTAACAGATTTGTAAGCTTCAAGCTTCTCTTCTCTGTTTAATATCCATGTTGCAGGTATAAATGCATTTATTGGGAGATCAATTTGAGTGTCGTTAACTTCAGGTATTTCTTGCCCGCTTATTTCTGAAATAGCCTCATGGAGCATTTCTATATATAAATCATATCCAATAGCATTAACCTTTCCACTTTGTTCTTCTCCTAGTAAACTACCAACACCTCTTATTTCCATATCTTTCATTGCGAGTTGGTATCCACTGCCTAGTTCTGAAAAGTCTTTTATCGCTTTCAATCTTTGTTTTGCAGCCTCATTAATTTTATTTATATTTGGATAAAATAACCAAGCATGTGCTTGAACACCGCTTCTACCTACTCTTCCTCTAAGTTGATAAAGTTGTGAAAGGCCAAATTTATGAGAATCTTCAATAATGATTGTATTTACTTTAGGGATGTCTAATCCACTTTCAATTATCGTTGTGCATATCATTAAATCTACTTCTCCATTATTAAAAGCAATCATTGCATTTTCAAGCTCTGTTTCGTTCATTTGCCCATGAGCAACAATAAATTTTAAGCTGGGAAACATATTATTTAATTTGTTTACAGCTTGATCTATATCAGAAATTCTTGGAAGAACATAAAATATTTGACCTCCCCTATCAAGTTCTTGATTAATTGCAGTTCTTATAACATCCATATCTATTTCAGATAAATATGTTTTTATTGATCTTCTTGATGGTGGAGGAGTGTTTAGTAAGCTCATTTGTCTTAGTCCAGATAAGCTCATATAAAGAGTTCTTGGAATTGGAGTTGCCGAGAGAGTTAAAACGTCTATGTTGGTTTTGATTTTTTTTATTTTCTCCTTTTGCCTTACTCCAAATCTTTGTTCTTCATCAATAACTAATAGTCCTAAGTTTTTAACTTCTATTTCTTTTCCTAAAATTTGGTGCGTTGCTACAACTAAATCAATTTTGTTATTTTTCAAACCTGCATAGATTTCCTTTCTTTCATTAACAGTTTTGAATCTATTGAGTAGTGATACTTTTATTGGATAAGGTGAAAATCTATTACTTATTGTCCTCCAATGTTGCTGAGCTAGGATTGTTGTAGGTGCTAGTAATATTACCTGTTTGCCTGATGTAATAGCTTTAAAAATAGCCCGAACAGCTACTTCTGTTTTGCCAAATCCTACATCTCCACAAACTAGCCTGTCCATTGGCTTTTCGCTTTCCATATCAGATTTTATTTCTTCTACAGCAGTAATTTGGTCAGGTGTTGGTTGATAAGGGAATGATTCCTCTAATTCATCTTGCCAAGGACCATCTTCTGGGTAAATGTAACCCTTTAATTTTTCTCTCTTTGCATAAAGTTTTAAAATATCGACAGCAACTTTTTTGATTTGTTTCTTATTTTTTTCTTTTATTTTTTCCCATTCTGTCCCTCCTAATTTATTTATTTTCGGCTTTATTTTTCCGCTTGATCTATATCTGTTAACACTACCAAGTTGATCAGCGGCAACACTTATCTTTCCATCTTGATACTGAATGACTAAATAATCTCTTGAATCTCCAGTTATATTTATTTTTTCTATTTTTAAAAATTTTCCTATTCCATGATTTTTATGAACTATAAAATCACCGGGACTAATCTTATTTACATTTATATTTGAATTGACACTTCTTTTTTTTCGTCTTATGAATACATTATTAAAAAGAGATTGTTGTGAAAATAATTCTTTATCTGTTATGAGGACAATTTTCCATATCGGAAGATAAAACCCCTCGATTTCGTAATTGTTCTTATTTTTTAAAATTAGAGGAGTTGAATTATTAATTGACTTATATGCTTCATCAATATCATTAGGATTGTTTAAGAAGTTTACATTACATTCGTGCTCAAAAAGTAAAGTCCTTGTTCTCAATGGTTGTGCTGATAATATCCATACTTTTTCATTATTTTTTATATTTTTATTTATATCATTTGATAATTTCCCTAGATTTTTAGAGTATGAATTTAATCTTTTATCGTTTAACAAAAATCTATTATCGATGTTGATTTTAGATTCAAATTCATAAAATTTTATTAAATTAAAATTTCCTAGTGATTTTAATATTTCGTCAAACTTTAAATGCAAATTAGGTTTGGCCTCTAAATTAATGTCATTATTTTTAAGGTTCTCATTTAATTCATACGTACAATTATCAAAATTACTTTCTGAATCTAGATACCAATTATTTGCAAATTTTTTACAATCTTCTAATTCATCAATTACAAGAATTGTTTCCCTATTTATAAAATCTATTATGTTTGAGGGTTCTTCTTCAATTATTCCTAAATAACGATCAAGATTATTTTTATTTATATCTTCTGAATTAAAAAGATTATTCTTGGATAAATTATTTAACTTATCTTTTATTAGCAAATCAAATCCAGCCTGTATTATTTCAATATTATTTATACTTTCTAATGTTTTCTGTGTATGGGGATCATATTCTCTTATTTTCTCAATGACATTATCAAAAAATTCTAATCTTATAGGAAACTCATTATTGACAGGATAAATATCTATTATTTCCCCTCTCCTACTCCAGAATCCTTCAGTTGAAGTTACATTATCCTTTGTATAGCCCAACAAAGTAAGTTTATTTGCTAATTCTTGAATCTCGATTTGAACTCCTTTTTGCAAATCTAGCTTGTTTTCAATTAATAGGTATTTATTTATTAGATGAGGTTGTAGTGATCTCTCAGTTGTTATAACAATATTAAGTTCATTTTTCTCTTTTTTTATTAATTTAGATAAAACAGTAAGCTGACTAAATTCAATCTCTTTGGATTTATTAATTGATGAGTATGGTAGATGTTCTGTTGGAGGATAATATAAAACTGCTTTATCATTTATGCTTTCAAAATAACCAATCCATTTGTAGGCAATTTCTACATTAGGACAAATTAATAATATATTTTTTTCCTCTTTTTTTGCGATGCTATCTAATATTATTGATTTTGCATATCTACTTGAACCAACAATATTTAATTCATTATTTTTTGAAATTCTGTTTATTAATTCAGAAGTAATTTGTGAGTTCGAAATATAATCAACTAAAGTATTTAAACTCATTTATAACTATCAATCTTGATTACAAATATCCGATACATTATATTAGATTTTATACTGATTGTGAATAATATTTGATGGATTCCGCCGCAATAAATTCTTTTATACCCACACTAGATCAGGTAGACAGTTGGTACGAAATCTTTACACTTTTACCAATATTAATTGCTCTAGAATTATTATTATCTGCAGACAATGCTGTAGCACTAGCTTCTCTTACTAAATCCCTCGATAGTTCAGAATTAAGGTCAAGAGCCTTAAATATTGGTATAACAATATCTTTATTATTTAGAATTATTCTAATCATATTATCTAATGTTCTTCTAAAGTTTATTCTTATTAGAGTTTTTGCTGGTTTTTATTTAATTTATTTATTCTTCTCTAATGTTTTTTTAAATTCAGATATAGAAAACGCTGAAAATAGGACAGATAATAATAAAAATAATTTTAGGTTTTTAAGGGTTGTAGCGCTTCTTTCAATTACTGATTTTGCTTTTTCCATAGATAGTATCACTACTGCAGTAGCTATAAGTGATCAATACATATTAATTATATTTGGAGCAGTGATTGGAGTATTAGCCTTAAGATTTACATCGGGGATTTTTCTAAAACTTCTGGATATATTTTCTAGATTAGAAACAGCCGGTTACGTAGCAATTTTAATAGTTGGGATTAAACTTTTACTAAATACGTTAATTAAAGAATCTATTCTTCCAGACTATTATTTTTATTTTTTGATTCTTTTTGCTTTCATTTGGGGATTCTCTAAAAAAGAATCTAAAACTTAATCTGAGAGATATTCACCTACTGATGGCTTTAACTGTTGAATCAATTGCTTTTTGCTAGAAATGTTTTTGCCTTCTAGTTTTGCTTCTAACAAAATAATCGGATCAGTTTTAGTTGAAATTATAATTCCTTCATTTTCTATTACAGCAAGAATAATACCTGGTCTTGAATAATTGCTCATGAAAAGGTATTTTTCATTTTTAATTACATCACTAGTCAAAACTTTGATTTTAAGTATTTTAAGGTTCTTACCTCTAAAAGTAGTATTTGCTCGCGGGTGTAATGCTTTTATTTTTTGAGAAATTTTAATTGCCTCATTACCCCAATCAACTTTAAAGTCTGATTTTACAATCATTCTTGCGTAAGTAATTTCTCTTCCAAGGGTATTTTGTTTTATTAATAGAGGATTAATATTTTTATTAATATTTTCTTCGATTATAGATGTAGCATTCAAAAATAATTTTGCCGATAAAATACTAAGTTTTTCCGATAGTGTATTTAAATTATCGTTATTATTAATTTTAATTTTTTCTTCCAACAATATGTCGCCAGTATCTAGTCCCTCATTCATTTTCATAATTCCTACACCAGTAAATTCATCGCCTCTTATTAGGGACCATTGAATTGGAGCGGCACCACGCCATTTTGGGAGTAATGAAGCATGTGCGTTCCAACAACCAAATTTTGGGATTTCCAATATCTCTTTGGGTAAAATTTTCCCGTAAGCTATAACAATAAATAAATCACAAGAAAGTGATTTAAGTTCATTTATAAAATCTATATTGCCCCTGATTTTTTCTGGAGTATAAATTTTTATAGATTCTTTCTCAGCAATGCTTTTTACAGGTGAGGCTATTAATTTATTTCCCCTAGATCTCTTCTTATCCGGTTGGCTAACTACTGCAATTACCTCGTGCTTAGATTTAATAAAAATATCAAGACTAGGAATTGAATATTCAGGTGTTCCCCAGAATATAATTCTCACGCGTCACCAGTTATTGATAATTCATTTATCCATATATGTGGAGAAATTCCACTTGTTGTTACCTCCTGGCTTGATTCAATATTTACTATATTTTTCAAAAGATATTTGATATCCCCTGCTACGGTGGCAGATTCTATTGAGATTTTTTTTCCTTTTTTGTAGAGCCATCCATCAAATGGAAGAGAAAATGAACCTTGACTTGCTCTGACACCTGCATGGATTGCATTTAACTCTTCTATATAAACAAATTCTCCTTCATAAGTAGAGTGATCTAGTGATGTTTTTAGATCAAAGTTTTCATCTGATTTTTCAACTACGATCCAATCAGGAGATACTGAGACTTTTGATCCTAGTCCAGCGTGGCCAGTGGGAGTCGTTTTAAATATTCTTGCAGTTGATTCAGAATGTATAAAATTTTCAATTCTCCCTCCTTTAATAAGACATAGTCTTTTGGTTGGGGTTCCCTCTCCATCAAATGGTGTTGAAGAAATATTCTTTTCGTGAAGGCCATCATCATAAATATTAAGTGCTTCTGTAGATATTTTCTCTCCGATTGAATTTTTATTAGATAAGCTCACTCCATCTATGATGCTTCTAGCATTAAACATTGAGCTAAAGGCGTTAATGATAGTTAAAAAAGACTCTGGGGAAAAACATATTAAATATTTATCAGTTTTAATAGATGAATAATTTAAATGAGAAATTGTTTTATTTGAAGCCTCTTTAATACACGACTCAATATCTATATCATCAGCTCCATATCCAAGTTTTACGGAACCTGAACTACGAGGCTTCTTATTTTTCTCTTCTGCTCTTGCATATAAATATAGTGCTGCTTGACTTTTGGAATAACTTCGAAAGGCACCCTCACTATTTGCATAAACCCTCTCAAAGAAACTCTCAGATAAACCATTATATGGAACAGATTTTATGGATTCATGACTTTCTAATAGTTTTACTTCCGCTTCTCTTAAAACTGTAAGTAATTTTTTTATTCCAACAGGATTTCTTTTTTTAACTTCCTTAACTTTAATAGGATCCTTCGCTAGTGGTGAAAATTCTGTAGATTCATTCTTATTGCCGAAATCAGAAGCTATATTTGCTTGCTTAAGAGCCTTTTTAATACCAGATTCACTAATATCACTTGTTGTAGTAATACCAACTAGATTAGATTGATTCCAAACTCTTATAGTTAAAATTTGTTTTTGTGATGCCTTAAGTTGTTTAGCCTCTCCTTTATCTACTTGCACAGAATAATCATTGGAGAAGCTTGCTCCATAATCCCATTTTTTAAGATTTAGGAAATCTGCAGCTTTGGAGATTTGAGTTGTGATTTCTCTTGAATTCATATCTTATCTTCCGCCAACAGTTATTGAATTAACCTTAATATGAGGTTGGCCAACAGTTACGTTGACACTTCCACTAATAGATCCACAGAATCCAGGAGCCAATTCGAGATCATTCCCGCACATTGATATTTTTGGCATAACTTCTTTAGCCTCACCGATTAATGTTGCTCCCTTTACTGGACTAGTTAATTTTCCGTTTTTAATAAGATATCCTTCTTCTACCGCAAAATTAAATTGTCCTGTAGCACCTACACTGCCACCACCCATTGATTTGCAGTAAAGCCCTTCACTAATGCTATTGATTAGATCCTCTTTAGAGTGCTCACCTTTAGCTATATAAGTATTTCTCATTCTTGAAGCTGCAGCAAAAGAATAATTTTGTCTTCTTCCACTCCCTGTTCTTTTATGGCCAGTTCTTAATTCACCTGCCCTGTCGGATATGAATTTTTTTAAAATTCCATCTTTTATAAGAACTGATTTTTCGGGTTCCATACCTTCATCATCTACTGATAATGAACCGAAGGATCCTTCTGATATCCCTTCATCTATTGCTGTTACAGATTCATGTGCAATTTTTTCATTCAATTTATTCTCAAATGGTGTTGTTCCTCTCTCTATTTGAGTGGTTTCAAGTAAATGACCACAGGCTTCATGGAATATAACGCCACCAAATTTATTAGCTAATACAACTGGCATTTGTCCTGCATCAACGTAATCTGCATACAACATGTTCATTGAACTTTCAAACACATCATTAGCTGCTTTTTCGTGATCCCATAATCTGAATTCATTAGGCATTCCTGACGATCCAAATCTTCTACTTCCACTAGATCTATATTGGGCATCACTGGCAATTACATTGAGTCCAACTGTTTGATGCAATCTAATATCTGAGACATAGGTTCCGTCACTGGAGGCTATAATTACTTCTTGAAGATTTCTAGAGTAACTTCCCTTTCTAGTTATTATTTTATTATTTTTTTTTAAAGACTTTGTGCTGACAAGTAGTTTTTCACTTATCTCATGAATAGATGGGACTTCATTAATCCATTTTTTCTTGGATAAACTATAGTCCCTATGTTTATTTAAACCGTTAAATACTTCTCTTTTGTTCTCTGTTATATCTAACATCTCAATAGCCTGAGATATCGATCTCATCAAGCCATGCTTTGTTAAATCATTTGTACTTACAAATCCATCCTTTTTTCCCTTGAAGATTCTAATGCCAGCACCCCTTCCAAATGATGGACTTACACTTGTAATAAAATCTTCTTCAGCTAAAACGCTTGAGTTGTCAGTATTCTCTATAAATATTTCTACAAAATCAGCTCCAAGTCCAATGCCGTAGAAAATAATTTCTTCTAATAAATCTTTATTGCAACTACCAAAAACGATTTCATTTGATTTGATTTGTGACGAAAGCATATGAGTCTATAAATCTTCTCTGTATTAAAGATTATCTAATCGAAGGTTGGAAATCTTTGCTATCAAGAGGTTTTAATAAGTATAGTCTTAATAACTGGTAACCGTTTGATAAATATTTAGGTAGTTTTTTAAAAGTTTTAGATACTTTATTTCCATCACTGTTTGCAATATCGAAAAGAACCTTATTATTCTCTACTATTTTATCTAGTCTTCCATAAAAAGATTTATCATAAACGTCCATTACTACAGGGAAAACTCTAGCTGCAGTTTCATTTGTTTTATTAATAACAAACTGGTCGTAATCTCTGGCATCTAAACCTAAAGAACTGTAGAAATCTTTTTTAATCCCCAAATCCCTTGCATACATAGTTGCAAATACAGCTAATAGAAAAAATCTAGACCATAACTTGGATGTTAATGGAAGATTATTCAAAAAATATCTAAACCTATGGAAGTAGTCAAATAATGGGTGTGTAAAAGTAGAGCCGCCAATGGTAATTTTTTGGCTTAAAGATTTAACAGTACGTGGCTGTGCTTTCATTAATGCGTCAAAGAAATCCCCATGTCTATTTTCATCTTGACACCAATTTTCAAAGTAATTAAAGAGTGGAAAAATTTTGCTATCAGGATTCTTTTCGAGATGCCTATAAATTGCTATGTATCTCCAATAACCTATTTTTTCTGATAAATAAGTAGCGTAAAAAATACTTCTTGGAGGGAAATAAGTGTAATCTTTATTGGCTGTCAAAAAACCTAAATCTAACTGAAGTCCAAAGTCACTCATTGATTTATTTAAAAAACCTGCATGTCTTGCTTCATCTCTGGCCATATGAGCAAAACATTCAGCAAGTAGAGGGTTTTTGACTTTAATTCTCTTACTAAGTTCCTTATACAGTAAAAAACCTGAAAATTCTGAAGTACAGCTTCCCTCGAGAAAATCAACAAAAAGCTCTCTTGTCTCAGGATCTAATTTTTCTGCAGCGCCTTCAAATTCACTATTTCTGACAAAATGATGTCTATTGTAATCTTTCCTAAATTCCTCACATATAGCTTCCAATTCCTCCTCGTTTATTGATAAATCCATATTTTCCATGGCCTCAAAGTCTGTTGTATAGAATCTTGGGGACAAAATTGTTTCTTTTGCTGGTATCTTTCCGTTATTAATATCTTTTTTATTTTTTGATTCAACAGTTGATTGAGCCATTTTTTATTCGGTTTATTAATACTATTATTTACTATTATTTGTATTTTCGAGGGAAAAGTTAACTTGGTGTTATTGTTTTTCTAATTAACTCCTATTAACTTTTGCCCATTCAATCTTTGAAGTAATCTTGAAATAATTAATTTAAGGGTAATTCTTTTTTCGTCAATAAGAAAAGATTCAATAATACTTGGTTTTTGATTAGGTTTTGATAAGGAAATACTTTTTAATGAACTAATATCATCTTTCTCAAAGGATAACCAAAAGTTACATGTATCTTTAATTTCACAATTTATTACCCAACATTTATCTCCAGCAATAGGTCTGTTTGTGTTAGTGAGGTTAATATTGTTTATTTCTAATCCTCTTTGATTAATTTCCTCAGTAAGTGAGGGAATTAGGTGTATGTTAATAAATTCTTGGAAAGGTTTTTTCTCTACTGGGAGTTCTTTTTTGGGTTTTGTGATAGGTTTTTCGGAAGTATTAATTTCATTTTTTATAACAACTTTAGTAGCAGAATCACCATTATTTACATCCATATTGATAACTTTTTCTGATTTAGGTCCTTTTATTTCCTCAGAGTTTGATTTAGTAGTGTTGTCAGATATTTCTTTATTTATTTCATTATTTTTGTCTAAATTTTCTTCCATAAAAAAAACTATTTATTCCATTATAAATTAAAAAAACATTTTTTAATTAAATTATTTTTCTACCAATCATTATCAGCATTATCCCAATCATCTTTAAGATCTTGATTTGAAGAACTTTGATCTTTTTTAAAATTATTATCATTCATATTTTTGACTACTCTGTAATTAACAGAAATTGTTGGTTGAGTTTCTCTAATATCCCTTTGTGGCGGCATCTCAACGTTTGGTTCCATTTCTTCCTCATAATTTTCAGATACGAAATCATTTTCCACATTTTCGAAAGTTTTTTTTCTGAAACTAGGACTAGTAATTGTTGTATTCAATAAAGTACTTACAAATAAACCAGAAAAAAATGAAATACTTATTAACTTACCTATACTCACTTCTTGGAGAGTCCACTTGAAGTATCTAAATGAAGTCTTCTGATTATTATTTGTATATAATAAAATTTGAAAAACTATTACTAAAAAAAGTGTTAATAATAAATATTTTTTCTTAAACATAAATTTAAAATTTATCTTAAATTTTTTTGGTTAATATTTCCATAATATATTTTGTGAGAATTGATTTATGTTAATTCTAAATCAATTTGATATTTAAGAATATCGACTTTTATGATTTTTACTTCTATTGCATCTCCAACTTTATATGATTTTTTAGATTTTCTTCCAATCAATAGATTTTGCCTTGATCTATATTCATACCAATCATTATTTAGAGTGCTGACGTGTACTAAACCCTCTACATTTAGTTCTGATATCTCAACAAAGAAACCATATGTTTGAACTGATAATATGAATCCACCATAAATATTACCTATTAACTTTTCTGCTTTTCTTACTTTTTTTATACTTATCATATTAGATTTATATTGGTTAACTTTATACTTGAATTCATTATGTTTATCTATTACAAACTTATTAAATAATGTTTCTAGATTCTTTGAAATTGATGAATTAAATATATCCCAATTTACTAAGTCTAATGAATTACTTTCCGATATATTGATTGCATTAATATTATTTTTCTTTGATTTCTTACCATTTATTATCATATTAAAAATACAGTACTGGTTTATAAGATTAGTGAAGTCAAACCCAGGAACTGTCCATGGGGAAATAAATAATTTTTCTGATTCATCATTATCAGGGTTTTTAGATATCAAACTTATTTCGCTGTCCTTAAGATCATTAATTAGAAGTTTATGTAGGATTCTTTTTTTATTATCATCGCCACATAATTTAATTACTTGACTAAATAACAAATTGCCATCTTCATTAAGCTCTATATCATTATCAATAAATTCTGAATATTTGATAATTTCATTTGCATTGACGTAATCTATTCCCTTTGAGATGTATCCTGCACTTTTTAAGCCATATTTATTTGAATGTTTGAACCATATTAAATTAGCCTCATATAGTATTGGCGAAAGAAAAGTTTGGCAATCTTCTTTGTTTAATGATTCAAAATATCCTTTTGAATATTCAGCTGGATTGTGAATAAAAAATTCTTCTAGTGTTTGTATTTTGTTGAGTGGCGCAGGAATTTCAACCTTACCCTCCAAAAGATGTTTTTGTCTAAATGAAAATGAAATTTCCAGTATTTTATCTAAATCTTCAATATATTCCTTTATGGGTTTTAATACCCGAGAGGTTATTCTTGATTTACTTTTTCTAGATAGAAGCGCGTCAGTATGATCACTTCCAACAATAAGAGAGCACTTTACAAAAGTGAGATGAAATGACCAATCAATTATTTCATTATCACTATTTAAATGTACACAGAGGCTTATCGCTTCGGTCTTTTCACCAAATTTAAATTCAGAATCATTTCTTATGGCTTCACTAAGGTAGTTTTCCCAATCATTTAATAAGGGTAATGATTCAAAACCATTTAATAATATTTCTAGAGATTTTTTACTATTAAGATCTACTATTTCTGCAAGATTATTTGTATGTATCCACAATTTAGTACTTTTATTTTTTTCCTGTTCTATTTGAATCATTGGCAGCATTGGAGAATTATTAGAATTCCAACTTTTGAATAAATAAGAGTTTTTATTTGTAAGGTCTATCCTCTCCCTTTTTTCTATTTTTTTTGATTCAATATGATTCAAATTGTATGACTTGGCGATATTGCTTTTAGATAAAACAAAGTCTGTATCATATTCCTCATTATTGCTTAGATTTAGTTCTTGTATCACACGACCTAAACCCTCTTCTTGACCTATAGGAAATCTATCAATCTCAACTTTTACTATATTCTTATTGTCTGGATTGAAAGTGTATTTTTTATTCTCTTTTGGGAGCTTAATTTTAGAAAGGATCCTATCGTCTATTGGGATTGCATAAACATTATTGTTTATTATTTCAACCTTAGAAAGAAGTATTTGATTTGATCTTTCAAGAATACAATCAACTATTCCCTCAGGTGATCTTCTTCTATAACCCTCTTTTATTATCCTTACTAAAACTTTATCTCCATTCCATGCATAGTTAAGTAGATTTTCTTTGATGTAGATATCTTCTTTGTCTTTTCCTCTTACAGCAAAGCAATATCCTTTGCTACTACATCTTATTTTAGCGACAAGATGATCACTATCTTTTACGCAGGTATATTCATCATCTTCATTTTTATTAATTATTTCAAGTTTTTCTAGAGCTCTTAAAGCAATATCTAATTTATCCTTATCAGATTTCTTTGTTATCTTTAATAATCTGCATAATTTTTTATATTCTAACCCTTCTGACTGATTAAGATTATCAATTATTGAAGATGTTGTGAACATGATCTAAATGTAATTATAAATTAATTTAGGTGTATATACTTCATTATTACACCTTATTAACCAAGCTTAAAACTAATTATTTTCTTTCTCTTCTTTTTCTTCTTTAGCGATGGTGAAAGAGTTGATAAAAAGCCTTATACCAATAATAAAAAATGTAATGGAGGCTATTGACTTAAGAACTACTTCGGGTAAAAAACTTGAAATAGAGCCGCCTGTCAAAGCTCCAAGTAAACTTGCAAAAACAAGTGCTGAAGAGGATCCTAGAAAAACTGCTAATGGTTTATTTGAAGTGCCGCTTATAGTTAAAGTAGCTAGTTGAGTTTTGTCACCTAATTCAGCTATGAAAACGGTTAGAAATGTTGATAGTAATAAACTTAAAACCATTTATAAATAATTTTTGAAAGTTTCATAAGTTAAAAATATACTTATCAATATCATTAAAGTGCCAGTAGATAAAGCAAACTTGCTAGGAGATATTTTTTTTGATACCCATTTACCAATAAGAACTCCTACTATGCTAGAGCTTATTAATGCAAGAGAGCTTCCAAGAAAAACAATTATTGGCCTGCCCGATTCAGCAGAAAGCATTAATGTAGCTATCTGAGTTTTATCGCCAAGTTCAGCAATAAAAATCGTTGTAAAAGTCGTTATAAATATAGAAAAAAAACTTTTTTCTATATTATTTTCATTTTTTTCTAATTTACTATTCATTTTCCTGAAATAGCAATTTTAAAAGTTTTCATCTCTTTGCTTTGGTATCCATAATTTGATGAAATATGTTGTTTGCAGCAATCTATTAAAAATTTGTCACCAGATTTCAAATATCCTTTAAATGTAGTTGAAAATTCATTTACCCGGCAAAAATGTGGTCTAGTTTCATAAATTAAGCATTTTTTATTTTCTCTGTCTAGGTTTTTACACCAACCGTCTTTAGCAGTCATCGAATTTATCAAAGCTATATCTTCTTTGTTAAGTTTGTCTGCCAAATCGTTTCTTTCGTTCAAGCCGAATTTACAACAAGCTCCACAATTTTCTATACATGTCCATGATTTCATAATTTAATTCAATCTTGTAACGTATCAGTACAGTTTCTTCATTTATTTGTAAAAATAGTATCACAAAACATATTCATTAATCATGGCAACCCTTATTCCTTTGGCTGTAGTTGCGTTAGCAGGACCAGCAATAATCGCTCTTGTATTTTACCGCAAATAAAAGAAATTCTTTTTGGTGACTTATCTGGAGGGTGTTTATTGGGATTTAGATGGTACCATCGCAAATACTGAATTAGAGGCCCATTTACCTGCTTTTAATAATGCTTTTAGTGACCTTGATATTGATTGGGATTGGGATACTAGTACATATATAGAACTTCTGAAGATAAATGGGGGCAAAAATAGGATTGCTTATTACGCTAAATCTAATAAATATAATTTCACAGAAGATTTTATTCTCAAAATTCATGAAACAAAGCAGTTTCATTATTTAGAAATTATAAAAAAAAATTGTGTTAGTTTAAAAACTGGTGTTTTTAGATTAATAAATGAATTACATAAAAAGAAAGTAAGACAATTTATTGTTACTTCTAGTTCAAGAATTCAAGTCAATCTACTTGTGGATTATCTTTTTAATGGATTCAACCCTTTTGAGTTCATTATTTCAAGCGAAGACGTCGAATTAAAGAAACCAAATCCACTACCGTATTTAAAGGCAATCCAATTAAGTGGTATAAACAAAAACAACTCAATTGTTTTTGAAGATTCTAATCCAGGATTGAAATCTTCCTTGGCAGCTAACTTACCAACAATTTTTATTCCTTCAAATATCCCAATTGTTCTTGAGGAAAATATTAAATTAGATTGTATTTTAGACAGTCTTGGTGATCAGGATAATGTGGCAAATGTAATTAAAGGCCCTAAACTAAAAAAACCATATGTTGACTATAACTTTCTTAGTGATTATTTAGTGTCTTTTAGTAATGCAAAAAACTAATTTTTCAAAAATTACCTACCAGCTTAATAAATTATTTTTTGGTTTTCTAAGTGATACTTGGAAAACAAAATCTATTGGTCTAATTTCTGTTTTGACAGGTTATTTTTTGTTCGCAAATTTTATTACAAAATTTATATCTGAAGGTAAAAATGAGTTGATAATGGTCCCAATTATTATTATTTTTATTGAAATCATTATAAGAATTAAACCTGACGCAAGTTCAAAATTTTATTATCTATGGACCGTAGTTGATAAATTAAGAATTGGTGCAATTTATGCCGTTATACTTGAAGCATTTAAATTAGGATCTTAAAAGCTACTCTTCTTCTTCTTCTTCAATAGGATAAACAAATCCTTGAGCTTTCCCAGTTAAAACTGATTTACCTAGAGATATAGCTTTTTGAGCTGCTATTGCTGCTTTTCCTTTCCAAACAGCGTGCCTTTGGTTCCTTTTGCTTTTTGATTTTTTCTTCTTTGGTACAGCCATTCTGTTTCTTTATTTCCTTATAATAATATAACCTTAAACTGGTTATCTCCAAAACTTTTGAGTATATTTTGTTTATATACGTCAATTTTTTAAATAAGCATATATGCTTTATTAATCACTTATAAAGATTAGTGTTTAGATCAAAATTCTCATATTCAGATTCTAAATCAAGTTATTCGGATCTTCTAGAAGATATAGAGACGGGGAAAATAGAATCAATATTTTTCTATCCAAGAAAGAGAGAAATTGATGTTCTGTATAAAAATGGCGATAAATTTAAAATACCTGTCCTTTACAACGATCAATTAATCCTTGAAAAGGCTACTGAAAATAAGGTAGATCTAACTATTAACAATAGTAGAAAAGAGGCCTCAGCTGCTAATTCATTTGCTTCAATAAGTCTTTTCTTGATTTTCATATTAGCTATAGTCTTAATCTTGAGGAGTACATCAAAATTGGCTTCCAGAGCTTTTGGTTTTACCAAAAATCAAGCTAAATTTGTAACTATTGATGATGTAGAAACCAGATTCGATGATGTGGCTGGCGTCCCTGAAGCCGCTGAGGAATTAAAAGAGGTAATAACATTTTTGAAAGAACCAAAGAAATTTGAAAATCTTGGAGCAAAAGTTCCTAAGGGAGTTCTTCTAATAGGCCCACCAGGAACAGGTAAAACATTATTAGCTAAAGCAATTGCTGGTGAATCAGGAGTGCCTTTTCTCTCAATATCTGCATCAGAGTTTGTAGAACTTTTTGTTGGTGTTGGAGCAAGCCGAGTTCGTGATCTGTTCTCTAAGGCTAAGGAAAAATCCCCTTGTATAATTTTCATTGATGAAATTGATTCTATTGGTAGGCAAAGAGGGTCTGGGATCGGAGGTGGAAATGATGAAAGAGAACAAACCCTTAATCAGCTTCTAACTGAATTAGATGGTTTTGCTGATAATTCTGGGATTATTGTTTTAGCAGCAACAAATAGACCAGATATTTTGGATGCAGCATTATTAAGACCAGGTAGATTTGATAGGAAAATTGAAGTAATGCTTCCAGATTTAGATGGAAGAAAAAAAATTCTTTCAGTTCACTCACTTTCCAAACCACTTTCAAGCGAAGTCGACTTAGGATATTGGGCTTCTAGAACAGTTGGATTTTCGGGCGCAGATCTTGCAAACTTGATGAATGAGAGTGCTATACACTGTGCAAGAGACGAATCTAAATTAATCAGTGATCTTCATATAGAAAATGCTCTTGATAAAATTACCATTGGCCTGAGAAGCTCATTAATAACTTCTCCTAACATGAAAAAAATTATTGCTTATAACGAAGTAGGTAGAGCAATTGTATCTGCTGTGAGAAATGGAATTGAATCAGTTGATAAGATTACGATTTTACCTAGATCTGGATCTATAGGAGGATATACAAAAATATCCCCTGACGAAGATGTAATTTCTAGTGGATTGATTTCAAAAAAATTATTATTTTCAAAAATTGAAATTGCTCTAGCTGGAAGAGCAGCAGAAACGATAGTTTTTGGTGAAGCTGAAATTACACAATGCTCCATAAATGATATCTCTTATGCGACAAATATCGTAAGGGAAATGGTTACAAAATATGGATTTTCAATTATTGGTCCAATTTCAATGGATTCTGATAATAATGAAATGTATTTAGGAGATGGATTATTTAGAAAAAAGCCTCTCATAGCAGAAAATACCAGTTCTAGAATAGATAATGAAATCATAAATATTTCTAAAATTTCATTAAATAATTCAATAAAAATATTGAAAAAAAATAGAGTCTTACTAGATAAATTAGTTGATATACTCGTAAATCAAGAAACTATAGATAAAGAAGTTTTTAAATTAACAACTTCTAAATTGTTGAAAGTTTGATTTAATTGTTTTAAATTAAAAAAAATTTTTTCTTGATAATTAAAAACAATACAACGAAGACATTAGTTACACTTTCATTTTTACTTATTCTTCCATTTGTACAAAAACAATGGTTTAATTTGTATTCTCTCAATAATAATGATATTTCCTTTTATTCAATCCTTTACTATTTGAGCGGTGTAATATGCCCATCTTTAGTGTGTTTAAACTCTTTAAAAAACTATACACATTATAATTTTAATAAGGATAATATTCATAGTATAAAAATAATTAACGGAAAAAGATTATTATTCTTAGTAGCAATAAATTTAATATTTCTCTCTTACTTAATAGCAGATTATATATATATAAATCTTGATCTTACGTTTAACTTATTTCTTGAAGGAATTAATTTACCGAAACCGGATATTCCACATTTAAGTTTTTTCATATTTTTAATTTCTATTTTATTAATTTTTAAGAAATCTAGGTTTCTGTTAAAAAAAATAATATTGGTAAATTTTATTTTGATTTCTCTCTATATTTGGCATCTTCAAATTAATAATATTAGTGTTAATGATCAGTTTCATATTTTTAGATATCTTGGTTTAAATAACTTAAATTTAATTAATCTTTGTATTCTAGTCTCCATAGAAATTTCATTTTATACGTGGTCCTTCATATCATATAAAACTAATTTAAGCGATTGGATCGTGCCAAAACCTCAAAAAGGGGATGTTATCCCCTTTTTGAATATATTAATTTTTTATTTTTTTATAATAATTTACTACTCAATACTTACTTAAATATTTCTAATCCTTCTATAGCGCAGAAAAATACTCCTTACTGCCTTTAGGATCCTCTAACATTGTTTTCTCCCCAGGGGTCCAGTTGGCTGGACATACTTCATCGGGGTTTGCCGCAACGTATTGATAACCTTGAAGAATCCTTAGCGTTTCATCAACATTTCTACCTACAGGAGCCTTGTTAACAGTCGTATGCATAACTACTCCTTCGGGATTGATAAGAAATAAACCTCTATCGGCCTCTCCATCATCATTGAGAACATTGTACGCCTGGCAAATTTCTCTTTTTAAGTCAGAAACTAACGGGTAGTTAATATCACCTATTCCGCCTTCATTTCTTGGGGTTTGTATCCAAGCCAAATGACAGTGTTTGCTATCAACTGATACCCCAAGTATTTCAGTATTAAGAGCTGAGAAATCTTGGTATCTATCACTAAATGCAGTGATTTCAGTTGGGCATACAAATGTAAAATCTAGTGGGTAAAAGAATAAAACAACCCATTTACCTCTTAGACCTGAAAGTGTAATCTCCTTAAACTCTTGATCATATACTGCTGTAGCACTAAAGTCTGGTGCTTCTTGGCCAACTCTTAAGCTCATGAAAAAATTTGTCCTTATTTAAAATATGTATGGTCTGAATGACCGTAGTAAGTATTATAATTTTATTAATAATGAATTAGCAAGTTTTTTTTTAATTCAATGAAATGGCATTATTCCTTTACAAGAAAATTTACAATTTTGAATCATAATAAACTTTTAAAAAATCTCAAAAAGGAGTTAATTAAATATCCCATCAACAGGCTTGACAATAAAAATTCGAATTAAAAGATTTTTATTTTATTTAAGATTCCTTTAAATTCAACTCTCTATAATCAGAGATATTATCTTTAGTATTTTTAATAATGGGTAAATATATTGAAAGACTAAAGGAAAAAATTAAGATAAAAAAATTTGATTCTAATCAGCCAATTGGAGCTTGGATTTTCGTTGTAATTTTGAATATAGTTGGATTTGCGGGTTATTTTTACTTAAAGGTAAATCATATACAACTAGGTAGTTAAAAACTTATCTTATTTCCTTTTTAATTGAGCGACAAAAATTTTTTAGTCTTTCATTTCTCGTTAAGTCAGGTAAAGTCCAAATTGATTCTGTCTCAGGTAATGGATCTTTGCTCCATTCTTTGAATTCTTCCATTATCGAAGCATTATTTAATTTTGATGTATATTTTTTTCGTTTTTTTAAATATTGTCTTATCACTGTAAGATTTTCCTTAATATATTCCCTCATGATAAATACTTAGTCTTGTAATAATTTATCATCTAGCAAGTTCTGCTTTGAAGAAAAGATTAATTAGACATTTTGAACTGCTTGAAAAAGTCCAAATGAATAACCTCCTATTAAAATCCATCCAAGTACACTTGAGATTATTGTAGATCTTCTATTGTGTCTCCTTAATGCGGATTCAATCATTTCATTAACTTCTTCTCTATTAAGATATTCGTTCTTGGAATTTTTTTTCATTTTTTATTTTAGAATAAACGAATTTATAAGAAAGTGAGCTAAAGATTTTTAATTATCAGTAAGAGTTTTATTTTTGATGATTTTTTAAATGTTTATTATTTTTGTCAATAAAATAAATATGAAATTTTAAAAGTAAATTTTAAAAATACAATATAAGATAAAGGAATTAAAGAATCATAGTTTTTATACAAACAATGAATATTAATGATAAATCTGTTTTAGAAATGCTTAATAAACTTATTGCTATTAATAGGCTAAATAAAACTCAAATTCTTCAAATGGTGAATTTAGTTTCAATATCAAATGATTTTAATGATTTAAAGGATAATTTGAAATGGGAAAGTTCTAAATCATTTCATCAAAATATTTAAAATAAAAAACTCTTTGTTTGATGATTATGAATTCTTTAATTTATATAAAAGATAAATAATATTTAAACTAATTAATTAAGAGTTTTATAAATAATTTATATAAGCTATTCAAATTAATTTCTTATAAGTAACTTCCGCTTGAATACTATAGTTATGTGTTGTTTTCTTATCCTTGCTAAATGATTTAATTAATATAGTAGAAATGATGATTATTATTAGTATTATTAGTAAATCCCCAATAGTAATTCCTCTCTCCTTAAGATTCATAATAAAAGCCATATTTTGTTTAAATATAGCCTTTTTTATTTGATAAACTAATATTTTTAACAAACGTGCTAAAAATATATATTAAGGAAATATAAAGAGAATATAAAGAAATAAAGACTATAACCTTTTGAGTCATATAAAAAAAGTAGATAAATCGATTATATGGAAGACAAAAAAAAGTTTAGTAGTTCTAATACTCCTGATTTTTTCTCTAAAGAAATGGTTATCACAAAAAAATCACTTAACGAAAATCAACTCAAATTTACTTATCAAAAGAAGTTAATCTCAGATTTAGATTATAAGCACAAGGAATGGTCAAGATCGATTGACAGTAAATTTTAAAAGCTTTCATTGATTATATTTAAAAGTTTATTTCTTTTATATGTATTTTTCTCTTCCCAAAGAATTGTTACTTCATCATTAATGAAAGGTTTTGCATCATAAGCTAGATACCAAAGAATAAATCCGGCAGGAAATATTAAGATATGCATAGCAAAATTAGTTGACTTAAATTAAATATAGTGCAACACTTGTAATGTGCAAGTGTGACACGAATTTTTTTAATTATGCCCTCTCCGAGGAAAAGAATTGGTTTTTTGCCAAGTGAAGAAGTTCATGAAATTATTGAAAAATTGTGCACAGCTAATGAATTTAGTCAGTCAAAAGTCACAGGTTTATTGGTCGAAGAAGCGTTGAGGTCTCGGGGAGTGTTAAATAAATCTTTTGGTACAACAAGCATTGAAAAGTTTGATTTTATGAATTTTTCCTTTGATCAAGAAACATTAACTGAAAATAACAAATCTCCACGTTATGAGGTCGACTATACAATTAATAAAGAAGAATTATCTGATGATATCAAAATGATGCATGAATTTATTGAGTTTAAGTATTTTAAAAAAGTTATGAAGCAAAATAAAAATATTTTTAAATAGATAGTGTCACACTTCTGAGATTTATATTGAATTGCTTTTCAAAGGAATTAAGAAATTAAGCAGAGATAAATATTTTTGAATATTTCTAATCAACTTCTTAAAGAAGGATCCAATATAAATTGAATCTTTAAAAATTCAGCGGACTAAATCCTCGTGGAGATATGAACCTTAGCCCGCTTTAAAAAAATAGCAATAAAAAAATATAAATACAATTAGTTTGTAAATTAACTTTTGATTTAAAATTGAATTATAAAAACTCTAAATATAAATGGCAGTAAGTGAATTAAATGAAGATACACAGGATCAAATATGTGATCTTCTTGAAAATCTTCAGCAAATAGAGAAACTTAAAAATAAAGATATACAAATTTTGCTTGATAAGATAGTTAGAAAATATGGAGGAAAAGTAGTAAATAAATGAAACGCCTATTAATCCCAATATTTGTTTTGCTTAATTTCCCAAGTGTTGTAAATAGCTCCCACTTAAATAATCAGAGAGAACTTATAGTCACCTCAGAAAGCACTAGGGAATCAATCGAGTTGGCAAAATACCTTAAAGATAATGATGTAGTTAAATATTCAGCATATTGGTGCCCTAATTGCCTTAATCAAAGTGAATTATTTGGTAAGCAAGCTTATAGAGAACTTAATGTAATTGAATGTGCAAGAGATGGCATAAACAGTCAAACTCAATTATGCATTGATAAAAAAATTAAAGGGTTTCCCACATGGGAAATAAATGGAAAACTAATTTTAGGTGTACTTTCACTAAAAGAGTTATCAAAGTTGACTGGATTTAAAAAAAATGTAAGGTGATTAAAGGCTAGATATTAAAGGTTATTTCTTGAGTACCTTTAATACATCGCCCAGCTGGATAGTTAATTACTTTTTTTGATATTAACCCAATACTTACAGCAACTATTCCAATACTAAATAAAGCTCTTGATCTTTTGCTTGAGATGGGATACTTCATTGATTATTTGTTAGTTTAAATAAATAGGTATTATTAAATTGTAACGTGGATTTTCTATGAAAAATAAAGAATTTAATGTGACTCAAGGAATGGCTTTATTACTTTTGAAGCAATTAAATTTACCCGCTAACTACGTCCTAAATCTCATAATTTATATAACTAATCCTAGTAACAATATTGGATACTAATAGTCTTCCCAAACTGGTTTGGTTCTCCTCCAACCTTGAGCGATTAACTTTCTCCATTCATCTCTAGCTTTATCAACTTTAAGTTCTTCTCTGGTTGTCATAAGAGGTGGTTCTTTTCCTAAAACACCAAGTATTCTTCCAGAGTCAATAAACATATATTCAAAAAATTTATCTTTATTTTGATTATTCTTTGAAAACCTTTTAACACTTGAACGATTAGAATTTATAAGCCAAAAATTTTCTGTCAATCTTACTTATTTTATGTTTTTTCAATTGGAGCCATTGTTAATCCTTTGCTGACTAGTTGCTCATGATATAGCTCTGCCTGTTCAAGATTACTTCTCCACACCTCTGCAGATCCTGTCTTGTCAACTTTGATGGTTAGATCCCATGCCCTTTGTTCACTCATTCTTGGGATTATTGTTGAAAGACAATTTGCGACATGCTGAAAAGTATTAAAATTGTCATCAAGAACTATAACTCTTGCTTCTGAATATTTTGCTTTGGATTTTTTTGTATCTAAGACTGTGCCGAGTGAATTAAACATTATTGTTTTTAAAAGTTTAATTAAATTAAAATTTCACCTATGTTCTTCAATTGAAAAGTATTGAAAATGTCTCGAGCGTGACTTGAACACGCGACCTGCGGGCTATGAATCCGCCGCTCTAACCAGCTGAGCTACCGAGACATGGGAATATTGTAAGGCATTGGTTGTACTTAATTACCATTTTGAAAATTTATTTGTTTATGGGCCTCATAAATAGCAATTCCGCATGCTACAGAAAGGTTTAGGCTTCTAACACCTTTTTGATCATTGTTTCCAATCTGTATATTCGGCATAAATATTGATATTAAAAAGTCGCTTTTATCTATAATGGAATCGGGTAATCCTGAATCTTCTCTCCCAAATAGCAAAATATCATCTTGCTTAAATTTAAAATCCTTCAAATATAATCCATTTTTTTTACTAAAAGAAATTATTCTTTTTGTTGATTTTGACGCTAAAAATTTTTCAAAATTCTCATACTGATTAACAGTAACTAGAGGCCAATAGTCTAATCCTGCTCTTTTTAAATATTTATCTTCTAGCTTAAAACCCAATGGCTCTATAAGATTTAAAGGTATATTAAATGCAGCACATGATCTGGCAATATTACCAGTATTTTGTGGAATTCTAGGTTCAAAAAGAGCGACTTCCAATTTTAAGTAGGTATTTCAATACTTATTTCATCTATTTTAATTGCTCTGCCGTTTATAGCCAGCCAATTATCTTTTGATATTTTGGTTATTCTCTTTTGAAGTTCGCCTATTCTTTCAATATAAGTATTACCAATTTTATATTCAGAGACAAGACTCCAACCTACTTGTTCTCCAACAATTATTGTTATGCTTTTTCTTCTAATTAAGAGACTTATAAGAGAATTGATTTTTGTTGACCATTCATTTTGTTCCTTTCCAATACTTTTCATAACGAATCCTCCAATCGAATCTATTAATAATGGACCTTCTTCTAGCCTTAAAGTATTTATTAGATCTGTAGTTTCTATTAGTTTCCAATCTTTTGGCCTTCTTTTCCGATGTAAATTAATTTTATTTTGCCATTCTTTATCATCCAAATTGTTTTCAGATAAAGCAACATATGACAACTTTTTTACCCTCTTTGCCAGATACTCTGCGAATTCACTTTTGCCACTCTTGGTCCCACCTGTAATAAAAACTATATGAGATGAATATTCATTAATACTTAATGCATTGGCATTCATAAATTCTCTATTATTTAGAGAAATACCACCATGTTGCTAAAGGAATAATTGTGGCAGCAATTAACAAACCTATAACTATATAAGTAGCAGTTGAACTTTCAGTATCTTTTGATCTCATAGTGTTAAAATTTGGATCCACTACAGGGTTGTCGATAGATGATGGCTGACTTTTTTCGTAATTTATGACAGTCTTCTGTTGAGTAATAGCAAAATATTTATTTATGCTACTAATTTCATTTGCGTATGTATTCGAAGGGATAAGAATAAAAATAAAGCTAGTAAAGATAAGGGAAAATATATATTTATTGATGTTTAGGTTCATTTTTAAAGGTTTTGGTTAATTATATATTAAAAACCATATGGTTGAGTAATATTAAATGTACTAAACAATATAATATTTGCATAATTTAATTAGAAATAACATATTTAGAATATGGGATTCAATGGGAAAACATTAATATTAGTCGGTGCAATACTCTTTATTTTTCAGATAGCAAATTTCATTTCAATAAAAACAATTACTCCTGAGCTTGAAAGAGCACAAGTGTTAGCTTCAATAGCTTCATTATTAATTATTTTGATAGGTTTTTTATTTAAACAATTCGAACCATTAGCTGGTGAGAAGGCTGCTTTAAAAGGAGAAAATAAGTTTCTCTTCGATAGAAACATGCCTAATGAAGTTATTGAAGAACTTGCATGGGGTTCTGAAGCGATATTAACTTCTACAGCAGCAGCAACAATATTAATCCACAATGATGGCGTTAATATATTGAGAAGAGGAATTACTTCAAGTAAAAACTTTAAACCAGGAGATACTTGTCTGAGATCAATAAAAGATATGAAGTTAATTTCATTAGCAAACACTAAATTTTATCCAGGAAGAGATGAATTTATAGATTTTTGTCCAGATATACCATCTATTTTAATTGTGCCAATAAATAATAAGGCTTTTATATTGATAGGAGGTTGGAGCGCTAAATGTTTTACTAAGTCTGATGAAAAATGGATAAATAATTGGTCTAAAAAAATTAATAATATTTTTCTAAATAAAAATATTTAAAAATTTATTATTGAACGAACTCTTTTATCATTTGATCCAAAGCTTAAAGATTTCGTTTTAATATTGTAATAAGCATTTTCTGCTTTAGTTTCAGATTTATTATTGTCTTTTTCGTCTTTAATTACATATTTTACTGGATTAAAAAATTCAATTATGTCATCTTTGCTCAACTTGGCTTTTGCAGAATTTAGTATCATTTCGTCATTCTCAAATCTTACATTTCCTTTTAATAAATAGTCATTTTCTTCTATTTCCCAAATAAAGATGTCTCCTTCAAGGACATCCTTATTTTGCCTAACTGTTTTTAATTTTACATTTCCTTTTAATTTAAGAAGTTTATTATTATCAGATAATGAGGATTCATCTGATTCGACGAAATACTTTATTTCTTTACCTTTAAAAAGGTTAATATACGTTTTTTTTAATTGGAATTTATGTTCAATATTATTGTAGGTTGAATAAGGACTGGTTATAGAATAAATTTTATCTCCATTTTGAGAGAAAATATTCATATCTAGACTTTCTATTTTTTGTGTTACTTTATTTTCTTCAATAACATTTGGGGCACAACCAAGCATAAAAAATGGAAGGGAAATAATTAATCTATAAATGTTGCTCATACTCCAGCTTATTTATGATTGGAGTGGGTTGAGGAAGACTTGAGTTACTAACTAGCAATCCCCAACTTAATTGTTTTTTCCAAGCAATTTTTTCATTGTAAATAGAACCAAGTTGTTCATTAATTTTTGTAGATAATTCGGGCAATAAAGGTATTAATAATAACCCTATTATTCGTGTACTTTCTAAAACGTTATAAATAATTTCTTTAACTAGAGGTAGATTATCATTCTCTTTAATTAGCAGCCATGGCTGATTATCATTCAAATACAAATTTGTATTAATTGCTAGGTTAAGTACTTCATTAGCTGCTAAATCTAATTTGTAGTTATCAAAGTTATAAATATAGTTTTCAACTGCAATTTTGGCAAAATTCTCTAATTTATTTTCACTTAAAATTTTTCCATTATTTGGCACTTTATTATCAAACCATTTTCTAGACATAGATGATGTTCTGTTTAATAAATTACCAATTGTATTAGCTAAGTCATTATTGATGATGTCAACAAATCTTTTATCTTGAAAATCTCCATCATTTCCTAGTGATATGTCTTTAATGAGGTACCACCTTACAGGATCATTTCCATATTTTGTAAGCAATAAATCAGGATCGAGCACATTTCCTAAGCTTTTACCCATTTTTTGCCCCTCTCTTGTAAGAAACCCGTGCCCAAAAACCTTTTTAGGAACTTTCATTTTGGCAGAAATGAGCATTGCAGGCCAATATACAGCATGGAATCTCAGAATATCCTTACCAATTAAATGAACATCAGCTGGCCATCCTCCATTAATTGATTTTTCCAATGAATGTTCTTTCGAATCAGAACTAATGGCACTTACATATCCAAGTAAAGCATCAAACCACACATAAAAGGTATGGTTATCGTAGCCAGGGACAGGAATTCCCCATGTAACATTTGTTCTTGAAATTGAAAAATCCTTTAAACCTCTAGAAACAAAATTTATAATTTCATTCTTTCTTTCTATTGGCTCTATAAAAGAAGGCTCGTTGATTATTTTCTCGATTTCTTTTTGATATTTTGAAAGCCTAAAAAAGAGATTCTCTTCATTTTTCCATTCTAGATTTTTTTGATGTATTGGACACTTGTATGTTGATGAGTTTTCTGGATTATCTTTAAATTCTTCACAACCAACACAATACCAACCTTTTTGAACTCCCATATAGATATCATCTGATGCTTTTACTCTTTCATAAAATTCATTAACAACAAATTCATGATTTTTTGAGCTTGTTCTTATAAATTTGTCAAAGGATATGTTCCAATCTTTCCAATTATTATTAAAGACTTCTGAGATTTCATCACAATGTGATTTTGGTTCAATACCCTTTTCATTAGCTGTTCTTTGTATTTTTAAACCATGTTCATCAACACCAGTAATGAAAATAACATCTTCACCTGCAAGTCTTTTATACCTAGCTATTGAGTCACAAATTATTGTTGTATATACACTTCCTAAATGAGGTTTATCATTAACATAGTATAAAGGTGTAGTAATGACAAAAGTCATAAAGCTTTTTTATTAATACTAACAGATATTTTTTAAGCTAATAACAACCTATTATATTTATTATCTTATTAATAAATAAATTCTAAAAGATTACTATCATTTATAATATATTTAACTTTATATGTTTTATTACTATATATTTCTATTGATACAAAAAGAGTAATAAGTATTTCTAGTGAATAATCTGGAAAATAAACCAAAGCAATATTTTTTTTATGATTAATCCACTTAACGAATATTATTTTATAAAAGGTTTTTTTTTCATTCTTAAAAAATAAAGTTAAATACTTAAATTTATCATTTTTAACTATATTATTATTTTCTGATTGTCTATTTTTTGAATAATCAATAATCTTAGAGACTGAATCTTTACTTAGAATTTCGTAATTATTAATTTTGTTATAGACTTGCCTTTGTATAATTAAATCAAGATATCTTCTTAATGGTGATGTACATTGTACATACATTTTAAGGCCTAATGATTCATGTAATCCTGGCTTAGTAGTTATGTAACTTCTTCCCATATATTGTTTTAATATTATATATTTAATTTCACTATCATTGTATCTATTAAGTATTTCAGTTGGATTACAGTTTATTTTTTGAGTCCTAAATGCAGCCGCTAAATCATATTTATCTATAAATAAACTTGTTACATAGCCCATTAATATCATTGATTCTGCAACTATAATTTGTGATATTGTTTTCTCTGATTTGGTTAGTATAATTTTTTCCTCATATAATTTAATTTTATTATTAGGACTTTCAAAAATAATTGCTCCTTGTTTCTTTCTGAATGTAATACTTTTTTCTAATAAATTTCTAATCTCAATTAATTCTATTTCTTCTTTAGGTTCTATTTCTAATATTTCATTTGCATCTTCATATGTTAATTGATATTTTGGTTTTATTATTGCTTCAGTTATTTCATATTTATTTATTGATCCATCGTCATTGAATTCTATTGCTGCACTAATAGTTACTGAAACTTTATTTTGTGCTAGGTTTGCCTTTTCAAGAATATCCTTAGGGAGCATTGGGACATATTGATCAATTAAATATAAACTGCTATTTCTCTTCCTTGCATTTAAATCAATATTAGAGTCATGCAAAAAGAGTTTGCATGGATTACTAATATGTATCCATAAATTTTTTTTATTTCCTTCTTTTATTTCCAATGAAATGGCGTCATCAACCTCATGTGGATCATCAGAGTCAATAATATATGTTTTTAAATTAGTTAAATCTTTCAAATATTTGAAATATTAATTATAGTGCTAACTATATTCAATATGAAATTATCCTTCAGGATTTACGAAGGGTAAAAGAGCTACAATTCTGGCTCTTTTTACAGCTAATGTAAGATCTCTTTGTTGCTTAGAGGTTAGACCTGTCATCCTTCTTGGTAGAATTTTGCCCCTCTCAGTTATGAATTTTTTTAGTAGTTCTACATCCTTATAGTCAATAGGATCTCCAGGTTTGATAGGTGATAATTGTTTTTTAAAAATTGAATTAGGCATGATTTAATTTGATTTGATTTGATTACTTTATCTCTTTGTGAATTGTCATTCTGTTTAAATGAGGATTAAACTTTTTTAGTTCTAATCTTTCAGTTGTATTTCTACGATTCTTTTCAGTAGTATATCTTGAGACACCATTCGATCTCCTAGGATCTGTGCTTGTCCTAGCTTCAGTACATTCTAGGGTCACTACAACTCTTGTCCCTTTTTTGGCCATTTTGATTAATACTTTATTGTATAATTTTCTATTGTACATCTTCAACAAACTTTTTTGAAGATGCACTCATTTCTTTATATCATCATTGATTAAAAAATATATATGAAAGTTTCTCAAAATTGGTTGAAAAATTTAGTGGAAATTACTTCTACTCCTGAAGATCTCTCTGAGAAATTGTCTATTGGTGGATTTGAGGTTGAGTCATTAGAAGATTGTTCAGAAAATGTAAATGGTGTTGTTTTAGGTAAGGTATTATCTGTTTTAAAACACGAAGGATCTGATAAACTTTCAATTTGCCAAGTCGATATTGGTACTTCAAAGAATTTACAAATTATCTGTGGTGCGCGAAATATTAAACCAAATATTTATGTTTATGTTGCTACTGTCGGAGCGAAATTAAATGCAGTTGATTTAACTATTAAACGAAGTGAAATAAGAGGTGTAATGAGTGAAGGAATGATATGCTCTCTGCAGGAGCTTGGATTAGAAGACTCTAGCGAAGGCATAGAGATCATTGATGAAGAATTAGCCTTAAAACATGAATTGGGTACTCCAGGGTCTGACTTGCTTCAATTAAATGACTATATATACGATTTAGCCATTACAGCTAATAGACCCGACGGAATGTCTGTTATAGGCATAGCCCGCGAAATTTCTGCCCTTCTAGAATCCACATTAAATTTTCCAGAATTAAACCATAAATATAATATACATTTACTCAAGGGAATTAAACTTTGTCCAGAGGCTATAGAATCTAATTGCATATATACAATAAGCTGTGTTGATGGAGTAAATGGAGATAAATTATCCCCAAAATGGCTTAAAGACCGTATAGAAAAATCAGGTATAAAATCGATAAATCTTCTAGTCGATTTGACAAACTATATTCTTTTAGAACAAGGGCAACCCTTGCATGCGTTTGATAAAGAAAAACTATCTAACTTAATTGGAAAGGAAGTTTCTCCAGAAGACTTTTCTGTACGAAAAGCAAAGGATAACGAAACCCTTGTTTGTTTAGATGGTAAAAAATATGAATTAAATGAAAATATTACCGTAGTTACTTGTTGCGATAAACCTGTTGCTATTGCTGGGGTAATAGGTGGTTTAGAAACTGCTGTAAGCAATACTACATCTTCTATTTACCTTGAAGGCGCTGTTTTTAATCCAGTTACTATAAGAAAATCTTCAAAGGCGGTTGGCATAAGAACAGAATCTAGCAGTAGGTATGAAAAAGGGATTTCATCAAAAAATACAATAAATTCAGTAACAAGGGCAATAAATCTTTTAGAAGAATATTTTTCTATTAATTCACCAATCATCAATACTTCGAATTTAAAGAGAAATGAGGATATACTTATTAAACTACGGAGAAATCGAATACATAAAATTCTTGGTCCATTAATAATTAACGATCAATTTGATAAAAGAAATTTATCTGATACTGAAATAGTTGATAAATTAACACTCATAGGTTGTACTTTAAAGAATAAAGAATATGGCTGGGATGTAGCAGTAATTCCTAATAGATCTCATGATTTAATAAGAGAAATAGATTTAATTGAAGAAATTGCGAGATTAATAGGGTATGACAGATTCGACTTAAACCTTCCTAATCCAATTAAGCCAGGAAAATTGTCATCAGAACAGTTGGCATTGAGAAAAGTAAAAAATGGTTTCACAGAAAATGGTTTTAACGAGGTATTAAGCTACTCTCTTGTTCCTGAAGATAATGAAAAACTTATAAAGATTTCTAATCCTTTGTTATTAGAAACTAGTTGCCTAAGAGATAATATCTGGAAAGAACATTTGGAGATAGTAAACCGTAATATAAAAGCAGGACAAACAAGTTGTTATATATTTGAAATTGGAAATATATTTATAAAGAAAGCTGAGTTCATTCAAGAAGAAGTCTTGAATGGTGCGATTTATGGAAATAGAAAATTTGGAAAATGGATAAATTCTTCTAAGGATAACGATCTTAATTATTACCAAGCCAGAGGAAAGTTAAAGGAGTCTTTATCATCTTTGAATATAAAAATTGAGGATAAACCAACTGATTCAATTGATTTTCTTCATCCAGGAAGAACAGCGAAATTAGTTATTGAAGGGAAGGATGCAGGTTATTTTGGCGAAATACATCCCAAACTAATATCAGAAAAGAAGTCATTAAAAAAAGTTTATATTTTTAGTATAAAAGTCTCTAACCTCCTGGGAGCTAGTACAAGAAAAAATAAATGGATTCCAATTTATAAGCAATACCCAATTGTTCCGAAAATGGAAAGGGATATAAATTTTGTTTTTAGTAAGAAATTTTTAATTAACGAAATAACATCACAGATAAGAAAAACAGGAAAAAATCTTTTAGAGGATGTTAATTTAATTGATGTTTTTGAAGATGCTAAATTTGGAGATGATCATATAAGCTATACATTTAGATTATCTTATAGAGATAAAGATAAAACATTACTGGACTCTGATATTACTTCAATACATTCAAATATAATTTCTAATGTTGAAAAATGTTTTAATACAAAATTGAGGAACTAGATGTATAGCTAATCTTATAAGAGACTATAAATTAGTCTAGTTAATAGTCTAATATAAGATAAATAATAATCCTACTAAACTAAATAATGTTGTATTATAAATACCATGATAAATCTGCTATCTTTATTACTATCTTCAGTGATGTGGGTACAAGTACCTCAATGGTCAGATGATTGGTCAAAATGCGCTGTCGATGTTCCTGACACATCTTGCCATTGGTACATAACTGCACCTGATAACACTTTTGGTAAAGGTTTTGATTGGGCCAGTGCTCCTTGGTTCGATGCCAACGGATTAAGTGATGTTCCTAGTATTGATAAACAAACTGTTATTCAAAAGCTTCAAAGTAAGTAGTACTGTCTCTAAGGCAGTTCATATATGAAAAAAATGTTGTTATAGCAAGACTTTTAAGACAATAATAATTTCTTGGACTTAGAGAGGACATGTTTTACGAGATTATCTATTAATTTTTTTGTTTTTCGATCATTAGTAGTTTTGGTGTGACTTATCTAAATTATTTTGATATACCTTATTTATCTAATATGAGACTACATCTTGGACTATTTATTAGTCTCATATGAGAAATACTATACAAAAAATTCTTATATTTTTCAAAGTAAATTTTAATTACCATTATTCCTTAATATTGTATTTATCAATTATGGCTAATAAATAAAAAAGATTAATAAAGATCAATTATTTAGAAACTCGTAATTGTCTAATATTAGACTCTTAAGTAGACTTATAATTAGTCTTATATAAGAATATATATACTAGTTTCTGTATAGATTTTTTAGCAATTGATACGCTTCATTTAATTTTCTCATTTGATCTGTTGATCCTCCAGCATCTGGATGCGTCTCTAATGCTGTTGATTTATATGCCTCCCTAATTTTTCGCAATGTATGAGCTGATCCTGCGGATGTTGATAAATTCAATAATTTAAGTGCTCCATGAACCGTCATTGTTGAATCCAATGTTTCAAATGAATTTGATCTGTTATTTCGTTTAAATCTACATACAAACCTCCTCATTAATGTTGGTATCCTATTAATTAAATCTGATGTAGCAAAAGGGTCTTCTAATACCCCAATCATTAATAATACAGTTTCGAGGGATGGATTTTTCTTTATCCAAAATGGGCATAATTCAGTCATGAATTTATTAGCTGCACTCCACGTAAAGGGTAGATTTTCTGTTCCATCAAGATTTGGCCATATATCCCTTCCAAACCAATCCATCGAAGCCTCTACAACATGATCGTTAGGAACTGTTCCATATAAGGTTTTCCAATGACTAATTAAAGCTATTCGACATTTTATTAATTCAGTTTCTTTAATTGTATTAATTTGAATATCATTAATATTCTCCTTTAGTTTTTCACTATTAATACTTCTTCTTAGATTCTTTACTTTTTTTTCAACAAAATTGGGAAGGCTTATTTTTGAGTTGACTTTTTCTTTATATTGTTCGTTATTTGAAACTCTTTTATTTAAAGATATCTCATTAACTTCTTTTTTAATGTCTGATTTAATTAATACCAATGCAGTATTTTCATCAATATTTAAATTTTTATTATTATCCTTTTTCTCTTTAAAATCTATTACTTGCTGTTCGTTCTTAGGTAGTAAATCATCTTCTTGAAGAATTTCTTTAAGTATCTTTTCAATTACAGGTCCTCTTGCTCTAAATCCCCACTCTTTTCGTAGTTGATCAAACCTGGAAATTAGTTCCTCAGGTAAATCAATTGAAATTCTTTTTGTATTTGAATTTTCAGGAATATTCAATAATATTTTTCTTGAAGTGTAAGGAATTTATTTAATTTTATTCAAAAAAATTTGAAAGTCCATATTGAATATTGTTTTTAAATTAAAACCAACTTTTTTTCATGTCACAAGTCAATTAAGTATCTTTTTATAATAAAAATAAAAATGTTCAATTGTTATTTCAAGTCATCTAAAGAAAAAAAGAGTTTCTATCAACATAAGAAATTAGAAATGCTAAATTACATTAAGGATTCACTTGAACGTAAAATAGCCTCTGTAACAGCTTCTATAGAAGTTTTAGAAAGCCAAATAAGCAGGGATAAAGAAGTTGAAGTAACTAACTAGTATTCAAATAAAACTTTCTAGAAGTTTTTCAGGGCCAAATTTTTTTAAATAATTAATATTTGATTTTTCAGTAACTAGTAGATATCCTGCAAAACCTAAACCGTTAATACTGAAGCCATGAATATGATCTTTTTTTCTTTTTATAATAGCGATCCATTTATTAGTTATTAAAATATTGTGTGGATGTTTAGGTTTCTTATCACTAATAGGATCCCCAAGTCCTAATTTCTCACATAATTCTAAATAAAATTCAAGAAGAAATGATGAATTTTCTAAAAAATTAAATTTGGATACAACAATATTTTTTTTAAGCTTACTATCAAGATCTTGATATGAGTTTATTCCTAAAAACCACTTTTCTCTAGGGCATGATATCTCACCTCTAGATCTACGCAGAAGTTGAAAATGCCTGTGAGGCTGACTTGCACCAGCAATTGGAGAACTATTGAAAAACCATAATCCACTGGTATCTTTATTAACTTGTTGTATCGCTCTCCAATCATTAATATCTAACCATCCATTTTGTGGTTTCCATTCGTTTGTAATAAGTAAAATATGACCTTTTTGTACAGGGTACTTATTTAATATAAGTTGATGATTATCACCAATCTTATCAATTTCTAGTATTTTTTCCCAAGGACAAAATGGATTCTGCTTAGGACCATAAATTTTTTTTTTATTAAATTTTGAAGTATCGAGTTTCCTAATTATGAAGTCGTCTTTTTCATATAAATCTCTTGTAATAATATCAGTTTTGAGAGGATATAATGATTTATTATCAATTGATAATCGAGTTTGCTCTAATGCTTTTTTCCAATATATTTCTAAACTCATATAAAAAAACTTACCATAATCATTTTAAAAAAAATAATATATTTGTAATTACTTTTTATTAAATTGATATTCTTTCAATTTTTCCAGAGGTACTGATTCTAAGACTACAATATTCGTTGATTCTAATATGACTTTTGGTGCAAGACCATCTAATAATGCTTGCTTCCACCTATCAAGACAAATACACCAATGATCACCATCCTTTAGTCCAGGGAATGAATAAATAGGCATGGGAGTTATCAAATCATTACCTTGTGATTTACTATATTTCAGGAAATTATCATCCATTACACAACATATGGAATGATTTCCTCCATCAGTTTTGTCATAGTTGCAAAATCCATCTCTGAACCACCCTGTCATAGGTTCGCAGCTACAAACCTCAATTTTTTCTCCTAGGACATTCAACTGATCTTGATTATTTATGGTCATAGATTTTTTTAATAATAATAAAACACCAACATTTCTTTAAAAAAGGTTGACGAGTATGGGGGGTTAGGAGGTAATAATTCTAATAAGGTTTTTTTCATTATGGATTGGGACTTTACTGAAAACATAGCATTTAAAGCTCTTTATGATGCTTTTAAAGATAGTGGTGAAACTTCTGCATTAGAGTTTTTATCTAGTGATGGTGCTTCATATTATCTTGAATTAACACAGGACGCGGCAGGCGAGGGACTTGATCTAGGTGATAATGAAACGATGGAAGAACTACAGGAAGAAGTTATTGAATATTTAGAAAACAACTAAAGATTTAGCTTAAGCACTGAAATATTTAGCTTTGGAGTGTAGTGAAATAATAGCTGTAGTACTTTGTTCTGGATGAAGTTGTTCAGATTCATCCATGGTCAAGTTTATTCTTTTTGCATCCAACAATGATAATTGTATGTTTGAATCAGATACTTTTGGACATGCAGGATAACCAAAAGAATATCTTGCTCCTCTATATTTTTGAGCTAGTATTTCTCTATTTTTGTCTGGTTCCTCAGTCCTAAAACCACATTCAATACGAATTAATGCATGGACATACTCAGCTAGAGATTCTGCTAATTGCACTGTAAGGCCATGAAATAATAAATAATCGCTATATTTATCTTCTTTAAATAATTTTTGAGAATATTCACTAGCAATATCGCCCATCGTTACTGCCTGCATAGGAAATATATCTACAGGTTTATCATTTTTCAAATCACAATAAAAATCAGCTATGCATAAATTATTCCCAGATTTTTGTCTTGGAAAATTAAATTGGGAAATTTTATTTAATGATTTATCATCAAATAATAAAATACTATTATCTTTTCTCCCGCATCTGAAATATCCATAAATTGCTTTAGGTGAAATAAGTTTTTTTTCTATAATTGTTTCTAACCATCTATCTAATAATGGTTTAGCATATGAATCCAAATAGTAATTGTATTCATCTACGCTTTGGTTTTTTCCTTTTTTTATTTGCCATTGTCCGCTAAATAGAGCTTTTTTATCTAGATAAAAAATTAACTTATTAAAATCTATATCAATGACGTCCAAGACTTTTGTTCCCAAAAAGGGAGGTTGAATTGGTTCTTCTTCATTTATAAATTTAGATCTTATAAAATTTTCTTTTAAATTTAATTTGGAAGTCTCGGTATTTATGGATATTGATTTTTTAGCAACTTGAGAGTTGGATTTTGATGAGGCTAAATTTATATTTATACCCTCATTATTAATGAAACCTTCTTTATTTGACCAATTACCCTTTTTTTTATTATCCATATATTCATTCATGAATTTAAGATCAGTGAACGCATCTTTTCCGTACAAAATTTTCCCTTTATATATTTTGCTGCAGTCCTCATTTACAAATTTTGGGGTTAAGGCTGCTCCTCCTAATATTACTGGTACACTAATATTCTCTTTGTTAAAAGCCTCTAAATTATCTTTCATAAATGCAGTTGATTTAACAAGTAATCCGCTCATAGCGATGCAATCTGCATTGTGCTTTTTTTGTGCATCTATAATTGCTGAAACATCTTGCTTTATTCCAAGATTTATTACGTCATAACCATTATTTGTAAGTATTATGTCAACCAAATTTTTTCCAATATCATGAACATCGCCTTTAACAGTTGCAATTAAGAGTTTTCCATTTGATATGTTTTCATCTACAGTTTCCATGTATGGTTCTAAAATTGAAACAGCAAATTTCATTGTTTCAGCAGATTGGAGTACAAATGGCAATTGCATTTGACCTGAGCCAAATAAATCTCCTACAACTTTCATTCCATCTAGTAATAAGGTATTAATTATTTCGAGAGGTTTATATTTTTTTAACGCTTTATTTAATTGATCCTCTAAACCTATTTTTTCTCCATCAATAATATGATTTTTTAGACTTTCTTCCAGAGTTAGGTTTTTATTTTCTGAAGATGCTTTTTTGAAATCTTGAATGGATAAATCTTGAAAAGCCTTAGTTAATTCTACTAATGGATCATAAATACAAATATCATCTTCAAATTCTCTTTTGTCATATATCAAATCTAAGCAAAGCTTTTTAGTTTCTTCAGAAATTTTTGTTAATGGTAAAATTTTATTTGGTGCGATGATAGCAGAATCCAATCCTGCTTTAATGCATTCATCTAAAAATATTGAATTTAGATTAATTCTTGATAATGGTGAAAGACCAAAACTAATGTTTGATATCCCCAGTATGATATGAACATATGGGAAATTTTCACGAATTTTTAATATAGCAATAATTGTTTCTTTAGCGTTTAATCTATCTTCTTCTATTCCAGTAGATATTGGCAGAGCTAATGGATCAAAAAATAGCTCACAATCTGACAAACCACATTCTCTGGTTCTATTAATAGCTCGTTTTACAATGTTATATTTTTTATCTGCATTCCTTGCCATTCCATCTTCATCAATAGTTCCCACAACAAGACCTGAACCATACCCTAGGGCTAAATTTAGAACTTGATTAAACCTATCATTGCCATCTTCGAAATTTGTTGAATTTATAATACATTTACCACCAGCTGACTTTAATCCACTTTCCATTTTGTCAGCATCTGTAGAATCAATCATTAATGGCAAATTTATATTGGTAACTAGTCTCGAAGTTATTTCTTTCATATCTTTCACTCCGTCTCTCCCCACATAATCAACATTCACATCAAGAACGTGTGCATTTTCTTTTTGTTGTTGCTTGGCAATTGAAACTAGTCCATCCCAATCGTCGTTATTTAACAACTCCCTTACCTTTTTTGATCCACTTGCATTTAATCTTTCTCCTACGATCAAAATAGAATTGTCTTGTTTGTAAGGTACAGAATTATATATTGATGATGCAGAAGGAATAAAACCACTTAAATTGTTATTACTATTTTTGTTAGCCCTTTCGCTATAGTTAATTTCATCGATTAATGAAGAAAGATATTTAATATGTTCAGGTGTTGTCCCACAACATCCACCTATTAATTGAACTTTAAAGTCATATATAAAATTCATTAACTGCATCTTTAATTCTATTGGCTTTAATCTGTAGTGAGCGACACCACCAATATTTTCAGGGAGTCCTGCATTGGGAATACAGCTTATAGCGAAGGGAGAATTTTCAGATAAATACTTAATATGTTCTTTCATTTGTTCTGGACCAGTTGCACAATTCAGTCCAAGGATATCTATATTAAATGGCTCTAGTATTGTTAATGCAGAGGCGATGTCAGATCCAACAAGCATAGTACCTGTTGTTTCCATTGTTATCGATACCATTATAGGTATATCTATATTTTTACTATCAAGTACTTCTTTAGACGCTAATAAGGCAGATTTAATTTGTAATACATCTTGACAAGTTTCAATTAAAAGAAGATCCACTCCTCCATCTATAAGACCATATATTTGTTCTTTATATGATTGCTTTAATTCATCAAAATCTATATGTCCTAATGTTGGTAATTTTGTTGTTGGTCCAATTGAGCCAGCAACAAACCTTGGCTTATCAACTGATGCATATTTGGCAGCAGCCTTTTGTGCTATTAATGCAGCATTTTTATTTATCTCATATGCCTTATCCGCAATATCATATTCATCAAGAACTATTGATGTGGCTCCAAAAGTATTAGTTTCTATAACATGACATCCTGCTTCTAAGAATGAATTATGAACCTTTTCAACTACCTTTGGTGAGGATAAAACAAGGTTTTCATTACAACCCTCTAATTCTTTGCCTCCAAAGTCGACTGCAGTAAGATTTAAGTTCTGAAAAGATGTTCCAGTCCCCCCGTCAAAAATTATTAATGGCTTTTCATCTCTATTTAGATAGGTTCTAAAAGATTCCATTTTTAGGTTAAATTAATTTATTTTAGAGAAATCCTTGTTACCCAATTATCATAGTCTTGAGAACGACCTTCTGTTATTTCTATAAGCTTGCTTTTTAATTTATGCATTATTGGTCTTTCACCATTTAATTCACTTGATTCAATTTTTTTAACTGGTGTAATTTTTGCTGCTGTACCAGTTAGAAAAACTTCATCTGCTATTAATAATTCTGTTTTATCAACAGGCCTTTCAATAACTTTTATCCCAAAAGATTTTGCTAATTCAATGACACTAGCTCTAGTAATCCCTTCAAGTATATCTTGATCAACACCAGGAGTGATTAAGTCTCCATTTCTTACAATAAATAAATTCATACCACTAGCTTCGCTTACCTTACCACTTGAATTTAAAAGCAAGGCTTCATCAAAACCTGATAAACTCGCTTCTGTTTTAGCTAATGAACTAGTAATATAAGCTCCACTAATTTTTCCTCTTAATGGGAGAGATCTATCTTCTTGTCTGGTCCAACTACTCATTCTACAAGAAACGCCATCTGGGGAGAGATAATCTCCTAGTTCAATACAATAAATAAAGAAATCTGTTTCAATATTGTGTAACCTTGGAGCTATACCTAAATCGCTTGTATATACGAATGGTCTTATATAGATAGGTTTTTCTGGCTTATTTCTTTTTATAACTTCCTCTAGTGCTTTAAAAATGTATTCTTCAGAAATATCAGTTAAAAGTAATTTTGCACTTTGAGATAATCTTTTTATGTGTTTATCAGTTCTAAATAAAAGGAATTCTTCTTTATTTGTAGGGTTAGGTATTGCTCGCATTCCTCCAAATGCAGCAGTACCGTAATGAAGTGCATGAGTAGCTATTGATATTTTTGCTTCTTTAAACGGAATACATTTACCTTCGAACCAGGCGTATGGAAGAAATTCATGCATATCAATTTATTTAATTAAGGTAAACTTGTTTTATCCTACCTACGTATTCTAAACCCTATTTATATATAAAAATGCACAGGATATTAAATATAGCAGGAAATGAAAAGAATAAGGATGATTTAATCGAGCAACCAGTTGCAGATTTTATTTTTATAACAAGCGTCAAAGCTGATTTAAATCTTTTATCGAACTTATTGTTTGAAAAAGAATTTGCTTCATTAAAAAATAATATTAGAGCTTTAGAAATTTCTAATTTAAATTCCTCAGCTCAAGTAGATAATTATCTATTTAAAACTATTAATTATGCAAAAGTTGTCGTACTAAGATTATTTGGAGATAAAGGTACATGGAACTATGGAATTGAACAACTTTTAAATTGGCAAGCAGTTGATAAAAAAAGGAAGTTAGTAATCCTATCAGGTACCATTGATCAGGAAATTTCCTTATGTGAAATAAGTAGTATAGATAAAGATGTAGCATTAAATATTTCTAAATTACTAAGATCTGGAGGACTGGATAATTATAGAAAATTTCTTAATTGCTTAAATTATTTAAAAACAGATGAAACATTAATTCCTGAAGAGTTTTTGAAGATTTCTTTTTATGCAGATCCTTATTTGTATGACTGGAAAATTGAAAAAGGCGAAAAGATAGGAATAATATCCTATAAATCGCTTTTTTTAGCTAATGAAATTGAAGTAAACGAAAAACTTAACTTACAGTTAAGAAAATGTGGTCTATCCCCAAAAACATTTTTTATTTCAACTCTAAAAGATCATATTATTCAAAAGAAATTAATAAAAATTTTTAAAAAAGAAAATATTAAAATAATAATTACCACAACTTCATTTTCTTCATCTCAAATCAAAAATAATGATTTAATTGAAAATTCTACAAATATTTTTACTTCTCTTAAAATCCCAATTTTACAGCTTCTTTCTTCTAGTATATCAAAAAAAAATTGGATAAATTCATCAATTGGAATGAATTCATCTGATTTATTAATGCAAATAATTATTCCCGAATTTGATGGAAGAATTATTACTACCTGTCCTTCTGGATTTAAAGAAATAATATCAAAAAAAAATTCACTTTACACTGAAATAACTAGTTACAAAGCTTATCAAATAGGGATTGAATGGATTTCAAAATTAGCAACAAATTATGTGAAACTTCAAAAACTTAATAATTTTGATAAAAGAATTTGTTTAGTAATAAGTAATTATCCAGTAAAGAATGGAAGAATAGGTAATGGCGTTGGTCTAAATACACCATCTTCAATAGTAAATATTCTTAATTGGTTAAAAGAAGAAGGTTATGACCTTGGATCTTGTAATTATCCTCAAGATTCTTCGGAATTAATGTCAATGCTTATAAAAACTAGAACAAATGATATTGAATCTCAAAATAATAAACCACTAGATTACTTACCACTTAGTGAATATTTACAATATTGGAATTATTTAGAACTAGATCCAAAAAATATTATTGTTAATCGTTGGGGTAAACCTTCTGATGCGATCGATCTAGATAATGAAGGCTTCTCAATAAATGGTCTTAGATTTGGAAAAATAACATTATTGATTCAACCTCAACGAGGTTATGACACTTACACTGATAAAGATATTCATTCTCCTGATCTTCCACCTCCCCATAGATATTTAGCACAATATTTTTGGATTGAAAAAGTTTTTAATGCAAATGCTATTTGCCATATTGGCAAACATGGGACTGTTGAATGGTTACCTGGCAAATCTATAGGTCTCAGCAATAAATGTTTTCCAAATATTATTTGTCCAGCGATACCCAATATATATCCCTTTATCGTAAATGATCCTGGAGAAGGATCCCAAGCTAAAAGAAGAACTGCTGCCACAATTATTGATCATTTAACTCCTCCTTTGGATAGGTCAGAATTATATGGAAAATATTCAATATTAGAAAATTATTTAGACGAATATTTTGAAGCAAAATTATTAAATTCTAATCGTATTGAAATAATAGAAAAATCCATTTTTGAATTAATTAAAAAAGATTTTAGTGAAATTACTTTAATGAATAAAAATAATCAAATAGAAGAAATTGATTCCTTTCTTTGCAAAATTAAAGAATCTCAAATAAGAACAGGTTTGCATGTTTTTGGCAATAGGCAGAATGATATTAATGAAATAAATTTATTCTTGTGTATTGCAAGAGTACCGAATGCCAACCGAATTGGTATTGTTCAATATATAGCGAAAAATTTAAAACTAGATTTGAATCCTTGGACAAATAAATATGATCAAAAGGTAAGTGAAAAGGATAAAAAAATATTAATGAGGTTTTCAAACAAAAAAATATTAAATTTTAGAATGGCTATCGAGTTTTTGGAACAACAAGCAAAATATATAATATATTCGTTTTTTTATAAAAAGAAAACCAATATAAATTATTTAAACAAATATAAAAATCAGAAAATAATAGACTATTTCTTTAATGATAAAAAACATAATAGTTATTTTTTATTATTAAAAAATGAGATCCTTAATCCAATCATTAATTCTTCATATAGTGAAAAATTATCATTTATTAATTCATTAAATGGTAAATATGTAAAAAGTGGTCCATCTGGAGCCCCTACCAGAGGTAAAACTGAGGCTTTACCCACGGGTAAAAATTTCTTTTCAGTTGATGCGAGAGGTCTGCCAACTGAATCAGCATGGAGTGTTGGTTGTAAATCTGCATCCCAGATAATTAATTTATATAAACAAGAAAATGGAGAAGATTTAAAAAATATAGCAATATCTGTTTGGGCGACATCCACCATGCGAAATGGTGGAGAAGACATTTGTCAAATATTATATTTATTGGGCTTAAAACCTATTTGGGATGGACCCTCAAGAAGAGTAGTTGACTTAGAAATCATTCCTTTATCTGTTCTCGATAGGCCAAGAGTTGATGTTACATTAAGGATTTCGGGAATGTTTAGAGATGCATTTCCTCAGTTAGTTAAATTAACTTCTAAAGCAATAAATCTTATTTCTAATCTTAAAGAGAATGATTATTTTAACCCTCTTGCTAGAGCATTAAAGGATGGTGACCCAATGAATCGTATATTTGGGTCAGCTCCAGGTTCATATGGAGCTGGTCTACAAGAATTAATATCAAATTCTAATTGGGAAAATATAGATGATTTTGGAGAATCTTTTCTTAATTGGAGTAAGTGGATTTATAGCGATAATCTTGAACCTGTAGAGAATAAACAATCATTAGTAAATGCCCTTAAAAATGTACAGTTAGTTGTTCATAACCAAGATAATAAGGAACATGATATTTTAGATTCTGATGACTATTATCAGTTTCAGGGTGGTTTATCTTCAGCAGTAAAAAAAATAAGCGGTAAATTACCTGAAATGTATCATGGTGATTTATCTAAATTTGGATTATCTAAAATTACAAAATTAGAAGATGAAATTAATAAAGTTGTTATATCAAGAATACTTAACCCTAAATGGATAAATGGAATGAAGGATAATGGTTATAAAGGAGCGTTTGAATTTTCAGCGACACTAGATTACTTATATGCTTTTGATGCTTCTACTGAAGTAGTATCAGATTGGTGTTATGAGGAAGTTTATAAATCATGGTTATGTGATCGGGATCTTAGGAATTTCTTTCTAGAGAATAATCCATGGGCATTAAGAGATATTGCGCAAAGATTTCTTGAAATTGTCAATAGAAAAATGTGGAATAATTGTTCTTCTGATGTCATTGAAAATTTAAAGAAAATAATTATTAATACTGAATCAATAATTGAAAAAAACGAATTCTGAATTATCTGCCTAATAGTGAAAGTCCATGACTATCTGTTCCGCATGTTTTTAGCATTGAATATTTATCTGCTAATTTATCTATTTCTGAACATACAAATAGACTAGGATTCCATACTTCATTAAGTTCATAATCGTACCAAACCTCTATTCCATCAATTCCTTGAATTTTGGCTTCTGGAATTAATTTATAAAAGGGAATCCTATACCTCGCAGGATGAGCAAGAAATGATAAACCACCAGCTAAATTTATTGCTTTAATAACTGATTTAATATTTAAATCATTACCTATTGGAGATTCTCCAAGTATGTAGGGATTTAGGTATCTACTTTTTATATCTATTCCCAATCCAATTACATGTACTAAACATCCTAGAATCAAACAATTAATTTCTATTCCCGAAATTAATGTAAATGAATCTTTAGGATAATTTTTGAGTATATTATTTTTTTTTATGTATTCATGAGCTTTAATTGTATGATGATCGGTTATTGATAAAAATTTCAAGTTATTTTTATAAGCTTGTTCTAAAAGTTCATTAGGTTCTAAACTTCCATCACTAAATTTTGTATGACAGTGAAAATTAATATTTTTAGGGCAACTATATTTATTAATATTGGAAGTTAATTTTATTAATTCTTCCCTATTCATTACTTAATGAATTCTCATTTTTCTTTCTAATCTTTGCATATAATTGTATTGAAGCCAACATGAAAATAATTAGTCCAACCACACTCCATGTAGCAACACTAGTTGGAAAATTATTTTTAAAAACAACTAAAAGTACAATTATAAATAATAATAAAGTAGGCAATTCATTTAATAATCTCAGTTTTTTTGCTGAAATCGCTGAAGTACCATTTTGTAATGAATACATTATTTTGTAACAATATGAATGATAAATTACTAATCCTAAAACAAAAGAAATTTTAATTTGCAACCACTTCTCACTTAACCAACTTGGTTGCATAATAACCATGCATATAGCCATACTTAAAGCTAATATCATCCCAGGAGTTGTGATTATATTCGCCAGCCTTTTTTCCATCAAGGTGTATTGTTTATTAAAGGCAATTTTTAATTCATTATCCATATTTTTAGATTCTTCATGATATATAAAAAGTCTTACTAAATAAAAAAGTCCCGCAAACCAAACGATTACACCAATAATGTGAAGTGATTTAAACCAGAGATATGTTTCAGCTGCCAAATTACTAGATTAATTTATAAATATATATTTTAATATAGTTATATTTAACAATATCAAGAAATCTATTTTTCAAAAATTAATTAATATTTATAACTCGTGAAAATACTCATATATTTCATTTACTGAATTTTTTCCAAGGCCTTTAACTTTTGATAAATCCTTTTTACTAGCTATTCTTATCGCGTCTATTGATTTAAAATGCTCAAGTAATTCTCTTATTCTTGATGGTCCTAATCCACTGATTTGGGATAATTGAGATCTATTCATTCGCTTAGATCTTTTGTCTCTATGAAAAGATAATGCAAATCTATGGGCTTCATCTCTTACCCTTCTTAATAGAAGAACTCCTTTTTGATTTTCATCTGTATCAAGAGACTTTTTAAAGCCAGGAATAAATATTTCTTCATTTTTTTTTGCCAATGAACATATAGTAACTTCCTCCTCAAGATTTAATTCTTTTAATGCTTTAATAGCAGCATTTAACTGCCCTTTACCTCCGTCAATCATTATTAAATCAGGCCAATCTGATAGAAGTTCATTTTCTAATTTACTATTCGTTTTATCATTTACTATTGAAAAATCCCCTCCGCTTTTTTTAAATCTTGACCATTTTTTAAACCTTCTATGTATTACTTCATATATGGAAGCAAAATCATCACTATGTCCTACAAAAACGTTTGGATCATTAATTTTATATTTTCTATAATGTTGTTTAGAAGGAACTCCATCAATAAAGACGACTTGTGATGCTACAGGGTCACTACCTTGAATATGGCTTATATCATAACCTTCAATTCTTTTAGGTTGTTCGCTTAATTCAAGTATTTGGGCAAGATCCTCAATTGATGATTCATTATCTTGTATCCCATTTAATATTCTATCTAATTCCAATTTTGAATTTTTTAAAACCATCTCTACAGTTTCATGTTTTTTATTTCTTTTTGGGATTAAGATTTTTACTCTTTTTTTTCTTAGCTCCGTTAACCAATCCTCTATGGTTTCTTGTTTTGGAAGATTATATTGAATAAGAATTTCTGATGGTATTTCTACGGCTTCTACATTCATATAATGCTCTTCTAATACTTTTTGAAGAATAAGTTTTTCATCTTCATTATTTAATTTTTGACTATATCCAATTCTCCCAATGAGCTTACCAGATCTCATTTGGAAAATTTGTATACTAGCTATATTTTTTTCTGAAACTATTCCAAAAATATCTCTATTAATTGAAGAATCTGGTATTGATATTTTTTGTGATTCAGTTAATAATTTTAAACCTGAAATTTGGTCCCTTATTTTTGCTGCATTCTCAAAATCTAAATCATTTGAAAATTGCAACATCTTTTTTTGTAAAAATATTTCTAAGTCATCATTTCTTCCCTGAAATATCATAGATACTTGTTTCATTATTTTTTTATAATCTTCAGATGATATAACTTCTTGGCAAACTCCTGGACATCTTCCTATTGAATAATTTAAACAAGTTCTATCTTTATAGACTGGTCTTGGTCTTTGTCTAAGTGGAAATATTTTTTTTATCGTAAATAATGTTCTCCTTAATAATCCTACATCAACATAAGGTCCATAATATCTATCTAAATTATTTCTATTTCTTCTTCTTCTTGTAATAAATATTCGAGGATATTTTTCACTCCAAGTTATGCAAAGATATGGATATTTCTTATCATCTTTTAAAAGAATATTAAAGTATGGTTTGTTTGTTTTAATTAAATTTGACTCTAAGTTTAATGCTTCATATTCGCTATCTGTGACTATAATTTCTATTTCAGTAATTTGACGAACCATCAAACTTAATCGAGGAGTCAAATCTGAATAATTATTGAAATAACTACTTACTCTACTGCGAAGTTTTTTAGATTTACCAATATAAAGTAAATTATTATCAATATCTTTAAAAAGATAACAACCAGACGACTTTGGAATTTCGGATAATCTTGATTTTAATAACTCCTTATTGTTAATTAATTTATATTCAATTTTAAAATTATATTTGTTATCTATTGTATCGATGGAGGAATTACTCATTTATAGTAATTAACCTCCATAATTCCAGCCAGTTGAAGATAAATTTAGTGAGTCAACATCGTTATTCAAATAAGCAAATTTAACCTCTCCTACAAAAACTGTATGGTCTCCATGAATTACACTTCCAACAACATTACATTCAACTCCACCCACACTATCTACCAATATAGGCAATCCAAGCTCACCTAAATTAAATTCAACAGATTCAAATCTACCTCCTAATGCTTTTTGGGGTTTAAAGAAAACAGCTGCTAGATCCTTTTGATCACTTTTGAGCACATTTAATGAAAACTTATTGGTAGAATTTATTATTTCATGACTAGAACCCTCTGCTCTAACTGCCATTACAACTAATGGGGGGTTGAAGGAACCTTGAGTCACCCAACTTGCAGTAAATCCATTCACTTCATTTTTATCCTCGTCTCTAACACCACAAATAAATAATCCGTGAGGTATTTTTCTTAATAAGATTTTTTTTGCTTCTAGATTTAATGTCATAATTGATTTATCTAATTCTCTTATTTTAACTAAATTTCTTCTTCGATCATAATAAATTCATGAAAATTCTTTATCCAGGTACATTTGATCCTTTAACTTACGGGCATCTTGATTTAATAGAAAGGGCTGAAAAAATATTTGGCAATCTAGTTGTTGCCGTTTTAGAAAATACTTCTAAAACACCAACATTTAATCTTCAAAGAAGAATAATTCAAATTAAAAATTCTCTATCTCATTTATCTAATATTGAAGTTATTTCTTATTCTGGACTCACTGTTGATTGTGCAAATGATCTAAAAGCTAATCTTATTCTTAGAGGTTTAAGAGCAATGAGTGATTTTGAGTATGAACTTCAGATTTCTCATACAAATAAATCTCTTAATAATGATATTGAAACTATATTTCTATCGACAAATACAAATTATAGTTTTCTTAGTAGTTCTTTAGTAAAAGAAGTTGCAAAATTTGGTGGTGAAATTAATCACATGGTACCCCCCTCTGTTGAAAGGGATTTAAAAGAATATTTTAAATAATATTTTTATTAGCAAGATTTCAAGTAATAAACATCACGTAATAATTTAAACGCTTTTTCTTTATCAATATTATTAGAATTTTGGATAATGCTTACAATTATTGGCTTTTCATTTTTATACAAAAAGCCAGATAATGCAAATACATTTGAAAGAGTCCCAGTTTTTCCAAAAAACTTGCCAGATAATTCACTATTTACAAATCTTTTAGCTAAAGTTCCTCTCATTCCCATAATTGCAAGTGAAGATTGATAAGCTTTAAAATCATTAGAATATCTCATTTTATCTAAAAATAATACAACTAACTTAGTTGTAATTTTATTATTTCTAGACAATCCACTAGCATCTGCAAAGTATGTATTAGTTACAGGGAGCCCTTTATTTTTAAGCCATTTTTTCAATTTTATATAGTTATTATCGTTCCATGTATTTGAGGCATTTTTAAAGAGAGATTCAGCTGTAAAATTATGGCTTTCAGAATTTGTTAAAGTCAATAAGGAAAGAATTGGAGTTGAAGATATTATATTTATCGCTGTACTATCTTTTAAATAAGATGTCTTTTGTGAATCAAAAAAATTTATATTTACTTTTGAATTTGGAAATTTATTTTTTAAATAGTTTTCAATAAAATTTTTTAAAGCATAAATATCTTCATATTTATTGTGATTACTTTCTATAGCAAGAGATGTAATTGGAGAGCCATATTCGTAAAGTTTATCAGTATTTGTCCATCCATTTGGCCAATATAATTTTGAATGAATTTCTACAATATTAAAGTTAATAATTTTATTTTCTTTAACATTTGAAACTAGTTCGATTATGTGATCATAATTTAGATCTGGATCACCTTGACCGAGCAAATAATAATTGTTTTTATTTTTTTTTAATAAGGAAGTATTTAAATTATTATTTAATTTATATTTACTTAGAACATAAGCTGATGAGAATAATTTTTGATTTGATGCCGGCAACCTTGGAACTTCATCATTATAGGAACTTATTATTTCGCCTTTATTATTAATAATCGATACACTAAATGAGTCATCAAGCGTTTTATTCAATAAAGCATCATAAGTAGGACATTTTTTATTTTTAGTAATTAATCCAGGGAAATTAAAATAAATACTATTTAAAATAGTTATCTTTTGATTTACTAGCAAATATCTTATTAGGATAGGTGATGTTCCTAATACAAGAACAATAAATAAACATGAATAAATTTTTTTTATCACATTCAACCTATAAATTTATAAAAATAGATTCGTTGTCCGGTTTAATTTCAAATTCTTTTTTAAAAAAATATTTTTTGTTTTCTTCTTTAAAAAGCAACCAATTATTTGGATAAATATGCATAAGAGCAGCTTTATTTAAAGGCTGAAGAAAATAAATATTTTTCCAAGTTTTGACAAAGTTTTTACGTCGCTCTCTGATAACACTTCCTATACCAATATTTGCATCTTCAAATTTTGGATTTAATGAATAATGCGTTCCTTGATAATTATCAGACATTGGTTCAAATGAATCGAAATCATATGGCTGAGGTAGTATCGATATCATTACACTATCAATATTGTTTATATTATTTGACTCATTAAATGATTTAAAAGTAAAGATTTTATCTTTGATATTTGGATAGTCCCTTTGAGCCAAAGCAACAGCACCTTGATCAGCAAATGTTATGAATACATCATTATCTTTAGATAATATCTTGTATATAGTTATTCCAATTTTGTTAAACTTCAACCCTTCAAAATTAAATTCTATAGTAAATCTTTTATTTGAATCTAATAAACTTGAAATAATTGCATCCTCCATGTTCTTAAGAGATTCATTTAAATCTTTAGGTAGTCTGTAATTTTTTTCCATTAAAATTTGTCAATACATATTTGAATAAGTTCTAAAAATTTATCTATTTCTGACTTATTGTTTATTGAACCTAAACTAACACGAATATTTGAATATAGTTCATCATCTTTTAAACCAATATTTTTAAGTATTGAGCTAGGTTTCCCAGATGAGCTTGAACAAGCACTTCCACTACTTATTGCTATTCTATTTTTTGACATGAAATTAACAATCTTATATGCCCTTATAGGCTTAAAATGTTTATTTAATAATAGAAATGAAATATGATTGGGAAGCCTATGGTTAATACTTCCCGTAATCTTTATATGATTATTATCATTAATTTTTTGAAAAAAATAATTTTTAAGTTTATTAATATCATTAGAAGGAAATTCAGTTATGTAATCATATATTTTTATTTTTCCTTTAATGTTCTTTAATGATTCATACATTCCTGCTATTAATGGCAAAGCTTGTGTGCCTTGTCTAATTGAAAATTCCTGAGTAAGTGAAATATCTTTATTTTTTAAAATTTGTCTAAACTTTTTTTTGGTTAAAAGTATACCGATACCTTTTGGACCTCCAAATTTATGAGCAGATAAACTTAAAAAATCACATTTAAGATCTTTCCAACTGAATATTCCATTACTTAATATTTGAGTTCCATCTATATGTAGCATTAAATTTAATTCTTCACATTTGGAACCTATAAATTGAACAGGTTGTATTGTTCCAATTTCACTTTGTCCCCAAATAATTGATACAAGCTTAGTATCATTGGTTAAAATTTTATCGATATTAGCAATATCTAAAATTCCATCATTATTTACCTTCCATTCGTAAATATCCCAATTTTGTTTTCTTAGTTTATTAGCACAAATATTTGTTGCCTGATGTTCAATATTTGAAATTACAACTCTACCATTTTTAAAGTTTTCATAAATATTATTAAATACAATATTTGTTGATTCCGAAGAACCAGATGTAAAAATTATATCCTCTGGATCTGCTTCAAATATATAAGCAATTTTAGATCTAATTTTTTCAAGATATGTAGAACATTTTATCCCTAGCTCATATGTAGATGAAGGGTTATGCCAATAATTCCTATAAGTTGAATTAATTATATTTAAAACATTCTCAGATAATGGAGTTGTGGATGCATTATCTAAATAGATAAATTTATTTTCCATTAATTTACTAATATTGATCCTGAGAAAACCTTTTTTGCATTACCGGTCATCATGACTTCACAATCGTCATTTGACCAATCAATCTTGAGATTACCCCCTGGTAAAGTTACTATGGTTTGTGAATTACAGAGGCCTAATTTATAAGCTGCTACATGGATAGCACAGGCACCTGTTCCACAGGCTAGTGTTGGTCCTGCTCCCCTTTCCCATACTTTTACTTTGATATTACCTCTATTTAAGATTTGACAAAAATGCACATTAGTTTTTTCAGGAAATAATTCATTTTTTTCAAATATAGGACCAAGTCTGGAAAGAACAATTGATCCTATGTCTTTTACAAAGAATATTAAATGAGGATTTCCCATCCCTACGGCATAACCTATATTATTAAAATTTTTCTCAATAAATTCGTGTGAAGGAATTGAATTGATTTTTTTTTCTATTGTTGTTGGAATATTTTGACTTTCTAAAATTGGAACTCCCATTTTTACTGTAATTTCATCCTTTATATATTTTGCAATTTTTAAACCTGCTTTAGTCTCAATTTTATATTCTATATTTTTATTATTCATTGAATCATTTACATGGAGATACTCAACTAAACACCTAATTCCGTTTCCACACATTTGTGCTTCAGAACCGTCAGAATTAAAGATTATCATTTTTGCATAATTATCTTCATTAGGTTCTTCTATAAAAATCACACCATCTGCTCCTATACCAAATTGCCTATTGCAAATTTGTTTTATATCAAATATTTTATTTGTCTTGTAATTTTTATATAAATCATTTCCTCTAGAATCAATTACTACAAAATCATTTCCGTTACCTTGATATTTTTCAAAAGCTATATTTTTCATTTGTAGATAATATATTTTAAATTTTAATTATAATTTATTCCTTTTAACAATCTATTTCTATTTTATACAATGGATATTAAAATAATAATTTAACAAATAAAAATTAAGTGATTTCTCCCGATAAACAATATGAGACTGATACCAATTTATATAATCCATCTGAAATTGAAAAAAAATGGCAGTCAATATGGACAGAAAACAATTTATACAAAACCGATGAATTAACTGAGAATTGCGATAAATTTTATGCCTTATCAATGTTTCCCTACCCTTCAGGTAATCTCCATATGGGACATGTTAGGAATTATGTTATTACAGACTTAATAGCTCGGTTCCAAAGGTTTAAGGGCAAATCTGTTTTACATCCAATGGGTTGGGACGCTTTTGGTCTGCCTGCTGAGAATGCAGCGATTGAAAGAGGAATTAGTCCAAGTATCTGGACTAAACAAAATATATCTCATATGAAGTCACAATTAAAGCTTTTGGGACTATCAGTTGATTGGGATAGAGAATTTGCAACTTGTGATGAAAATTACTATGTTTGGACACAATATCTATTTTTAGAGTTATACAAGGCAGGTCTTGTATATCAAAAGGAATCAGAAGTTAATTGGGATCCTATAGATAATACAGTTTTAGCGAATGAACAAGTTGACTCAGAGGGTAAATCTTGGAGATCTGGTGCACTAGTTGAAAAAAAATTATTAAAGCAATGGTTTTTAAGGATTACTAATTATGCGGATGAGTTATTGAACGATTTAGAAAAATTAGATAACTGGCCAGAAAGAGTGAAAATAATGCAAGATAATTGGATTGGAAAGTCAATTGGTACAAATATTAATTTCAATATCAATACCAATACAGAAAACAAAATAACTGTATTTACAACAAGGCCAGATACATTATTTGGAGTTACATATTTAGCAATTTCTGTTAATCATTCATTAATTAAAAATATTTCTGATCAAGAAACCATACAAGATATAGAAAATCTTAAACAATATTTGAAAAATAATAAAAATAATGAACTTGAAAAAATTGGAATAAAAACTACCTTAATAGGAATAAATCCAGTTAATTCTGAACATATTCCTATTTGGGTGGCAAGTTATGTTCTCGATGAATACGGTACAGGCGCTGTTATGGGTGTGCCTGCTCATGATCTAAGAGATTTTGAATTTGCTAAGAAAAATAATATTGATATTAAACAGGTAATAATAAAGGATAAAAGTCAACAGACTAAAGAGCTTGATGAAGCTTATGTGGATAATGGATATCTTATTAATTCAAATCAATACAATGGTATATCAAATACTATTGCTAAATTAAAAATTTCAGAGGAGGGCGTAAATAATGGATGGGCCAAAAATAAGATTCAATATCGTTTAAGAGATTGGTTAATATCTAGACAAAGATATTGGGGATGTCCGATTCCTATCGTTAATTGCAAAAAATGTGGATCTGTTCCTTTAAACCAATCGGAATTACCTGTTGCATTACCAAAAGATATAGATATATCAGCTAACAAAATTAATGCTTTAGGTGATAATAATAATTGGATAAATACAACATGTCCAAAATGTGGAATAGCGGCAAAAAAAGAAACTGATACTATGGACACTTTTATGTGTTCATCATGGTATTTTTTAAGATATCCATCTTCAAAATGCTCAAACAAGCCATTTGAAAAGATTGAAATTAATAAGTGGTTACCTGTAGATCAATATGTTGGAGGAGTAGAGCATGCAATATTGCATTTGTTATATGCAAGATTTTTCACTAAGGCTTTGCGGGATAATGACCTATTTGAAATTGATGAACCATTTAAAAAACTATTAACGCAAGGAATGGTTCAGGCCGCAGCCTATAAAAACAATAAAACGGGTAAATATGTTTCTCCTTCCGATATTACTGACTTATCAAATCCTACAGATCCAATTGACAATACCAAACTCGAAGTTCTTTTCGAAAAGATGTCGAAGTCAAAATATAATGGAATAGACCCTGAATCAGTAATTAAAAAATATGGAGCAGACACAGCAAGAATGTTTATATTATTCAAAGCACCACCAGAAAAAGATTTGGAATGGGGAGATACAGATGTTGAAGGACAATTTAGATTTTTAAGCAGGATTTGGAAGCTTTATATAAATTGTGCAAAAGATATAAATAGTAAATCTAATTCCTATCCAGATAAAGAAAAAAGTTTAACAAAGTCAATGAATATAGCAATAAAAGAAATATCAAATGACATATTAAATAACCAATTTAATACTGCGATTTCAGAACTAATGAAGTTTTATAATTCATTATCAAATTCCATTAATGACGTAAACAATAATTTAAAAATTGATGCTTTAAAAACATTTTGTATTTTGTTGGCTCCATTTGCACCTCATATTGCAGAAGAAATATGGCATCTTATAGGCTTTAAAAAATCTGTGCATTTAGAACACTGGCCTTCGTTTAATGCAGAAGCACTAAAGGAAGATTCATATGAACTAGTAATACAAGTGAATGGAAAAGTTAGAGACAAAGTAAATATTAATAATGATATGAGTGAAGATCAAATTAAAGAATTAACTCTTAAAAGACCTAACATATTAAAATGGACTCAAGATAAGGAAATAAGAAAAATAATTATTGTTAAAGGAAAAATTATGAATATTGTTATTTAAGAATTGATTTTTTGAATAACTAATGAATTTGGATTTGACCAATCGCCCTTAACTAAATAATTATCATTACCGAAACACATTTCACGGAGAATAAAAAATATAGGTTCACTAACTGAATTATCAAATAATGATGTTATGTCATTTATAGAATATTCCCCACCTTTATCTAATATATTACTTACTTTTTGTTGATACTCAATAATATTAGCGGCTGCTTTCTTTCCAGCTTCAACTCCAGGTTGATCATATGCATTTATATTTACCAATTCAGCGTAGAAGGATACAGCCCTCTCAAATAAAGCGATTAAGGCACCTAGTGAAAAGCAATTTAACTTTTCTAGCGTAATAGTGATACTTTGTCTGTTTTCACTAGAGAGTGCTGATCTGGTTCCTTGCAAAAAACCAGAAAGATATTCTTTAGGATTCTCTTTCTCATCAAAAATATTAGTAGATGGAGAATCTAATAATTCAATAAAAATACAAAAGAAATTATCAATACCATCTCTCAGTTGTTGAACATAAGCATGTTGATCTGTAGATCCTTTATTACCAAAAACGGAAATACCTTGATTAACTACCTCACCATTCCTATTAAATTTCTTTCCTAATGATTCCATTACTAATTGCTGGAGATATTTACTAAATACCTGTAACCTATCTCTATAAGGTAATACGACCATATCTCTCTTTCCAACTCCATCGCCAGTTAAATACCATGCGGATGATAATAGTGCTGCTGGATTATTTTTAAAATCACTTATACGTGTGGCTTCATCCATTAATGATGCACCTCTAATAAATTCAGATATGTTTTCATTAATAAGAGCTAATGGAAGTAATCCCACAGAGCTTGTAATACTAGTTCTTCCTCCAACCCAATCTTGTAAATTGAATATTTTTAACCATTTTTCAGAAGTGGCTTTTTTAAATAACTTACTATCTTTCATAGTTATAGCTATAGCATTAGAATTCCATTCAAGAGAATTGTTTTCGCAGTGACTTTTAATAATTTCCATAGCAATTCTAGGTTCAGGCGTGCCACCTGATTTGCTTACTACTACAAATAATGTTGTTGATAATTTTTCAGATAACTCTTCTAACTTTTCGCTAATTAAAAAAGGATCAACATTATCGATATAAGAAAAATTTAAGCCTCTAGAACACTTTTGCAGGGACTCTGTAATAAGTAATGGACCTAATCCACTTCCACCAATTCCTATCCATAGAACATCAGTATACTGCTGATTGTTCTTATTCTTAATATCTCCATTTAAAACTTGTTTTCCAAATTCAGAGATTGCATTAATATCGGCACTAATCTCTTCTCCAATTTTTGAAGAGGGTGAAATTGATGGATTTCTAAGCCAATAATGTCCAACTTGTCTATTTTCATCAATATTTGAGATTGCACCATTTTCTAATTCTTTTATTGAAGAAAATACATCTATAAATTTATCTTCTAAATTTTTTATCTCTTTACTTGTGAAATTAATTTTGCTTATGTCTAACCAAACATTTAATTTTTTATCAAACCAAAGATAATTACAAAATTTATCCCAAGAGTTTAAATCTCCATTCATTTTATATATTTGTTTCTTTTATTTATTATTTAATTATATCTATACGAATAGTACATAGATTTGAATCATTTAAATTTGTTTAAATTATTATCTTCAAATAAATATGTTTTTGAATATAAACAATTAAAATTGAGGTTTTTTTTTATTTCATATGAATTTATCATTAGATAAAATAAAAAAATTTGGATAGATCATTTAATTACATAATTTCACCGGAGTTATCTGAATTTAGAAGATTTTCTCCAAAATTAAAAATAGGTGTACTTGCTTCTGGTGAAGGAACAAATTTTCAGGAATTAATTAATCTATCAGAAAAAGGAGAATTAGATATAGATATAAAAATTCTAATAACTAACAAAGATGATGCAGGTTGTATAAAGAGAGCTGAAAGTAAAAATATACCTCACAAAATTATAAGAAGCAAAGACTTTCTGCAAAAAGAGGCATTTGAATTAGAAATTGTAAATACTTTAATTCATTACGATGTTGAACTTGTGGTGATGGCAGGCTGGATGAAGATTGTTACTCCATTTTTTATTAATAAATTTAAGAATAAGATAATAAATATTCACCCTTCATTACTTCCAGCATATAAAGGTAGTTCTGCGATAAAGGACTCTATATTAAATGGTTCAAAAATAACTGGTTGTTCTGTACATTTTGTTGAAGAGGAGGTAGATAGTGGTTCTTTGATAATGCAAGCTGCATTGTCAATTAGAGATGATGATGATATTGATAAACTTGCCAAGAGAATACATGTTCTTGAGCATCTAATTTTACCTCACTCAATTTCTCATGCTGGTTTTTTGATAAGAAGTAATTTTACGGAAAATTAATAATTAATTCAAGACCATCATCCATTGAAAATCCACTCATAATATTTAAATTTTGAATTGCTTGCCCAGTCTGTCCTTTTAATAAATTATCAATTACAGATAAAATAATAATCCTTCCATTACGATTATCGACTTTAACAGAAAGAAAAATTTTATTTGTGTTTTTCACCCATTTTGTTGATGGGAATGTATCTACAGGTAAGACTTGTATATTTTTGAAATTTCTATAATAATTATCCAAAAGAATTCTGCAATCATCAGAAGTTAATCCTGGATCTCTTAATCTCCCATATATAGTCGAATGCATACCCCTTGCGATTGGAACCAAATGAGGAGTAAAAAGCAGTTCAATTTTATTTCCAGAAATTAAAGATGCCACTTGCTCGATTTCTGAGGTATGTCTATGGTTTATCAATCCATATGCTGAAAGCCCTTCTCCACATTCTGACAAGAGAAGCTTTTGGTTTGGCTCTCGACCACCTCCAGAGGTTCCGCTTTTAGAATCAATTACTATGCCTTCATTTTCGATAATTCCTTGAGCTAGATAAGGAGCTAGTGGAATAAGAGCAGATGTTGGATAACATCCTGGACATGCAATTAATCTTCCTTTTGAAATGGCTTCTTTATTTATTTCAGGAAGACCGTAGACCGCTTCCTTACATAAATCATCATCATTCCTTTTATAAATAGCATCTTCTTTGGTATATACTTTTTTCCATTCATCTAAAGACTTATATCTATAATCAGCAGATAAATCAATAACTTTAAGTCCTCTATCTAATAATTTCCTTGTCAATATTGAAGAAAGTCCATTTGGTAAGCAAAGCAAAGCAACATCTGCATTTTTTGAAATATTATCAACTGAAATTTCTTCTATATAAGGATCATTATCTAGATAAATAAAAGGGAAATTATCATTCCACTTTAATCCAGATGTTTTATTACCTCCTAGAAATGAAATTTTGTAGTTTTTATTTTTCTTTAAAAGATTTACCGCTTGAATACCGCCGTACCCAGTAGCACCTACTATTGCAACATTCATTTCTTTGAATTGGCAGACTTTGAGATAGGATTATAAAGTGTTGAATTTAAGGTAACTAAAACACTATTTTTCTATATTGATAGGAATAATGAAAGAAACAAGTCCCAAATCAAATAATGGAACAATTTTGGATATAAATGAGTCTTTTAAAATTGAATTTGATCCTATCAGCGACGCCTTGGCAGCGATAAGGAATGGTGAATGCATAATTGTTGTAGATGATGAACGAAGAGAAAATGAAGGAGATTTAATTTGTGCGGCTCAGTTTGCTACTCCTCAGCAAATTAATTTTATGGCTACTGAGGGACGAGGTCTTATATGCCTAGCGATGCAAGGTGAAAAACTCGACTCTTTAGATTTACCATTAATGGTAGACAGAAATACAGATGAAAATCAAACAGCTTTTACGATATCAATTGATGCTGGACCTGAGAATAACGTTTCTACTGGAATTTCAGCTGAAGACAGGGCAAAGACAATTCAAGTTGCTATAAACCCAAATACAAAACCTGAAGATTTAAGGAGGCCAGGACATATTTTTCCATTAAGAGCTAAAAAAGGAGGAGTTTTAAAAAGGGCAGGCCATACTGAAGCAGCAGTAGATATTGCTGCAATGTCAGGCCTTTATCCGGCTGGTGTGATTTGCGAAATACAAAATCCTGATGGTTCTATGTCAAGACTTCCACAACTTAAAGAGTATGCAAAACAGTGGGGAATGAAATTAATTTCCATAGCTGATTTAATTAGTTATCGTTTTCAAACTGAGAGATTTGTATTTAGAAAATCTGATGCTGTACTTCCAAGTATTTTTGGTAATTTCAAAGCTTATGGATATGTTAATGAACTTGATGGTTCAGAGCACATTGCATTAGTTAAACAAAAATCATCCAAATTAAGAGAACCTGTACTAGTTAGAATGCATTCAGAGTGCTTAACTGGCGATGCTTTTGGATCATTACGATGTGATTGTAGACCTCAGTTAGAGGCTGCATTATCAAGGATAGAAAGGGAGGAAGAAGGAGTTGTTGTTTACTTGAGACAAGAAGGTAGAGGTATAGGTCTTATTAATAAATTAAAAGCTTATAGTTTACAGGATGGTGGATTAGACACTGTAGAAGCTAATGAAAAATTAGGTTTTCCAGCGGATCTAAGAAATTATGGAGTTGGAGCACAGATATTAACCGATCTTGGGATAAAAAAACTAAAATTACTTACAAACAACCCCAGAAAGATTGCTGGCTTAGGTGGTTATGGAATAGAGGTTATGGAGAGAGTTCCATTAGTGATTTGTCCAAATGATAATAATGCAGAATATTTGAGTGTAAAAAAAACGAAGTTAGGCCATATGATTGATGAAGATAATACTAATTCCAGGAATATCGATCCATTTATATCAATCTTTCTTGACGGAAAATATAAATCTATTGATCTAGTTCCAATAAAAAATAACGTTATTAAATTTTGTAGTAATAAGAACATTAATATTAAACTTGAAAGTACTCCAAGATTATTGGCTTTTTGGAATCGACCAAAATTAGTTTGGCGAATTTTGCATGATCAGAATAGATCTGATTCCAACATTACTGATGAAGAAATAAAAAATATAGAATTATTTATTCAGTTTTTATCTAATTATGAAAATAGTACAAAGATTGGAATTATTGTTTCCAGAAACATAGAACAGGCATTACACCCAAAAAGTAGCATCAAATTAATCAATACTAAATTTACAATTAATAATGAAATCTTATATTCATCTACAAGAAAATTTAATCTAGATAAAGAGACATTTAGTATTGTTTTTGAAGGCTAAATTACTATTTTAAAGTTGCTTTTAGGATTTTTGAACCATTAGTAAGCTTTAGAACTACATCCATATCATCAGTCTTACCAAAAACAGTATGAACTCCATCTAAATGGGGCTGAGGTTCATAAACTATGAAGAACTGGCTACCCCCTGTATCCTTTCCTGCATGAGCCATAGAAAGTGATCCTTTTAAATGTTTATTGGAATTAATTTCACATTTAATATTATATCCAGGACCTCCGGTTCCAGGCATGCCAGATGCTCCGTTACGAGTATTAGGACATCCACCTTGAGCCATAAAGCCAGGAATAACTCTATGAAATGCTAAACCATCATAAAAACCATTACTAATCAAATTCGTAAAGTTTTTAACTGTATTAGGTGCGTCTTCGGAGAAAAATTCAATATTAATGTTTCCAACTTCTGTTTCAAATAATGCAGTTGTCATGTTTTATTTTTTTCTAATTAATTAGTATTTTAATAGCTAAAGTAACTTTTCAAGGTTTTCCTTAATGGTATTTATATCAATGTTATCTTTGTCGCTATTTTTGTCTTCCTCCCAATTTTCAACTTCTAGGTTTTTCTGGGGTGGAGATATTAGTAATCTATCTTCAGCTGTTTTAGGTACGAAATTTTTTTCTACTAATTTACATTCATAATCTAATTTATTGCAGAAATCATTTATTTCTTCTATGTCGATCATTTCAACTGTTGGTAAAGGAAAATCTTGAGCTTCAAGTAGGCCACAATACCTTGTTGCATCGTCCTTATCTTCAAACATAAGAACAATCGTTCTTCCTTTAAGTTCTATTGAATGAATCCCTTCTTTATCTGTTCCTGAATTATATAAAAGAACAAATACGTTCATAAGCATAAACTTTTCTAAATATATAATATTTGATTAAGAATCAGAAAGTGATAATTCTTGTAATCTTGTATATAAAGCAATTTCTTCATCATTAATATCAGCCGGTATCACTACCAGTATTTCAACATATTGATCACCAACATTGTCATCGAAAGTTAGACCTCTACCTTTAAGGCGTAACATTCTTCCAGTAGATGATTTTGGTGGAACTTGAAGTGTGACATTACCATCAAGGGTTGGGACCTCTACTGCACAACCAAGAAGAGCATCATGAGGAAATAGCTCTAATTTATAAATAACTCTTAAACCATCAATCCTTAGACCACTTTCTGTTTGAACTTTTAACTGAAGATAATGATCTTTTCCTCCTCTTGCTATATTTTCAAGTCTTAATCGCCATCCATCTCCAGCGAAAGGGGGAGTATCAACTTCTACTACAGTTTCATCCTCTAGCTCTATTAAAATTGATGTTCCATTTAGAGCCTCATCAGGGGTTAATTCAATAACTGTTTCAATATCTTGGTGAAGTTTAACTGGAGGTGGCTCTTCTGGAGAGGTTGTTGGGTATTGATAATTGTTAAATACTTCATTATTTGTATTTATCGATTCATCATCAAATGGTTCATCATCATTTTCCTCGTAATTCTTTGCTGAGTATTCATATCCAAATAATGAATCAAGATAATCTTGAAAATCAGGAAACCCTGACTTGAAATTATTATCGATATCATCTTTGATATTTTCATCCGTACTATTTTTCCTTACATTAGGGTCACGTAGATACTCGTATGCTTCGTTAATTAATTTAAATCTTTCTTCTGCATTAATATCATTTTTATTTAAATCTGGATGCCATTTTCTTGCTTCTCTTCGAAAGGCCTTTTTAAGTTCTTTATGATCGAAATCAGGGGATAAACCCAAAATCGACAAGTAGTCTTTTTTAGAGGAAGTAGTCATTGTCCCATGGATCATCGTCCCTAGAATTACCATACCTCGAATTTCTATAATTTCTATTCATTTGATTATCCCAAGGATCATCGTCCCAATAATCATCTGAAAAAAGTTCATCCTTTAATGATCCAAATGTATTTTTAATGCTCTGTAAAGGATTATTATCAGTTTTCTTTTCTGCCGCAAATTTTCTGTTTAAGCCAAATAATGCTTCTTGCAGAGCACTAACTGAAATTTCTAATTCTTGAGGATTATCGTCATCTATATACTCTTCGACATCTTGAATGGCTAATTCAACAGCTCGTTGTTGCCTTTCGGCGCCATAAGGTCCAAATTCTAATGAAGCATCCCTCAGTCTTCTTTCAGCTTGCGCAATAAGAGTTAAAGCACTATTTTTTCTATCAATTACAGATCTTTTCTTCCTGTCTTCATTGGCTTTTGTTTTGGCTTCTTCAATTATCGAATTTATCTCTTGTTCATTTAAATTAGAACCTCCAGAAATTGTAACTGTTTGCTTTCTTCCTGTTGTTCTATCAGTTGCACTTACTTCTAAAAGACCGTTGGCATCAATATCAAATGCTACTTGGACTTGAGGTATTCCTCTTGGAGCTGGAGGTATTCCTGATAGTCTAAATTTACCAAGTGATTTATTTTCAGAAGCTAAAGGTCTTTCTCCCTGTCTTACTTGAACAACCACTGATGATTGATTAGCCTCTGACGTACTAAAAACATCAGATTGTCTTACTGGTATTGGTGTATTACGAGGAATGAGTACCTTCATTAGACCACCAATGGTTTCTAAACCTAAAGATAAGGGAGTAACGTCATTTAGAAGTAAATCTTGTAAATCACCACTTATAATTCCAGATTGTATCGCAGCTCCAACTGCTACGACTTCGTCAGGATTAACAGATTGACAAGGATCATTTGGAACAAGAGTCTTTACTAATTGTTGAACCATTGGGATTCTTGTGCTACCACCTACAAGAACTACCTCGTCAATATCCTCTGCGTTCCATCCAGAATCATCTAAAGCTATTTGCACTGGCTCTAATAATCTATCCAATAAATCTTGTGATAATGATTCAAATATTTTTCTATCTAACGTTTCTTCAATATGTAACGGCCCATCTTTATTTGTTGTGATAAATGGTAAAGATATTTTTGTTTTTTGCAATCCTGACAATTCACATTTAGCTTTTTCAGCAGCTTCAGTTAATCTCTGTAAAGCTTGTCTATCTCTTCTTAGATCTATATCATATTTAGCTAGAAATTTTTCTGAAAGCCAATCAACTATTTTTGAATCAAAATTGTTTCCTCCTAGCTGTGTATCACCACAAGTGGCTTTAACATCAAATATACCATTAGAAATTTTCAATAATGAAACATCAAATGTTCCACCTCCTAAATCAAAAACCAAAACATTATTAGAAGAACTTTTTTCAAAACCATAAGCTAGAGCAGCAGCAGTAGGTTCATTTAAAATTCTATCTACTTTAATACCAGCTAATATTGCGGAATCCTTTGTAGCTTGCCTTTGAGATTCATTAAAGTAGGCAGGGACTGTAATAACTGCAGAATCAACAGTATCTCCAAGATATGTTTCAGCATCATTAATTAATTTTCTAATCAATGAGCTCACTAATTCTTCAGGTGCATATTCTCTTTCTGTATTTGGACTAAGAACCCTAACGTTTCCATTGGTATTTGCTTTTAAATTATAAGGAACAGAAATACTATTCTCATCTAATTCATCCCAGTCACTACCAATAAACCTTTTTAGGTTATAAAAGGTATTCTTAGGATTTAGTACAAGTTGTCTTCTCGCTTGGTCACCTATTACTATTTCCTTGTCTTTTGTAAATCCAACTATTGAAGGCGTAGTTCTACAACCCTCAGAATTTGCAATAACAATTGGACGACCAGCTTCTATAACTCCGACAACAGAGTTAGTAGTACCTAAATCAATTCCAACTATTTGCCCCATGATTTTAGATCGCTAAATTAAAGCAAAATTTACTAATTAATTAATTAATTTTTATCTTAGATATTTACATATAATAGTAAAAAACAAATATTTTCAACTTAATTTAAATAAATTAGATTATTTATAACATGTAAAAAACTACTATCTATTTTAAAACATTCATTACAGACAAAGATGTTGATGTAGTTAACCAAAATAAACTAATATAAAACGGAGAGAGAGGGATTCGAACCCTCGATAAAGTTGCCCCTATACAGCATTTCCAGTGCTGCGCCTTCAACCACTCGGCCACCTCTCCCAAGATAACCATTTTAACCCTTGATCATCCCATTTTAGAGGAAAGTTATTTGACAAAGACTTTCACAGTCACGATTAAAAATAAGGTAACCGGAAAGGTTTACCAAGAGCACGTTAATAGTGATGATTACATACTTAAGGAATTTGAAAAGAAAGGTTTCAAACTTGCATTTTCATGTAGAAATGGATGCTGTACAAGTTGTGCAGTTAAAATAATATCTGGCAGTTTGCAACAACCTGAAGCCATGGGAGTATCTCAAGCCTTAAAAGATAAGGGTTATGCACTGCTTTGTGTCGCTAAAGCAACTTCAGATCTTGAAGTAGTAACTACATATGAAGATGAAGTTTACGATTTGCAATTTGGACAATATTTTGGGAGGGGAAATACAAGAGTTGCGCCACCTTGGGAATTTGAGGAAGATTAACTATTATGTTTGAATTAAGTGAAATAGAGGAACTTTCTAATCAATTAAACTTATCCATTTTGTATGAAATAGCGAAAAATTCCGCTCAAATTGGTAATGAAATTTTAAAAGTTAATTACAATAAAATACAGAAAATATCATCAAAGGGTAGGAAGGGTGATCTAGTTACCAATGTAGATTTGGAAGTTGAAAATAAAATAAAAGAATATTTATTAGAAGAGACACCAAACATATCTATAAATGCAGAGGAATCGGGTAAATTAACCAAATCTACCGATTTAACGTGGTGTATAGACCCTTTAGACGGTACAACAAATTATTCCCATGGGTACCCTTTTTTTGGGACTTCTATTGGTCTTGTATATAAAAATAAGCCAATTATAGGCGCTATATCAGTACCTTATTTAAATGAACTATATTCAGCTTGTATAGGTTTAGGCTCATTCTGCAATGATAGTGAACTTAAAGTATCGAATCCCTCTAATCTTTCCGATAGTTTACTTGTAACTGGTTTTTCTTATGACAGATTTGAGACAGAAGATAATAATTATTCTGAATTTTGTTATTTAACACATAAAACTAGAGGTGTTAGAAGAGGAGGAGCAGCGGCAGTTGATCTAGCATTTGTTGCGGCAGGGAAGGTAGATGGATACTGGGAAAGAGGATTGGAGGTATGGGACCTAGCTGCCGGTGCTATTATTGTCAAAGAGGCTGGTGGTATTATTTCCGATTATCCATCAGGCGAATTTAATTTAAGTTCAGGAAGAATTTTAGCTTGTTCTCCCAGCCTTGAGAATGAATTAAAAAATGAACTAGATAAAGTCTCTCCATTTAAAAAAAATCTCTATACCTAAAATTAGTTAATTATTAAAATGACAGATATAAAGGAAATTAAATTAGTCGATGTAAAAAATAATTCAAACATCATAAATAATCTAAATAGTATTTATAAACTTTGGGGATATGAAGAGGTTTCACCCTCATTTATAAATACTTTAGAAACGATAAAAGGTCGTGGCGTTATTGACCAAAATCAGGTTGTAGGAATTGTGAGTAATAATTCATTATGTCTTAGGCCAGAAATGACAACATCAATTGTTAAATTGTCATCTACTAGATTAATAAATAAGAAAAGACCTATAAGATTATTCACAAATGGAATGGTCTTTGATAAAAAACAAAATAATAAAAATTCATTCAAGTTACAAGAAAAATTGCAGAGTGGAATTGAATTAATTGGATATGATACAAAATACCCAGAAATTGAAGTTATTAATATTTTGTTTGATTCAATCGATAATATTAACTTGAAGGATGGTTGTAATTTATTTCTACTAGTAAGTACTACAAAAATAATGGATTTAATTTTAAATAAATATAAGAATAATAATTTTGAAGAAATAAAGAAAAGTCTGGTTAATTTTGATCAAGATAATTTATCTAAATTAGGAATAGATGATGATGACAAATATATTCTTAAAGATCTTTTATTCACACGAGGAGAACCAATTGCAATATTAAAAAAATTAAAAACTATATATGGCACGAGTAATACTTTGGATGATTTAAATTTTTTATTTGAAACATTATCAAAAATATCAAAAAAATATGGTGTTAAATTACAACTTGATCCCACTTTTCAACCTCACTTGAATTTATATGAAGGAATAGTTTTTCAACTAATAGGTGATAATGGTAAAAATAAAAGCGTCATCGCAAAAGGGGGTAGATATGATGAGTTAGTAAGATCCTTTAGCCCTAATGAGAAAATATTTAATGGGATTGGATTTACAATTTCAGTAAACATTTTAAGAAATTTAATTAAGGAAGAAAAGACAGATAAAAAAAAGATTTTATTGATGTTTAAAGATTCTTATTTGTTAGAAAAAGCTATGAATGAACAAAAAGTACAACAGAAAAAAGGAAATATTACTGTCTTACATTTAAATCCATGTGATGACTTGGCTAAAGCCAATCAAATTATGATAGAAAATAATTGTAGTGATATTTTGTGGGTTAAATAAACCTTTTTATATTATATGTTGGGTTTTTAATTCATATATTGTTCGGACAATACTCCTAATTAAGCTTGATTAACTAGTTTTTACGAAATAAGATTTAATATGTTTGAGTTTTTTTAAATGGAAAAAGGCGAAATTCGTATTAATACCGAAAATATTTTCCCAATTATCAAGAAGGCAGTATATTCTGACCATGAGATCTTTTTAAGAGAACTTGTTAGTAATGGTGTTGACGCAATTAGTAAAAGAAGAATGGCCTCTATGGCAGGCGATTGCGAGAATACTGAGGAGGCTCAAGTAAAAATAACAATTAACCGTGAAAAAAATACGTTAACAATTTCCGATAATGGAATTGGAATGAATGATGAAGAAATTAAGAAATACATAAATCAAGTAGCATTCTCTAGCGCAGAAGAATTTCTATCAAAATACAAAAAAGATAATGATGAATTCATAGGTCATTTTGGACTAGGTTTTTATTCAAGTTTCATGGTTGCAGATAGAGTTGATATATTAACTAAGTCGGCAATTGGGGAATCAAAAGCTTTCAAATGGTCTTGTGATGGATCTCCAAACTTCACGTTAGAGGAATCAGAAAGAGAGACAATTGGTACAGATGTTATTCTTCACCTACTTGAAGAAGAAAAAGAGTTTATCGAGCCTGAAAGGATTAAATCACTAATAAAAAAATATTGTGATTTTATGCCAATAGATGTCGTATTAGAAGGAGAGACAATAAATAAGAAAAATCCTCCTTGGAGAAAACAACCTAGTGAATTAAAAGATGAAGATTATATTGAGTTATATAAATACCTTTATCCTTTCCAGGGAGATCCACTTTTGTGGATTCATCTAAATACAGATTATCCATATGACATACAAGGGATATTGTATTTTCCAAAGTTGTCAGGTAGAGCTGATTGGGAAAAAGGAGAAATAAAACTATTTTGTAATCAGGTATTCGTAAGTGATTCAATTAAAGAAATAGTCCCAAAATACCTTTTACCTCTAAGAGGAGTTATTGACTCTACAGATATACCCCTAAATGTTAGTAGAAGTGCATTACAAACAGATAGAAAAGTGAGGTCCATTTCATCATTTATCTCAAAAAAAATCGCTAATAAACTGAAGGATTTGATTAAAAATACCCCAGAGTTTTATGCAGAAATTTGGGATTCAATCTCTGCTTTCATTAAAATTGGTGCTATCGAAGATGAAAAATTTGCTGATTTAGTTAATAACAGTATTATTTTCGAAACAATAATAAATTCTGAGAAAGACGTCACTAAAGATATTGAAAATAAAACTCTTATCAAATCCAATGATAAATATTTCACAACTCTTGTAAATTATAAAGAACGAAATAACATAACTGATTCTAAAAAAATCATTTACTGTTCAGATTCGGTTGCACAATCTAGTGCATTAAATATCTGCTTATCTGATAACAAAGAAGTTATTAAATCAGACCCCTTAATTGATGCACAATTTCTTCCTTGGTTAGAAAGTAAAAACGAAGATTATCAGTTTCAAAGAGTTGATTCAGAAATAAATGAACTTGATGATAAAGAATCTAAAGAAATTGTAGATAAGGATGGCAAATCAAATACAGAAAATCTTAGAGATACTATTGTAAAAGCACTTAACAATGAAAAAATAACAGTTAAGGTTCAGTCACTTTCAAGTAAAGGTGCACCACCAGCGATGATCTTACTTCCAGAGCAAATGAGAAGAATTAATGATATGGGTGCTTATATGGAGCAAAAGATGCCTGGCTTACCTGAATATCATGTTCTTTTAATTAACAAGGAACATCCTCTTATTGTTGGTCTCAATAAAATTACAGACAATAAAATAATTATTGATAAAAAAGAACCTATAGAAAATCCATTGGCATCTAAAATTGCAAATCATGTTTACGATATGGCTAAACTATCTGTTGGAGGATTAGATCAAGAACAGATTATTAACTTACAAAATAATAATGCCGATTTAATTTCAGAATTGCTAAATTCAAAAAATTGAGTCGTGTGTTAAAATTTTTAAAGATATAAATCAAAAAATATGTCAAGAGTTTGCGAACTGACTGGAGCAAAAGCTAATAATGGGATGGCTGTAAGTCACTCACATATTCGTACAAAAAAATTGCAACAAGTTAATCTCCAAAAAAGGAGACTTTGGTGGGAGGAAGGGAGTAAATGGATAAATTTAAAAATTAGTACCAAAGCACTAAAATCTATACAAAAAGTGGGATTAGATAAATTTGCTAAATCAAATGGAGTTGATTTAAAAAAATTCTAAATTTGATGAGAAATTTAGTTTTAAATATATTACTATCACTTTTTCTTTTAATTAATTGTAATTCAGCAATAGCTTTCGATTTTGCTCCAGAAGTTGGCGATATAGCTCCATACTTTAAATTAGAAGGTATTAATAAAAAAATAAAATCAAAAAAAATATGGGAATTAAATGATTTTCATGGTAAGTGGCTTGTTATGTACTTTTATCCAAAGGACTTTACAGCAGGTTGCACTCTTGAAGCTAAAGGTTTTTCTGAATTAAAAAAGGATTTTTCAAAATTTAATGCCGAAATTGTTGGGATTAGTGCTGATAATCAAGATTCTCATGAAAGTTTCTGCAGCGAAAAATCCATAAACTACACTTTATTATCTGATCCTGAAGGAATTATTAGCGATAAATATGGTTCCTGGATTCCTCCATTTTCAGATAGAAATACTTTTTTGATTTCTCCAGAAGGAGAAATTTCTTATAGATGGATTAGTGTTTTACCTATAAATCATGCCAAAGAAGTACTTAATGTACTAATGAAAAAAATATAAATTTTGCACGAACTATCATTTGGAACTTGGTTAATTCATATCTCTTCAGTAATTGAATGGATATTCATCATATTTGTCATATACAAAATTTCTACATATAAAAAATATAATTTATTTTTTTGGTTAAGCCTCTCAATGGTCCCAAACTTAATAGGAGCTATGTGTGCGATTACCTGGCATATCTACGACAATCAAGAAAATCTTTACGGTCTAGTATCACTACAAGGAATATTTACATTTATAGGAAATTCAACTTTAGCGTTAGCTGCAATAAAGATTTTTAGAGGAAAAGAAACTTTTGAATAACTTATTTATAAAATTTATTGAAAAATTAGCTTCAATTGATAACACATTATTGTTCGCAGTATCAATAATTCCATATGCAATATTTTTGTTTTACTTATATAAAATAAAATCTGTTAATAATTTTGTAAAAACAGGATTTTCCTTAACTGTTTTATTCGTATTCATAACTATATTGGTATCTATTTTCACACTAAATTACTATGATAAAACCCTTGTTGAGGTTGACTTTCTGCATGGTTTTGCAGAATCCTTCTTAACCCTAAGTGATTTTGTTATTTTGTTTGGATTTATAAAGTTTTTAAATAGCTTAGAAGTAAACAACTCTTAAGACCTTTTACAATTTTGTGTTTTTTAGGTAAAAGTATTAGAGAATATATGAAAATAACGATTTTTTATGTTTACTACATTATTTGCAGCTGCAGATCCAGCAACTTTTTCTTGGTCTCCAAAGTGTGCCGTCGTAATGATTGCATGTAATGTTTTTGCTTATGCAATTGCTAGAGCAACTATCAGAAAACCTAATGAAGGTTTTGAAATACCTAATTCAAAATTCTATGGTGGTTTAAGTCATGCATCAGTTGTAGGTGCAAATTGCCTAGGTCATATTTTTGGAATTGGAGCAATCCTAGGATTAGCCTCACGTGGTGTTTTATAAAAATTTATTTATTTAATTTTTAATTATCTAACTTAAATTTCTTAGCAATTTTATCTGCCATCTGATCAGGCATAAGTCCTAATTTTTCTTTACTCTGGTCAGGTGAAGCATGATCAACTAAAACATCAGGTATACCTATTCTGTATACAGGAATGTTTAATTCATTATCGTTAAATAATTCAACTATCGCGGAACCAAACCCACCTATTAGGGTTCCTTCTTCCATAGTTACAACTTTTTGAATCCTGTTTGCTAAAGGCATAATAAGATTTTTATCGAGTGGTTTCACAAATCTTGCATTAATAATACATGCATTAATGTTCATATTTTTTAGGATATTAGCTGTTTCAATAGCTGATGCGACCATTGAACCATAAGCAATAATTAAAATATCTTCTCCTTCTACAAGAATTTCAGCTTCACCTATATTCAAAGGTTCCCAACCCTCATCCATTACCGCCACTCCTAATCCAGAACCTCTGGGTATTCTTAGAGCTGTGGGGCCCTTATAATTAATTGATGTTATTAACATTCTCTGTAATTCAGATTCATCCTTGGGGGCCATTAATACAAAATTAGGTATAGATCTCATATAACTAATATCGTACTGACCTTGGTGAGTAGGACCGTCAGCTCCTACTATACCAGCTCTATCAAGTACAAATGATACAGGTAAATTTTGGATCCCTACATCATGAATTAATTGATCGAAAGCACGCTGAAGAAAAGTACTATAAATAGCTACAACAGGTTTAAGACCATCGCACGACATACCTGCCGCAAGAGTAACTGCATGTTGTTCTGCTATACCAACATCGATATATTGATCTGGAATATTTTTTTGTAATATATCTAAACCAGTACCTGTAGCCATTGCTGCTGTAATACCAACAACTTTGCTATCTTGTTCACATATTTTAAGTAAAGTTTGACCAAATATTTTACTATAACTAACAGGCTTAGGTTTCTTAGATGGGATAGATTTTCCAGTTGTCAGATCAAATGCAGATTGTGCATGATATCCAACCTGATCAGCTTCTGCATAAGGATAACCCTTCCCTTTTGTTGTAACAACATGAACGAGTACAGGTTTTTTAAGTTTATGAGCAGCGTTAAAAGTATTAATTAAATTTCCAATATCATGACCGTCAATTGGACCCATATATGTAAATCCAAGTTCTTCAAAAACAGCACCAACTTTAGGCACAGCTAGTCGTCTAACACTTCCTTTAATATTTTTCAGTTCCTCTGGAATATCCTTACCAATTAATGGAATATTCTTTACACTTTCTTGAACACTATCGGACAAAAATTGCAATGGTGGACTAACTCTTACCTTATTTAAATAAGAAGAAAGGGCTCCAACTGGAGGTGAGATAGACATATCATTATCGTTTAGTACTACAACTAAAGGAGTATTTGGTAAGTGACCTGCATGATTTATAGCTTCCAATGCCATTCCTCCGGTTAACGCTCCGTCTCCAATAACAGCCACACATTTATAATTTTCGCCTTTTCTATCTCTTGCTATTGCCATTCCTAAAGCAGCAGAAATAGAAGTACTTGCATGTCCAGCTCCAAAATGATCAAATTTACTTTCACTTCTTTTAAGATATCCAGCTACACCATTTTGTTGTCTAAGGGAATCAAATTGACTGAAACGTCCTGTTATTAATTTATGAGGATAACCTTGATGTCCTACATCCCAAACCACTTTATCAAAATCAAGATCAAGAGTTTGATATAAGGCCAATGTAAGCTCAACAACACCTAATCCAGGACCAAGATGTCCACCACTAGTAGATACTACTTGAAGATGTCTTTCTCTAATTTGACAAGCAATTTCCTCTAATTGTGAAACTGTTAAGCCATGAAGTTGATTTGGATGACTTAACTCACTTAAAAGCATTTAACAAAATTTGGTATCTATATAATCTAAAACGCCGAGGTGCAAAATGAGTATTTTTTTTTGAAATAGATCATGTAATGTTTTATTAGATTAAAAATTAATGCTAAAAATATGTATATGAATGATTATTTTGAAAAAATACTTCAAGCTGAAGTCTATGAAGTAGCAAAAAAAACACCGCTAGAGAAAGCTCATAATTTAAGTAATACACTTAATAATGAAGTTTTTCTAAAAAGAGAGGATCTTCAAGATGTATTTTCATTCAAAATAAGAGGGGCATACAACAAGATGAGTAAGCTCAGTAAATCACAGCTTACTCAGGGTGTAATTACTTCAAGTGCTGGAAATCATGCTCAAGGAGTGGCTCTTAGTGCTCTCAAATTAAATTGTCAAGCAACCATATTAATGCCAATAACAACACCTCTAGTAAAAGTTAATGCAGTTAAAAAATTAAAAGCAAAAGTTATATTGTTTGGTGATAATTATGATGAAACATACAAAGAAGCAATAACGATAAGCAAAGAAAGAAATCTATGTTTTATTCATCCTTTTGATGATCCAGATGTAATAGCAGGACAAGGAACTATAGCTATTGAACTTGAACAGCAACTAAAGGAAAAACCTTATGCAATTTATATTGCTGTTGGTGGTGGTGGATTGATATCAGGAATATCCTTATATATAAAAAAAATATGGCCTGAAGTAAAAATAATTGGTGTAGAGCCTGAAGACGCAGATGCTATGACAAAATCCTTGGAAGAATCAAAAATTGTTGAATTATCCTCAGTCGGTCAATTTGCAGATGGAGTGGCGGTTAAAAAAATTGGTAAAAACACTTTTGATATTGGTAGAAAATATATAGATAAGATGATTAGGGTTAATACTGATGAAATATGTGCTGCTATAAAAGATGTTTTTGAGGATACTAGATCAATTTTAGAGCCCGCAGGCGCATTATCAATTGCAGGGATGAAAAAAGATATTTTTAATTCGAATTATTTAAATAAAAAAATGGTTGCGATTGCATGTGGTGCAAATATGAATTTTGAGCGGCTTAGATTTGTAGCAGAAAGAGCAGAACTTGGTGAGTGTAAAGAAGTAATGATGGCCGTTGAAATTCCTGAACGAGCGGGAAGCTTAATTGATTTTTGTAAGTTACTTGATAATAGAAATTTAACTGAATTTAGCTACAGGATGTCAAATTCTAAGAATGCCCAGATCTTTGTAGGAGTTCAAGTCTATGGATTAAATGATAAAAAAAATCTTTTAAATGTATTTAGAAATTCGGAGTACTCATTTATTGACATAAGTGATGATGAATTATCTAAAAATCATCTAAGACATATGGTAGGTGGAAGATTACCAAAGAATTTTAAAGAAATGGATAATAAAAATTTTGTTGAGCTTTTATACAGATTTGAGTTTCCTGAAAGGCCTGGCGCATTAATAAACTTCTTAAATAATATGAAATCTAATTGGTCTATAAGCGTATTTCACTATAGAAATTATGGAGCTGATGTTGGGAAAATTGTTATTGGAGTTTTAATCGATAAAAATGAGATTTTAGAGTGGAATAAATTTGTAAGAATTCTTGGCTATAAATTTTGGGATGAAACCCAAAACGATACTTATAGATTATTTCTTGGTGCATCAGAATAAATTTAAGGTAAATTAGGAAAGATTTCGGTAATTAAAATCAATCAATCTGATCAAAATAACACGCCAATATCTGATATAGATCTAGTTACTAAAGTTGAAGCTGTTCTATATTTGAAAGGCAGACCAATAACAAAAAAGGATCTTTCAGAAATCACTAATTCTGATATTAACTCAATAAATGACGCAATAAAATATCTAAAAAATAAATACTCTAATCCCAACTCAGCTATTGAATTAAATGCAGTTAATAACAGTTTTTCTCTCGAACTAAAATCTAGTCTTAATGAATTCGTCGATGAATTACTTCCTTCTGATTTGAAAACATCCGAATTAAGGACATTGGCTACTATTGCGATCAAGAAAAAGATCCTACAATCAGATCTTATCCTTCTTAGAGGTTCAGGTGCTTATGATCATATTAAAGAATTATTAGAAAAGAAATTTATCCTCAAACGAAAGCAAAAAGATGGTAGATCATATTGGTTATCTTTATCAGAAAAGTTTTTTCAAACTTTTGCTGTAAGTAATGAATATCTCTCAAATATAGGAAGCAGTAATAATAAGCAGCAATAATAAGTAAATGCTAGGATATATTAAATTACGACAAGATAATGTTATCTGAGATTTTTGCAGTTCTGGGCCAAACTTTATCAATTTATTCTTTCATATTGATAATAAGAATTTTACTTACATGGTTTCCAGGTATTGATTGGAGTAACAGTGTTTTATCTGCATTAACTTCTATCACAGATCCTTATTTAAACATTTTTAGAGGTATTATCCCTCCAATAGGTGGATTTGATATTTCATCCTTATTAGCTTTTTTACTTTTAAATGTTATACAAAATTTAATTACAAATCTCCAGTATGCAAGCTTAGGTTATAGCTGAACTTATCTATCATCTCCAGAACCTCTTATCTTTCCTCTAGCAGCTCTTAATTTTAATTTTTCAAGGTTTTGTAATGCAACGTCCTCTAAATTAAAATTTAATTCTGTACAAAGATTTGATATGTACCACAAAACATCTCCTAACTCTTTTTTAATACCTAATTTTGATTCGTTATCAAATATTCCATTTTTATCTCTTATAACCTTTTTCACTTTTTCGGCTACCTCACCAGCCTCTCCAACTAAACCAAGAGTTGGATAAATATTATTTGAGCCTAAATCTGGATATTGTGCTGTTTCTCTAGCTTTTTTCTGATAAGTTTTAAAATCCATGACTTAAATAACTAACTTTGGGTATGGTAAATTTATTTATATCTAGCAATATTATCTATATATGTCGAATATTGATTTAAAAAGAAGAACAAAAATAGTAGCAACTATTGGTCCTGCAACACAATCTGAAGAGATAATTACAAATTTAATAAAAGCTGGAGTAACAACATTCAGATTAAATTTCTCGCATGGAGATCATAAAGATCATGCTGAGAGAATAAAAACGATAAGGGAAGTATCAAAAAAGTTAGATATAGATATTGGAATATTGCAAGATCTTCAAGGACCTAAAATACGATTAGGACGCTTTAAAGATGGGCCAGTAAAAGTTAAAAAAGGCGATAAATTCACACTGACATCAAATGAAGTCGAATGTTCAAATACCATTGCAAATGTAACCTACGACAAACTTTGTCAAGAGGTTAGCGAAGGGAAAAGAATACTTTTAGATGATGGAAAAATAGAAATGATTGTAGAAAAAATTGATAAAAAAGCTAATAATTTGGAGTGCATTGTAACTGTAGGAGGTGTTCTTTCAAACAATAAAGGTGTTAATTTTCCAGATGTTCAATTATCAGTAAAAGCATTAACAGAAAAAGATAAAGTGGATTTAATATTCGGTTTATCTGAAGGTGTTGATTGGATAGCACTAAGTTTCGTAAGAAATCCATCCGATATAAATGAGATAAAAGATTTAATAAACAAAAATGGACATTCAACTCCTGTAGTCGCAAAAATAGAAAAATTTGAAGCAATTGATCAGATCGATTCAGTATTACCATTATGTGATGGAGTTATGGTTGCAAGAGGCGATTTGGGAGTAGAAATGCCTGCTGAAGAAGTTCCTCTTTTACAAAAGGAATTAATAAGAAAAGCAAATACATTAGGTATCCCAATAATTACAGCGACTCAAATGCTTGATTCTATGGCTTCTAACCCAAGACCAACTAGGGCCGAAGTTAGTGATGTTGCAAATGCAATTCTTGATGGTACAGATGCTGTAATGCTTTCAAACGAAACTGCAGTTGGCGATTATCCTGTAGAGTCAGTTGAAACGATGGCAACCATAGCAAGAAGAATTGAAAGGGATTATCCACTTAAGGCTATTGAAAGCCACTTACCCAGTACGATCCCAAATGCTATTAGTGCAGCAGTAAGTAATATAGCTAGACAACTTGATGCAGGAGCTATAATCCCTTTAACTAAATCAGGTTCTACAGCTAGAAATGTAAGTAAGTTCAGACCACCAACACCTATCTTGGCCACTACTACAGAGAGAAGTGTAGCGAGAAGATTGCAACTTGTTTGGGGAGTTACTCCAATAGTAGTTCAAAATGATCAAAGAACAGCAAAAACATTTAGTTTAGCTATGCAAATTGCTCAGGAAATGGGGATCCTTAATCAAGGAGATTTAGTAGTCCAAACCGCAGGTACATTAACTGGAATTAGCGGTTCTACAGATTTAATAAAAGTCGGTTTAGTAAGAAAGATTGTATCAAGAGGAATTTCAATAGGGGAAATCGGTGTTACAGGTAAAGCCAGAATAATTAAAAATAATCTTGATATGTCCTTAATTTGCCCAGAAGAAATATTATTTGTTCCGAAGGAATTAATGCAAAATATTCCACTGAGTAAAAATATTGCTGGCATCGTTACGAACCAAAATGTAAATGATGTTTATGCTTTTTTCAATAAAAATAATAAAAAAATTTCAACAATTTGTAACTTAGAAAGTATCGATAATCATCAAATCAGTAATGGTGACCTTATTACACTCCAGCTTAATGAAGGTGTTATATATATGGGACAAATTGAAGATGATGATGCAATAGATAAATATAAATATGTCTAGGAATATTTCAATAAAAGAAGCCTTAGGCATGGCTACAAAAACTTTAGTTTCGAACAAATTGAGAAGTTCGTTAACAATGCTTGGGATAATTATCGGAAATGCTTCAGTTATTACACTTGTTGGACTTGGTAGAGGTGCTCAAACATTAGCAAAAAACCAATTAAGTAATTTAGGTGCCAATGTTTTATTCATTGTTCCCGGAAATAATGACACAAGAAGAAGAGGTATTTCATTTCCAAAAAACTTAGTTTTAGAAGATGCAATAGCGATAAGCAATCAAGTACCTACAGTCAAAAAAGTAGCTCCTCAAATCTCTGCTAACGAAATAGTCCAATCAAACTCTAAAAGTTTAAATATATCAATTGCTGGAGTTACTCCTGAATTTCTCGAAGTAAGAAGCTTTGAAGTAGATAAGGGTAGATTTATATCAAAAAGTGATGTTAATAGTGCAAGAAGTTATGTTGTAATAGGCCCTGATCTTAAAGACGAATTTTTCAAAGATAAATCTTCATCACTGGGAAAAAAAATAAGAATTAAAGATCATACTTATGAAATTATCGGAATATTAAAACCAAAAGGGGCTGTATTTGGAAGTAATCAAGACAAAAATGCATATATTCCATTAACCACAATGGTCAATAGGATTACAGGGAAGGACCCTACTTATGGAGTAAGTTTAAGCTTCATTAGTGTTGAAGCGATAAATAAAAATGCAACTAGTGCGGCTAAATTTCAAATTACTAACTTATTAAGGCAAAGACATAAAATAATCAGAGATGATGACTTTGCTGTTAGATCACAAGAAGATGCATTGAATATAGTAAACAACATAACAAGTGGACTAACCTTTTTATTGGCTGGTATTGGGGCAGTATCTTTAGTGGTTGGAGGCATAGGAATCATGAATATTATGCTCGTTTCTGTAAGCGAAAGGACTGAAGAGATTGGACTTAGAAAAGCAATAGGAGCTAAACAGTCAGATATATTAGTTCAATTTTTAATTGAGGCATTGATTTTATCTACAATTGGAGGACTAATTGGAACTACGACAGGATTATCAGGTGTTTTCCTTTTATCTCTGATAACGCCTCTTCCTGCCTCAGTAGGAATTACAACTACTTTTTCTACCATGATCATTTCAGGATCAATAGGTTTAATCTTTGGCGTTTTACCTGCAAAAAGAGCTTCTAAGTTAGATCCAATTGTTGCATTAAGAAGTTTATAAATTAAATTTATAATAATGCTCAATTTTTATAAATTAATTGAGATACTGGTGAGTCTTCAATCACTAGTAGTAACTTCAATGTTACCTGTTTATATTCCACTACCATTAATATATAAATCTAGTAATAACTTTGAGTTTCCTATAACATGGCAAATTCCGACCATAATTTTATTAACACTTATATTTCATAAAAAAGTTGTTTTCAGAGCATTTTCTATATATATAATTTTGGGAATATTTATATTTCCTGTCTTTCATCAAGGAGGTTCTATAGGTTATTTGCTCACTCCAAATTTTGGATATTTATTAGGTTTATATCCATTAATAAAAATAATTGATAATTTAAATAATAAAAATAAAATAAACCTAGGAAAATTTTTAAAAAATGGATTTTTAGCAATAGTTGCTATGCATTTAACTGGAATATTTTACAACTTTATACAAATCTTATTTTACAGTCAATTTAATTTATTTTTATATAATTTAGGGAAATACTCATTAGGTAAGATTGGATATCATTTTTTAATGCTTTTTCCACTTTTATTACTTATTAAACCTATAGAACGTTTAAAACGTAGTAATTAATGATTAATAAAATACAAACAAAAATTTATTTTTTATCTCTAAGTATTTTTATTGTTCTAATAGATCAATTTACAAAATATTTAATTTTTTATAATAAAAATTTATTTATTAATAAAGATTTTCTTTTTTTTAAATTAGACTTTGTAAAAAATTATGGTGCAGCATTTAACATCTTTAGCGGTAGTAGAATATTTTTATCTTTAATAAGTATCTCGTTTTCAATATTACTTATTTATTTGATATTTAGAAAAAATTCTTTAAACTCATTCGATCTATATTCTTATAGCTTTATACTTGGAGGAACTATTGGTAATGGTATAGATAGGATTTATAAAGGTTTTGTAGTTGATTTTATAAATTTAAATATTATAAATTTTCCAGTATTTAATATTGCAGATATATCTATTAATATTGGGTTCATTTTTTTACTGTATAACATTTTTAAAAATAATCGATAAAATGAATTACTTGAAATTAAAGTATGTAAAGTATATTTTAATAATATTATTTCTATATATTTTATTTTCGATATTTATAAGAATAGTAAATATTTATACGCTTATATTTTTAATAGCAATTATTTATATCTTTTATAATATTGATAAAAAACTATTTAAAAAAATAGTTTATAAAGTTATATATAAAAATAAAAAAAATACACTTTATTTCAAAAATACATATGGTGCTGCCAAGATAAGTTTGGAAGGGGTCGAGAAAATTAATAAAAAAATTAACGATAAAGTAAAAGTTGAACTTTTAAATTACCAGAAAAGCAAACTAGAGTCCCAATTAAAGACAGGAGATTATAAAGTTACTCTTTTTGGGGCAGGCTCCTCAGGGAAAACATCCATAGCAAGATCTTTATTAAAAAATATTGTCGGACAAACTTCCGCAAAAATAGGAACAACAAAGCAAATTAATAGCTATAAAATTCGCATCCCAATTTTAAAAAGAAACATTAATATAGTTGATACTCCTGGTTTATTCGAACCATCTAAATTAGGAGAAGAAAGAGAAAAAGAAACAATTATACAAGCATCAAATTCAGACTTAGTTCTCTTTGTGTTAGATCAGGATATAAATAAATACGAAAACTATTTAATTAAAGAATTATTGAAATTAAGAAAAAAAATAATCATAGTTCTAAATAAATGTGATTTGAGGTCTAAAGATGAAAATAACCTCATTAAAGAAAATATAATTTCTATAACTTCGGGTAGAAAAAATAAAATTTCTGTTGTTCAAACAATTGCTTTACCTCAACAATCTCCATATATAAAATCAGATGCTTTAGATTTAGTTCCTGAGGTAGGAAGCTTATTTAGGGAAATTATTGAAACGCTAGATAATAATGGTGAAGAGTTATTGGCAGATAATATTCTTTTTCGCTCAAATAAGTTAGGTATTAAAAGCAAAAATTTCGTGCAAGAACAAAGATATTTAATGTCAAATAAAGTGATTAACAAATATATGTGGATAACAGGAGGGGTAATACTAGTTAATCCATTACCAGCTGTTGATTTCCTTACTACTACCTCCGTTAACCTCCAAATGATAATGGAATTATCAAAAATATATGAAATAAAACTTACAAAAAAAGATGCAAAAGATTTAGCGACTTCATTGCTAAGTGCATTGGCTAAACAGGGAATACTAAAAGGGGGTCTCGCCATTCTATCTCCTGCTTTATCGACAAGCTTGACTAAAATTATATTATCTAAATCTATACAATCAGTTACAGCAGGCTGGTTAATAAGAATAGTAGGACTAAGTTTGATTGAATATTTTAAAAATGGTCAAGATTGGGGAGATGGAGGAATTCAAGAAGTAGTAGATAAGATCTATAAAATAAGCAAGAGAGAGGACATTTTAAACAACTTCGTAAGAGAAGCCATTTCAAAAATTGAAATGAAAAAGTATTTTAAATCAAATAAAAGTTTGCCTCCATTTACTACGTAAAATTGGATAATTGATCATTTAGATAAGTTCTGAAATCAAAGATAGTTATTAACAGTAAATAAGCAATACAAATAGCTATAGATATAAAACCTGTTACTATTGCAATAATTTTTGGTCTACCCATATTCATAAGTTAGGAATCTAAAATTTTCAAAAGTTCTTCAATATGAGATTCCTTTGTATTGTAATTTCCCATGACAACCCGTAAAAAATATTTACCTTTAAATTTAGGTCTTGAAAGCATAAAATTATTGTTGATTAGTTCATCAACTTTAGTTTGAGTCCATATATCAGATTCTTCTTGCTCAAGTTTCTTTGGTATAAATGAAACAATATGTAGAGGACCTGAATATATATCAAATTTATTCTTACTAATATTTTTTATAAAATAATTTTTTCTTTTAATTGATGATTTTAATATATTTTCTATTCCATTCAGACCTAAAAAACGTAACCCAAGCCATAGTTTGATAACCTCTGCAGGTCTAGAGCCTTGTATGCCGATTTCTCCTCTATTTAAAATATTTTCTTTAGATGATATATATGGTAGTCCAGTATTAAAAGTATTTTCTAATGTACTAATATTTGAAACCAATAACAAAGATGAAGTCTTTGTTATTCCAATTATTTTTTGCGGATTTATCGTTATCGAATTAGCCTTATTAATATTATTTAGACCTTTTATTGGAATAGAGGTTACAGCAAAAATTCCTCCAATAGAGCCATCGATATGTAGCCATATATTTCTTTCTTTGCATATTTCACTTATTTCTTTAATAGGATCAATGGCTCCTCTTACAGTTGTCCCAAGGGTGGCAACAATAGCAAATATTTTTTTATTTTCTATTGTACATTTATCTAAAGAATTTCTGAGATCGTTTATGTCCATTCGACCTTGATTATCAGTTTTAATTCTGACAAGATTGGCAGTATCAAGACCCATTACTCTTATACATTTAACGAAGGAAGAATGAGCATCTTCACTAACAAGTAATACAGAATTAGGATTTGTTGCTAATCCAGCATTATTTCTAGCTGCTATGAGGGCATTAAGATTACTTAATGTACCTCCGCTAGCAGCTATACCTCCTGAGAGATCATTAAACCCTATTTTCTTGGCAAACCATTTGCATAATGAATCCTCAAGCAAAGTTACACTTGGTGATAACTCGTAAGCGAGGAGATTATTATTTAGACCAGCAGCAATTAAATCTCCTAAAATAGAGAAAATTAAAGGTGGGGGATCAAGGTGAGCTAGTGAACCAGGATGAACGGGATTAAATGAATTATTCAAAAGAGATTCAATCTCAGAAAACAAATCTTCTTCAGAATTACCATCTTCCGCAGGCATAATGCACTTGAAATTCTCATCAAAAGGTAAAGGACCATTTTTATCAGCTTTAGAGAACCAGACACAAAGAGTTTTACTTGCTCTATTCAGAAGAGAAATCAATTTGTCATTAGTCCCTAAATATGAGGGGAAATATATATCTTTATTATTATTTAAATCTTCAGCCATCAGATAAGATATCTATTAATAATTCTATTCCCAATATTGGTAAATGAGATATATTTTTGAAAATGGAAATAGTAATAAAGATCAACAAAAAAAAACAAATAATTCAAGTTACACTTTGTGGATGAATTCGATACTAAGAAGATCAAAAGAAATTGGAAAAGTTGAGCTACCAATCTGTTCAATAATTTTAGATGAGAGAGGAAGATGTATTGGGAGAGGGGTTAACAGGAGGAATATTAATAAAGATCCACTAGGTCATGCTGAAATAATGGCACTAAGGCAGGCCTCTTTAATAAAAAATGATTGGAGATTTAATGAATGTACCATGATAACAAATTTAGAGCCTTGCACTATGTGTTCCTCTGCTCTTATTCAAGCGCGGATGGGTAAAGTTATTTTCGGGGCGTACGATAAGAAAAGAGGTGGATTGGGAGGCTCAATCGACTTATCAAAACATGAAAGTGCTCATCATAAAATGGAAATAATTGGAGGTATCCTGGAAGATGAATGCCGTAAAATTTTACAGATTTGGTTCAGAAAGTTGAGGACTCAAAAATAGAAAATTTCTTTAGCTCAGTATCAAATAGGTTTAATAATCTATCAACATTTTCCTCACATGAATTAAAACCCATTAGCCCTACGCGCCACACCTTACCAGATAATTCTCCAAGTCCATTTCCAATTTCAATTCCAAAGTTTCTTAAGAGGTGATTTCTAAAACCATCCCCATCAACTGCCGGAGGAATCTTAACCGTGGTTAATGTTGGCAATCTATAATCCTCTGATACATGTAATTCCATTCCAAGACTTTCTAAACCATTCCAAAGTTTCTTTGCATTAGTATTATGCCTATTCCAAACATTTTCTAAACCCTCATTAGCAATTATCCGTAAACCTTCACGAATAGCAAAATTCATATTTACGGGCGCAGTATGATGGTAAACACGATCAGAACCCCAATATTTATTTAATAGAGATAAATCTAAATACCAGTTAGGTACTTTTGTTTTTCTTGAACTTAGTTTTTCTTCAGCTCTTTTATTCATTGTAAAAGGGCTTAAACCTGGAGGACAACTTAATCCCTTTTGACTACAACTATAAGCTAGATCAATTTTCCATTCGTCAATTAATAATTCTAAAGCGCCAAGTGAAGTAACTGCATCAACTAAAAACAAGCAGTTATTTTTTCTACATATATCGCCAATCCCCTCCAGAGGTTGTAAAACACCACTAGATGTTTCAGCATGGACAATAGCAAAAATGGCTGGTTTTTTAGTTTCTATTTCATACTCAATTTCCTCATATGTAAAAGCCTCACCCCAGGGTTTTTCAATAACGGAAACTTGAGCTTTATATCTAGTTGCCATATCAACTAATCTGTCTCCAAAATATCCTTTTTTAGCAATCAAAATATTTTCTCCTTCTTCAATAAAATTAGCTATTGAAGCTTCCATGGCAGCACTACCAGTACCACTCATTGGAAGTGTAAGACGATTATTACACTGCCATGTATACCTTAAAAGTTTTTGTACATCAGACATCAATGAGATATATGCTTCATCTAAATGACCAATAGGATTCAAAGAAAGAGCACTTAAGACATCTGGATGAGCATTTGAAGGACCAGGACCTAACAAAAGTCTAGAGGGAACATAAGTCTTTGAGAAATGAGATAAATTCTCATTATTTAAAGCCCGAATAAGTTTTGCTTCTGTCAAAGCATTACATTCAATTACCTTTAAATTAGACTAATTTCGTCTCTTAAGCGATATTTATTTAAAGAAATTAATTCAATTTAAATAATTAAGTAAATAATTATTAAAGATATGACTTGAAACACTGAAAGTAGACATCAAGTGTTGAAAAAAGTTACGGTTGATACATAATAAGAATCATCAAGTAATTAATTTCATAGAAGGTATCTCATAAGTTATGTCTAAGTCTCCACAAGATGTTTTAAGTCAAATTAAAGATGAAGGAATTGAACTCATCGATTTAAAATTCACTGATATTCATGGAAAATGGCAGCATTTAACTCTTACATCAGACATGATAGAGGAGGATTCTTTTACAGAAGGGTTGGCATTTGACGGCTCATCAATAAGAGGTTGGAAAGCAATTAATGCCTCGGATATGTCAATGGTGCCCGATGCAAGTACAGCTTGGATAGATCCTTTTTATAAACATAAAACCTTAAGTATGATTTGCTCTATCCAAGAGCCAAGAAGCGGGGAACCTTATGATAGGTGTCCAAGAGCTTTAGCTCAAAAGGCATTAAAGTATTTAGACTCGACTGGTATAGCAGATACTGCATTTTTTGGGCCAGAACCTGAATTCTTTTTATTTGATGATGTTAGATATGACTCTAAAGAAGGAGGTTGTTTTTATAGTGTAGATACTATTGAAGCTCCATGGAATACAGGGAGAATTGAAGAAGGGGGAAACCTAGGATACAAAATTCAATATAAAGAAGGATATTTTCCAGTAGCTCCAAATGATACTGCGCAAGATATCAGATCTGAGATGCTTCTTCTTATGGGTGAATTAGGTATCCCAACTGAAAAACATCACCATGAAGTTGCTGGTGCCGGCCAACACGAACTTGGAATGAAATTTGATTCGTTAATAAATGCTGCTGATAACGTTATGACTTATAAATACGTTGTCAGAAATGTTGCCAAAAAATATGGAAAAACAGCAACGTTTATGCCCAAACCTGTTTTTAACGACAACGGAACAGGAATGCATGTTCACCAAAGTTTATGGAAGAGTGGACAGCCACTATTCTTTGGTGAAGGATCATATGCAAATTTATCTCAAACAGCAAGATGGTACATCGGAGGCATACTTAAACATGCACCTTCATTCTTAGCATTTACTAACCCAACCACTAATAGTTATAAACGATTGGTTCCGGGATTCGAAGCACCTGTAAATCTAGTTTATTCAGAGGGTAATAGATCAGCAGCGGTAAGAATACCTTTAACAGGACCAAGCCCTAAAGCCAAAAGATTAGAATTCAGATCAGGAGACGCACTTGCAAATCCTTACTTAGCATTCTCTGTAATGATGCTTGCTGGTATTGATGGAATTAAAAATCAAATCGATCCTGGTGATGGAGTAGATGTAGATTTATTTGAACTTCCAGCTGATGAACTTGCAAAAATTGATACAGTACCTTCATCTCTAAATGACTCACTTAATGCGCTAAAAGCAGATAAGGATTATCTATTAGCTGGTGGAGTATTTACTGAAGATTTTATTGATAACTTTATAGATATAAAATACGAAGAGGTACAACAATTAAGACAAAGACCTCATCCACATGAATTCTTTATGTATTACGATGCATAAATAAAAGAAAACATTAGTTTAAATTAATCAATTTGAGAAATATCGCAAAATATTCTCAAATTGATTTTTTTTTTGTTGGAATATAAATATATGAATTGAAAAATGGCTAGGGAATCTATCTCAAAAATTGCATATAAAACGCTACAACAAAGTAAAAGCATTGCAGGTTTCGCTCACAAGCAGATTAGTTCAAGATTAATGAACTTTATACTTCCCGATTCGAAGCTTGAAAATTTTAATATAGATAGGGATCTTATCATGCAAATCCAAAATTCAATGGATATCTTAAGAGAGGAAGATTGGAATGATGCAGAAAAAAATATATATCCAAAAAAATTATTGTTTGACGAACCATGGCTTAGATATCTAACTCAATATCCTAAAATTTGGCTCGATATGCCTAATACATGGGATAGACGCAGAAAACAAAACTTTGATGATCTTCCAAAATCAATTGATAAAGATAATTATCCTCAATATTACTTGAGAAATTTTCATCATCAAACAGATGGTTATTTATCAGATTTTTCGGCTAGCATTTATGACCTTCAAGTTGAGATACTTTTCAACGGAAGTGCTGACTCAATGAGGAGAAGAATAATTAAGCCAATAAAAGAAGGACTTGAAACTTTTAGAGATAGAAAAAAAAGTTCTATAAAAATACTTGATGTGGCTACAGGATCTGGAAGAACATTAAAACAATTAAGAGCAGCATTTCCTAAAGAAAAAATTACAGGCATTGATTTATCTGATTCATACTTAAAAGAGGCAAGTAGATATATATCAGATTTAGATGGAGATTTAATCGAGTTGATAAAAGGTAACGCTGAGGAATTACCTTTTGAAAATGATAGTTTTCAATGCATTTCTTGTGTTTACTTATTTCATGAATTGCCTAGAACAATTAGAGCTAAAGTATTAAATGAATTTTTTAGAGTTCTTGAACCTGGCGGAATATTAGTTTTAGCTGATTCAATTCAAATAAGTGATTCACCTGACTTTACATCCGTAATGGAAAGCTTCTATAAATCTTTTCATGAGCCTTTTTATTGTGATTATATAAAAGAGGATATAGATTCTAAAATTGAGGATGTAGGGTTTAAAGATGTAAAATCAAATTCCTTTTTTATGACCAAAGTATGGTCTGCTGTAAAGTAAAAAAAAACTCCTATGACCTATTGGGATAAAGATACTGTTCAGCTTGTTCAAAGTCTAAATGACAAATTAAAGATCGATGATTCTAAATGGCATAAAGATAAAGGAAATAAATATAAACGAGCTGCAGAACTAATTTCTGCGGGATTATGCCATTTAATTATTTCTTGCAATGACAAGGAAACTATTGAGTATATAGAAGAAAGTGTTAAATGGTTAAAAGACATAAACGTAGATCAACCTTGTCCTAGTAAAAATCACCTTTTTAAAGCCAACTGAAGCCTATTACCTTTACTACTCCATCTAATATCATCAAAACATTTATTAATAATGTATAGGCCACGGCCATTTACACTACTAATTTTTGTTGGTAATTTGTAGTCTCTTTTTTTTATTTCTAAACCATTACCTTGATCTTGAATTTGCCAAACACACCAATTAGGAGTAATTATTCTTCTTACTCTAATATTTTTTTTAGGATCTAATTTATTTCCATGTTTTACTGCGTTAACTAGAGCTTCATGTAAACCAAGTTTTATAAGATAGCTTGATTGAGAATTTTTAATAGGTTCTAATAATTGATCGACAAATTCATTTAACTGTAATGATGATTCGAATTCGTAGATCGACCAGTTAATTTTTGGTCTTTTAAAAAATCTTTTTAAAATATTTTTGCCCTGGAATAAGGACATAATAATATTTTCCTACTGTCTTAATTTTAACTTATTAAATACCTCAATTTAAAGAATATTATCGTGTCTCTTTGAAATAGCAGGATGCCGTAGTATGGAGTCCATAAGTCTTACCCCTCTAAGTTGATTTACTAAAGGCATATGTCCATCAGGAGCATCCAATGACCAGCAAAAAGATCCAGGATACCTAGTCCATAAGCCCTCTTTTTTCCACCCTATTTTCGGCCACATTAATTCATATTTTTTGCCTACTGATTTTAATATCTTTGCTTGAATTGAAAATCCAAATCTACCAGTAGAATAGATAGTCCATAATCTATCTATTGTATCTAGATCTTTTCCTGACATATTTTTAACTTCACTGTAGAAAACATATCCACGTTTTTCAGCTAATTTTCCAGCTAATTTTCGTAAGTAGGAACTTGTTAATCTATCTGCATCTTCAAATTTTTGCTCAACTAACATCAATTGCAAATCTTCATAATTAATATCAATATCTGAATATGTATTAAACCAATTATTAAATTTTGAGTTTTCAAAGAATTCTGGCTTAAATTTTTTTAAAACTTGCAATATCCAACCAGCAGCCCAGTCATCTCCTTCTCTATCAAACATATCAAACAGTGATGGGCCAAGATTAAAAATATTTTCGACTTCAGATTCTATTTGAGTTAATGAATTTATTCTTTTTCTTTGATTGGAATCTACAAATTTTTTTATAAGATCTAATGTAGCATTACTATAGTTATCCTGTTCTTTGTTATTCATTTTAAAAAATCAATCTAAAAAAATAAAAACTATCCATGTATTTCAAAAGAAAAGAACTAGAGAAATTTAGATGTTTTAAAGGACCACTTATAGATGTTAGGAGCCCGAGTGAATATTATAAAGGACACATGCCTAATTCTATTAATATTCCACTATTTGATGATGATGAGAGATCTATAATTGGTACAACTTACAAAAAAGAAGGTAGAAAAAAAGCAGTCATAGAGGGATTGAAATTTTTTGAAAAAAAAATGGAATTACTTCTTGATAATTTATTCAAGAGTATTGAGCCGCATACAATAATTCCTAATAAAAATAATGAATTATTTATCAGGATATATTGCTCTAGAGGAGGAATGCGTTCACAAAGTATTGGATGGTTATTAAATAAATTTAAATTAAATATAGTTACACTTAATGGTGGATACAAAATATATAGAAGATGGGTATTAGATAGTTTTTCAAATAAGTTGAATTTAGTAGTTATTGGCGGGAAAACAGGAACAGGGAAGACAAGATTATTATCATTGCTTGAGAAATATAAATATCAAACTATTGATCTTGAAGGATTTGCTTGTCATAGAGGAAGTACATTTGGAGGTTTAGGAATGAATAAACAACCTTCAAATGAACAATTTGAAAATATAATTGCAGAAAAATTAAATTCTTTTAAATGTTCTAATAATATTTTTGTAGAAGCTGAAAGTGCAAATATAGGAAAATGTAAAATTCCTCATGAATTCTTCAATCAAATGAAAAACTCTAAAAGGATTGAAATTTTAAGGAGCGAATCTAACAGGTTAGATGAGTTAATAGATACTTATAGTGTATTTAAAAAAGAGGAACTCCAAGAATCAGTACTAAGGATAAAAAAAAGACTAGGACCGCAAAGAACAAAAATAGCTCTTGAATCAATTCATAATGAGAAATGGGAATTAGTTTGCAGATCAGTTTTAGATTATTACGATAAGTGTTATGAATATGAAAAGGTTGGCAAAACTAATATAAGTTTTATAGATTTAACTGATAAAAAATATGATGAAAGTATCCTAGAGTTAATAAATAATGTTTTATAAAATAACTACAAACGAATATGAAAAATATTTCCTAAGATAAATGATTATCAACCGAATATCATGACAACAAATAAAACTGCAAAAATACAATTTTATGAGGGAACTGATGAACCAGTAGTGCCTGAAATAAGACTGACTAGGAGTAAAGATGGTACCACCGGCCAAGCATTATTTTTGTTTGAAAAACCTCAGGCATTGTCTTCAATTGCAGACGGTGAAATCACAGGTATGCGGATGATAGATTCCGAAGGTGAAATATTAACTAGAGAAGTTAAAGTAAAGTTTGTTGATGGAGAACCAATATTTTTAGAAGCGGTTTATATTTGGAAGAACACAACAGACTTTGATAGATTTATGAGATTTGCAAATAGTTATGCCAAATCAAATGGATTAGGATATTCTGAAAAGAAGTAGAATATTATGAAAATTGAAAAGTTCATCATATTTCAAGTTAGTAGTAATTTTAATAACTTTATTAATAGTATGGACTTTAAGGGATTTTCTCCTTCTAATAATTTGTTCTTTAGTAATTTCAAATATTGTATGTAATTTATGTAATCAAATCCAAAAAGGTTTGAAAATTCCTCGATCGATTTCTTTGTTTCTTGTCTTAACCTTCATATCAGTAATAATATTTACTATTTTTATTCTTGTCTTACCTCCGTTTATAAAAGAATTCAATGAAATACTAGTTGACATACCAAATGGTTTATCAAAAATAAATATATTGATCAATACAAATCTGAACAAATTTAATAGCTTATTTTATGGCGAACAATCAGAAAATGTTATAGACATATTCAGCTTAATAAATAATGTAGTTACCATTCCAGATGTCTCAACTATTGCAAAAGCTATTCAAGAAAGTTTTAAGAATTTAATTAATATTGCGGGTAATCTAGGTTCAGGTCTTTTGAGATTAGTATTCGTATTGGCAGTTAGTTTGATGATTTCTATTGAACCAAAACAATATAAAGAAAATATACTTCTATTAATACCAAAAAATTACCGCAACAAATTTAGAAATATTCTGGAAAAATGCAATATTGCATTAGCAAATTGGACCTTTTCTATGGTTATCAGTTCATTATCAGTAGGTTTATTATCATTAATAGTTTTATCTATATTAGATGTCAAATACGTTGTCTCAAATGCTTTAATAGCGATGGTTCTTAATATAATTCCGAATATAGGTCCAGTTATTAGTGGTATATTTCCAATCTCAATTGCACTACTTGATAATTTTTGGAAACCATTAGCAGTTTTAGGATCATATGTAATCATTCAAAATATTGAAAGCTATATCATAATGCCATCTATAATGAAGAAAAAAGCAAACTTACTGCCTGGCTTGACATTAATATCACAATTTGGATTTACCTTCATTTTTGGTCCATTAGGCTTAATACTATCACTTCCATTAGCTGTAGTAATACAGGTTTTAATCAAAGAATCATTTAAAGATATTTAAAAACTACTTAATTAATTTTTTATATAAATATGGGTATGAAAAAAGTATAAAGATAGCTAAGGGATGTTTACCTATAGCAAAATATAGAGAACTAAAAGTAAAATGATCAAATAATATTCTTAGCTCAGTAGAAAGATCTATTAAAACTAAAGAAAATAAAATCATCAAATAATAATTCAATTTCATAAAATGAAAACCTTAAGTTCAGTCTTTAAGCAACAAAGATGGAGCCAATAAAATACTTGAATAACTTCCAACAATAATTCCTAATGATAAGGCCAAAGAAAACCAAAACAGCGAGTATGATCCAAACAAAATTATGCTTAATAAAGGGATAAGGGTTGTAATACTGGTAAAAGTTGTTCTCCTAAATGATTCGTTTACTGATAATTGAATAGTTTCGTTATAGCCTTCTTCATTTAATTTTAAATTCTCACGAATTCTATCAAAAATAACAACAGTATCATTTACAGAATAACCAGCAATAGTTAACAAGGACACCGCAAATAAACTATTTACCTCCACAGATAATATAATTCCCAACCAGGAAAATATACCGAAAACAATTAATAAATCATGGAATAAAGCTAATAATGCAAATAATGCATATTTTTTATCAAACCTAATAGTTAAATATAAAGATATTGCAAATAAAGAAACTAACAATGAAGTAACACAATTGGTAAGTAATCTTTTCCCAAGTTTTGGACCTATTAATCTTGAATCCTTACTCTCATAATTTAGAGGTCCAATAATATTATCAAGATTAGTAATTAGATTATTTGATTCTTCGATACTCAAATAAGGTGTTCTTATTGAAACTAATTTATTATTATTTTGGAATTGTAATTTAATATTATTTATAAAGTTTTTATTACTAGAGATCTCTCTTAAATTTTCTAAAACTGAATCAGGGGAAAGATTAGAACATTCTTCTTCACAAACTCTTTCTATTCTTAATTCATTTCCTCCAACAAAATCCATCCCTAAATTTATAGGTTTCTTATAAGAAGTATTAAAAGTTGAATATAAAATTCCTATAAGACTTAACAAAATAAGAAAAGTTGAAAAACTAATTATCTGCCTTTTATTTTTTATTAGTTGAAGATTGTATTTCATGGGAAATTAGAAGCAAAAAATTTAATTTGAAAAATTATTCTTGGGTAGATATAGATTTTTTTCTCTTAAAGACTGATATGTTATAAAAAATCGCAAAATTGTTTTAGAACAATTTAATGAGGTAAATAAGCTTATTAGAACTCCAATACCTAATGTTGCCGCAAAACCTTTAACAAAATTTGTTCCTAATAAAAACAATACAAAACAACTTAGAAGAGTTGTAATATGACCATCAACTATAGATGAATTAGCTCTTTGAAAACCGCTATCAATAGATCTTGTAAGAGTATTGCCGTCATATAACTCTTCTCTAATTCTCTCAAATATTAGAATATTTGCATCAACAGCCATACCAATGCTAAGTATAAGTCCAGATATTCCAGGTAAAGTCAAAGTTACAGGAATTAAAGAATATAGGGCTAAGTTAAAGAAACCATAAAGTACTAGAGATAGGACTGAAACGAAACCTAGAATTCTATAATTAAAAATCATAAATATACCAACAAAAATTAATCCACTAAGAGCTGCATAAAGACTTTTTAAAATATTTTTGGATCCCAATAGAGCCCCTATAGTGTTAGTTTCTACTATTTCAATTGGCAATGGCAATGAGCCTCCTTTAAGTTGAACTTCTAATTCTCTAGCATTTTCAGCACTAAAATTACCGCTTATTGTTGCTGATCCACCTGTAATGCCAGTACTAGCAAACTGGTTTCCAACACTAGCTTCACTTATAGATTCGCCATCAAGAATGATAGCCAATAATTGATTAGTGCCAGCAATTGACTTCGTAATTTCTGCAAACTTTTCACCTCCTGAATTACTAAAAGTTAATAAAACTTCCCAATTACTATTTGTTTGCTCTTGTCTTCTTCCTGCGTTAATAAGATCCTTACCAGATAAATCTGTTTTAATAAATAAATTTGTAATTTCTTTATCAACATATTTTTTGATTTCAATTAACTTCCCATATAAATCATTACTAGTAGATGAGTAATTCAACTCTTGCTCTATCTCTTTAAGATCATCTTGAATAACTTTTAAGAAATTACCATCATTTTTACTCTTTTCTGCAACAGAAAATTGTTCAATTAATTCTTTAATACCTAATCTCTGTAGTTGCAGGGTTTTTAAATCTGTAGATGTTCCTTCTATTTGGGTTCTAAATTCTAATAATGCAGTCTTACCTAATACTCTTGAAGCTACTAGTGGATTTTGTTCACCTGGTAATTCTAAAATCAATTGATCTCCACCGAGGGTTTGCAAATTAGACTCAGATACTCCTAAATTGTTAACGCGCTTATCTATAACCGAATTAACTGCTTCAAGTTCATCCCTTGTTACGTTACCTTCCTCTTTAATAATTTGTAGTGTAAGTTGAGAACCCCCTTGTAAATCCAATCCCAGCTGTAAGGGATAATTTATTAATAGATAAACTGATAAAGTAAGCAGAAATATAATAAAAAAAAGCCAACCTTGCCTTCTTTTCATTGCCTATATACTCCCACTAATTAAATCTTCTACTTTTTCAACTATTTGATGTGGTTGGATTATTGTCAAATTCTCAAGATTTCCATTATACGGAGTAGGAATATCCTGACTAGATAATCTAATTGGTCGGGTATCAAGATCATCGAAACACTCTTCTGTTATCAAGGCAATTAATTCTGCACCAATACCTCCAGTCTTCATACATTCTTCTACAATAATTACTTTATTTGTTTTTCTTATTGATTTTGAGATGGTTTCCATATCAAATGGTTTTAAACTTATTAAATCTATTAACTCAACATCTATTTCTTTTTTTTCTAATTCTTCAACTGCTTTAAGGCAGTGATGTCTCATTCTTGAATAAGTCAATAAAGTAATATCACGTCCTTCTTTTACAACGTCAGCCTGATCTAAAGCGCAAGTATAATCACCCTCAGGCAATTCTTCAGACAAATTGTATAGAAGAACATGTTCGAAAAATAGAACCGGATTATCGTCTCTTATAGCTGCTTTCATTAAACCTTTAGCATTTGTAGGCGTACTACATGCAACAATCTTTATGCCAGGAACTGCATGAAAATATGCTTCAAGTCTTTGACTATGCTCAGCACCAAGTTGACGACCAACTCCACCAGGTCCTCGAACTACTGCTGGTATTTTATAATTTCCACCACTTGTATATCTAAGCATACCCATATTATTTGATATCTGATTAAAAGCTAAAAGCAAAAAACCCATATTCATTCCTTCTACTATTGGTCTTAAGCCAGTCATTGCTGCACCAACAGCCATACCCGTAAAACTATTTTCTGCAATTGGAGTATCTAAGACTCTTAACTCTCCATATTTTTCATATAAATCCTTAGTTACCTTATAAGATCCTCCATATTGACCAACATCTTCCCCCATTACGCAAACATTTACATCATTTGCCATTTCTTCATCAATTGCCTCTTTCAAAGCATTAAATAATAATGTTCCAGCCACAATTAATTACCTAATTAATCACATATATAATCCTACCACTTTGAATAATTCAACCTCCTTCAGCGAAGGTTATGAGTAGTAATATTGATAAAATCATTCCAGGTGAAAGCAAAAGGATTAAAAGGCCTAAGTCATGTAAAGACATTCAAAGAAACTGTTTACTTAATAATATTGGCAATTCAACTTTTCTTCACAATAAAACTGCGAATAAATACAATAAAAAGTCCTATACCTATAAAAGCAAAAGAGAAAGTTAACAAAAAAGATAGTCCAATTATTAAGGTATTAATACTAGAGGAAATATTTTGTACTACTTCAGAAGAATTAGATGGTTTATGTACTGAAAAATAAATTGCAATTTTATTACTTAAAAAATAAAAAAATATAAATAATAAAAAACTCGTTAATGATCCAACAATAAAATTTAAAGGTCCTTTTTCGGGAATATTTTTTTCAATATTCTCATTACTAATATCAGCCAAAATAGATATTTATATAAAAAATTTTAAATAAATGTTATTCCCTTTTCAAGGAAAGTGCAAACCCATGAATCGTAACCTTTATTTCTAAACATTTTATAATTTGCAGTTAATTCTTTTTTAGCAGTCTCTATATCTTTAAAGAGTGCAAAGCATGTAGGGCCTGATCCACTCATTGAAAATGTGAGACAATTTTCTAATTTAGAAAGTAAATATAATGCCTGCTTTACAGAATCATTTTCATTTTCAACAACTAACTGTAAATCATTTTTAATAGATAAATGTTGATTATCAAAATTTAAGTTATTTAAGCCATTATCTCTTAAATTTTTTCTTTTGTTCTCAATCATTTTTCTATCGGTAAGATATTGATCACAAAATCTATTACTATAATTTTTATAAGTTTCAGCAGTTGATACTGATACATTAGGATTTTTTAAAAGAATTGCTCCATATTTAAGGGTTGTATCTAATTTCTCTAAAATTTCGCCTCTTCCAAAACATAATTGAATACCACCATTTATAAAAAAGGGAATATCAGATCCTAAAGTTGATGCTAATGAGCATAAGGCTTCTTGATCTAATTTTAAATCCCATAAATTATTAAGGCCAATTAATGTAGCTGCTGCATTACTGGATCCACCAGCTAATCCTGCTCCAATTGGGATATTTTTTCTTAAAAATATATTCGCGCCGTAATCTATATTTGATTTTTTCCTTAATAGGTTTGCCGATTTAACAATTAAGTTATCATCAGATAGGCTTAAATCATTACAATCAGACTCAAGTTTAATTAAACCTTCATTATTAATTTCAAATTCTAAATAATCAGCAAGATCAATATTTTGCATAATCATTGCTAACTCATGAAATCCATCCTCTCTCTTACCAATAACTTCAAGGTGCAAATTTATTTTGGCAGGAGATTTTATATTAATTTTCTTTTTAGCTAAATCTTGCATATACTTAAATTCTTATTTTTTAATTTTAATACAATTTTCTGCAAGATTAATCCATTGGTCAATTGAAATATCTTGTGGTCTTAAATTAAAACAAACTTTTGAAGATTCAGATAATTCTTTTATCTCTTCATTTGAAAGTATAGAATTAAGAGTATTTCTAAGCATTTTTCTTCTTGAATTAAATGAAATTCGAAGAAGTTTATCTATATATTTTTCTAGACTAATATCTAATCTTAACTCATTTTTAATTGGTTCGAAAACTACTAAAGAAGAAAAAACTTTTGGCGGCGGACTAAATGATGAAGGCGGCACATCACATATTCTTTTTATTTTTGATAAAAGTTGCATTCTTACACTAAGCGCACCAGCATTGGGACTACCTTCTTTTGACAAAATCCTATCTACAACGTCTTTCTGCATTAAAAATATTATTTTTTCGTAATTATAGTTTCTTATAATGCCCAATCGACCTATGAATATATCCAATATTGGGCCAGTTATATTGTAAGGAATATTTGCAATCACTTTTGTAATCTTCTTATTAATCGAATCTAAATTTACAGAAAGAATATCTCCCTGCTGCAGTGAAAACTTATCATTATAATTGAATTTATCATTTAATAAATTTATTAAATCTTTATCTAATTCAATTGCATGTAATTTTTTTATTTCTGAATCTAACAACTTAGATGTTAAAGCTCCTTTACCAGGACCAATTTCTAAAATAAAGTCATTTTCATTAAGAACAGCAATTTCTTTAATTTTTTCTAATATTTTTTTATTTATCAACCAGTGTTGTCCAAATCTTTTTTTTTGATGATAGCTTTTAGAATTCATCTGAAAGATAAATAATATGTTTAAATTAAATATGAATTTATTTAATCCCTTTATATCATGAGCTTATCAAAAAAAAATTTAGATAAACTCAATAAATTTAAAAAAAAGAAAAATTTAAATAACGAAAGTAAAAATATAAATAAATACACAAATATTACCAATAATGATAATTTAATCACCAATCCACTTAATTCAGAAGATCCCAATAAAATTTTTTATTCGTTAATTGATAATTCAGAATCTTTAGAAGAAACTTCTAACGTTAATAATTCACTAAGAAAAAGTGAGATTAATCAAATTAATATGAATTCTAAAAAAGATAATTTTTCCAAGAAATTAACAACCGAGGAGGAACTATATGATGAATTTAATTATCTTCTTGATGAATAATTAATTTTGATATTTACTTATGATTCAGAGTAATAGATTAACAATTTATGCTATCGGCAAAATAAAAAAACTTTGGATTAGAGATGGAATTAATCAATACAAAAAAAGAATGCCTGAACTTATCATTAATGAGTTAAAGACTTTTAATTTAAATAATCTTAGATCCAATAACAATATTATTATCTGTCTAAGTGAAGAAGGGAAACAGTTTAATTCAGTTGAACTATGTTCCTTACTCTTGAATTTTAAAAATAAAAAAATTAATTTCTTAATCGGTGATACTGATGGAGTTAGTTTAGATATAAAAGAAAAATCTGATCTTGTACTAAGCCTGTCTCCTTTAACTTTTCCTCATGAATTAGCTAGATTAATCCTAATCGAGCAAATTTATAGGGCTATTTCTATATCAAACAACTCCCCTTACCATCGTTCTTAAAAAGATTAGATTCAATCTAAAATTAATCTATAAAAGTTTAATAACTAACTATTTTTTGATTTTTGCTATATAGTACATATATACTATTAATTTAATCTTGGATTCTTTTGATTCAACTACTAAAACATTTAAGATCCCCTTATTAAGTGGTTCGGTATCAGCAGGGTTTCCTTCTCCTGCAGATGACTATACAGAAGAAAATATTGATTTAAACGAACATTTAATATCTAATCCTTTTAGCACTTTTTTTCTTAGAGTTAAAGGTGACTCAATGATAAATGCAGGAATTAAAGATAAAGATTTAATAATAGTAGACAAGAGCTTAACAGCCAGGCCAGGGAATATCATCATTGCAATGATAGACGGAGAATTTACAATAAAAAGATTATCTATAAAAAATAATGAATTATATTTAAAATCAGAAAATCATAATTATCCTGATTTTAGATTTAAAAACCATATTGATGTACAGATATGGGGAGTTGTTATTTATTCAATACATAGCTATTTATGAGAATTTCAAATATTGATGCAATAGCTCTTATAGATGCTAATAATTTTTACGCGTCATGTGAACAAAATATTAATCCTCATTTGAGAAATAAACCAGTAGTAATTTTATCTAATAATGACGGATGTATCATTGCAAGAAGCCCTGAAGCACGAGCTTTAAAAATCAAAATGGGAACTCCGTATTTTAAGGTCAAAGAAAGACTAAATAAATTAGATGTAGCAGTCTTAAGCTCAAACTACTCGCTTTATGGGGATATGAGCAGAAGACTAATGAATTTACTGAAAAACTACTGTGAACAGATAGAAATTTATTCCATTGACGAAGCATTCGTCTCGATTTCTAGACCTAATGATGAGAATCTATATCCTTGGGCAAGAAGCATAAGATCATTAATATATCAGAATCTAGGGATTACCATAACAGTAGGAATAGGAGAAAATAAAGTAAGAGCAAAAATTGCTAATAAACTAGCTAAAAATATTGATTATTCAGCTGGAATATTTGATTTAGCTAGAACCAAAAATGAGAATAATTATTTGAAAAGAATTAGTATAGATAAGATATGGGGAGTCGGAAAACAAACCTCTAATTGGTTGCAAAGTAAAGGTATTAAAAATGCGAGAGAACTGAGAGATATGGAAGAAAATGAAATCATTAAGAAATTAGGCATCGTAGGGAAAAGACTGCAATTAGAACTAAAAGGCCATAGATGCCTGCCCATAGAAAAAAATAAGAAATCAAAAAAAGAAATTCAGGTGAGTAGGAGTTTCGGTACGCCTATCACAAAATTAGAAGACTTAACTCAAGCACTGGCAACTCACGCAATAAAAGCCTCTGAAAAAATGAGAAGTCAGAATTTACAATCATCTAATATTAGAGTATTTGCTAGAACCAGTAAATATTCAAATCAAAATTATCAAAGAAGTGCTCATAGAAAACTTACAAATGCAACAGATGACACAAACAATATTTTAAAAATAGTAGTTGAATTATCTAAAGAAATTTATAATCCCGAATATAAATTCTCAAAAGCTGGTGTTTTAATGCAGGATTTAACAAATAGCGAATATTTACAGCAATCAGTTATCAATTACAAATCTCAGAAAGTCTTAAAAAAATCAACAAATCTTATGAAAACGATTGATTTATTAAATAAAAGATTTAATAACAATGCAATTACATGGGCCATTACAAAAAATCCACAAAGTTGGAAGATGAATAAGAATTTCTTAAGTCGCTCATCTACAACTGATATAGAACAAATCCCAACTATAGTGAAGTAAACAAAATAGAATGGAATTCATATTATTTTTGAGCAAATTAGATAAAGAGATTCTTAACTTATTAATGAAAGCAAACTACATATTTGAAGAAAATAAAATTGAATGTCTAATAAACAAAGAAATAAAAGGGCTACATAATTTTAAAGAAAATAAAATAATAATATGTACTGAAAATGCAAAAAGGAAAACAAATTTTAGAAACAAGAATCAACAACCAAATAAAGATAACTTCAAAACAGAAAGGGCGATAAGAAAAGCATTAAGGCACGAAGCAACTCATGCGATACAAAAATGTAATGACAATAAAACAATAGGGGATATAAAAAAATTAGAAAGCAAATTGCATCAAAGTAAAAGAAAAGCATTAGAGTTCTCTAGTTCAAATTTTTATGGGACTTATGCGAAAGAAGTAGAAGCTTATGTTCTTGAAGATAAACCCAAAAAAGTTAAAAACTTGATTAAAAAATACTGTCTATAAATTAAAAATTTTTATATTAACTAGCGAGGAAATTGCCACAACGTTGTTTGTCTAAGAAATTTATATGTTGTCTTTCTAGGTAATATAATTCCTGAAATTTAATAGCATCTGAGTTTAAATCCTTAAAAAGATCATCTATCTCTTTATTTGTATTTGAAGAACCTGAAGAAGGATTATCAATTAAAATAGATATACAATTTTCTAAAGTTTTTAATCTTTGAGATCCCCAAGATTCTATTAAATGTCTACATCTTTTTAGAGAATTATATTTCTCAAGAAGTGATAATGTTCCTAGTAAATTGTCCTTAGGATTACTCAGCAATGTTAAAAACAATTCATTTGGATTAATAAAAATATTAATTTTATTTGATGATTCAGGATTATTGAGAGCTAAGAAGTCAGGCAGAAGTGAAATTAAGTTAATAGAAGAAAAATCTTTTTGAAGATTTTGACTATTTGATTGTTTTAAATCATTTAGGTAATTAAAACCTAAATTATTTTGTTCAATTTTTGAAATAGCTTCCCATAGAGTTTGAATATAAATAGTATTAAAAACATTAATTTCTCTTTTGAGAAATTCATCACGAATAAATAGCCTAAGATCTGGACAATGTAAATAATAAAAAATTATTTCCGATTCATTTTTTTCCCGTCGGGAAATTTCATTTGGTTGTTCAAATTTTTTTGATCTGCCATGCCAACGAAATCCCTTTACTTGATTTCTTAAATCTTGTTCAAACTGTATTGCTAACCTAGCTTGTCCCTTACTTAATTGTTCGGAAACTTTTTGTAAATAATGAGTTCTGGTTGTTGATTGAGGTAATTTACTCAACAATCTTACCAATGAAGAAATAACACTTTGAAAAATTTCAGACTTAGTTAAATCTTGATCTTTAAAAATCTGATCAATCTCCCAATCAATCCAAAAGGATGAATTATCAATTAAATTAAAATAATCTTCAGGTGTATGACTATTCAAATATTCGTCAGGATCTTTAAAATGGTTTAATTGAAGTATCTTAAGATTAATTTGATCATGAAGAGATAAGCTTTCTACTTCTTTTATAACTCTTTTTGTAGCTAAAATTCCTGCATTATCAGAATCAAAATTCAAAATTATATTTTTATTATCTGTACATCTACATAGTTGAGAAATTTGATATTTATTTAATGCGGTACCGAGAGAAGCCACAGAATTAGTTATACCCTTTGAATGAAGAGAAATAACATCAAAGTAGCCTTCAACAATAATAGCTTTATCTCTTTTTCTAATATCACTAGAAGCTTTTTCGAAGGCAAACAACATTTTTCCCTTTTCAAATATCTCTGATTCAGGAGAATTAAGATATTTAGGTTCCTGACCATCAAGAGATCTTCCTCCAAAGGCAACTACTCTTCCCTGCATATCATGAATTGGTACAATTAATCTATTTCTAAAACGATCATAAATCTTGTCAGAATTATCTTTAGAAATTGCAAGGCCTGAAGCTAATATGAAATTAATGGGGAATTTTTCTACCTTGGAAAGATAATTAAATAAATCATTCCATGAATTTGGGGCAAAACCTAATTCAAAGTTATCAATAATCTTGTTACTCAAGTTTCTCTTGGATGTTAAATATTTCATGGCTTCAAAACCAAGAGAATTATTTAACTGAGACTTAAACCAATTTTTAGTGACTCTTAATATTTTATAAAGCTCTTCCTTTCTAGATAGTTGTTTTTTATAAGCTTCTATTTGGGGACCCTCAAGATTTTCAACATTAATATTATTTTTTTTTGCTAGTGAAAGTACAACATCTGAAAAATTTGCACGAGTAAATTCCATTAAAAATTTAATAGAGTTTCCACCTGCACCACAAGAAAAACAGTAATAGAATTGTTTAGCTGGTGATACTGTCATAGATGGCTTAGTATCATCATGAAAAGGACAAATCCCAACAAATTCCTTGCCTTTCTTTTTAAGAACAATATGTTCAGAAATAACTTCAACGATATCTGCTTTTTCCTTAACCTCTTGAATAGTTCTTGGGTGTATAGAATGAACCATTGAGATTTTTATCAAAAACAAATTATGATTTATTTGTTATAGGTCAAAATCAAATAAGAATCTACTTAATTTCACAATAAAACTATTTTTTTAAATGATTAATATCGCAGAATTAGAAAAAAAATTTAATTCATTGAATAAGTTTAATTTAGTATTTGCTTCATTCTTCTTTAGTTTGATGACTTTATGCGTAAAAAATATTGATAGAAGGATACCTATTTATGAATTAGTTTTATTCAGATCATTGTTAAGTTTAATTATTACATTATTCATAATTAATCTAAAAAATATAAATCCTTGGGGCAACAATAGACCATTGCTTATCTTAAGAGGTGTATTAGGAACCTTAGCTTTAGTTTGCATTTTTTATGCGATAAGAAATATGCCCCTTAGTATATCTACTGTCATTCAGTACACATACCCTATTTTTATATCTATATTCGCTGGCATATTTATAGACGAAAAAATAACTCGGAATATAATTTTTGCTTTAATTATTGGCTGGATTGGAATATTAGTAATATTAAATCCAAGTCAATTATCAAATATAAACGTTGAAATTGAAAATGTTTCGATTTCGATCGCATTTCTTGGGGCAATCTGCACTGCATTGGCTTACGTTACTGTTAGGAAACTTTCATTTACTGAGGATGTTTATGTAATTATTGAATATTTTCCACTTGTTTCTTTTATAGCTTTATTGCCAATTGTATTAATGAACTGGGTTACCCCAACTTGGTATGAATTAGTTTGGATAATTGGCATTGGCTTATTTACTCAATTAGGTCAGACTTTCTTAACTGTAGGATTAAAAAGTTTACCTGCTTCTGAAGCTTCAACAATTAACTATTTGCAAGTTTTATTCGGGTCTATTTGGGGGATTTTGTTTTTTAGTGAAATAATAAATATAAATTTTTTATTAGGAGCTACACTAGTATTATTAGGAACTATTATATCTACTACCAAAATAATCAAAAGGACATAGAATATAGTTATTAAAATAAAAAAATGAAATTTTTCTATTTAGCTTTACTATTTTGTTTTTCTCCTATTGTTCAAGTTAATGCATCGACCCCAAAGTCAGTAACTTGCACAAGAACTGAATACAGAGAAGAATACATTCCTGGATCCAAATCAAATCCAGGCTATGTAAAAAGTTATGAAGTTGACGTTGTAATACCTTGTGGAGGTCAAAGTACAGCTGAAAAAATAGATGATAATGACTGTAGTGAAGGTTCTGTTATAGGAGGACTTCTTGGTGCGGGAATAGCACTATCTTCCTCTAGAGGGAAAGATAGATTTTGGGCAGTACCTGCTGGAGGAACTGCAGGAGCACTAATTGGTTGTCAGGTGGATGGTGGTTAATTGATTAGTTGGATAAATGGAGAATTGGTTGAGTCATGGCAAACTAATCAAAAATTTTTTGTTTTAATAAATTGTCAAGGATTAGGATACGAAATACAAATACTAGAATCCTTTTTTCTCAAATTAAAAACAAATCAGATATCTAATAAAAAAATTACTCTTTGGTTAAAACATATTAAAAAAGAAGATTCAGATTTACTATTTGGCTTTACATCAAAGGAACAAAAGAATTTCTTTATTGCAATTTTAAGTATCAGAGGTGTTGGATCTCAAATTGGTATGGGGATATTAAATAAATTCTCTATTGGTGAAGTTATCAATGCAATAAAGACACAAAACAAAAAATTAATTTGTTCCGTTCCTGGTATAGGTCAAAAAATGAGTGATCGGTTAATTTTAGAACTAAAAAATAAATTTAAAAGTGAAATACAATTTGAAGGAGAAAAAGCAAAAGATAAATTTGAGATTAAGGATCCAGAAATTAATAAAATGATCGAAGATCTTCAGTTAACTCTTCAAACATTAAATTACAAAAATGAAGAAATCAAGAGTATTTTGCCAATTATTTTTAATGAAGTAGATTTCCTTTCAAAAAAAGAAAATAATTTTTCATTTGAAAATTTATTGAAATTAGCTATGAATTATCTAGATAAGGAAAGTAGTAATATAGCTAGCTGACGTAGTATCATAGAGTAAAAGAAATAAAATTTATGTCATTAGATACAGCAGAAAAACAGAAGCTGATTGAGACTCATCAAGTACATCCAACTGATACAGGTTCAGCCGAAGTTCAAGTAGCACTGCTTTCAAAAAGAATATCGAAATTAAGTGACCACCTCCAAGGAAACATTCATGATTTCGCTTCAAGGCAAGGATTATTAAAAATGATTGGTAAAAGGAAAAGATTACTTTCTTTCATTAAAGACAAAGACGTTCAGAGATATCAAGAGCTAGTAAAGAAAATTGGAATCAGAGGATGATTTCAATTAATGAAAAAAAAGCAATCTAAAAAAAAGACACAATTTAAAAAGAAAAAAAATTATTCTGAGAAAACTGCTTTTGCGCATCTAGAAGAAGCATCAAGCACTGCAACTACCCAAAAAAGATCATCAACTGGGATTCCAAAATATGTTGCGGATAGAATGGCAAGAAGAATATTTTTTACAGCAGGAATTCCCACAATATTAGGGATGTCGGTTTTCGTAGTAAGCTATGTAATAGTAACGAGAAATATTGCTGAAATACCTCCTTCATCAACAATTGCAATTTCAGCATTGTTTTTTTTGTTAGGTCTAGCAGGATTGAGTTTTGGAATATTATCAGCTAGTTGGGATAAAGAACCTGGATCTTTTTTTGGTATTGAAAATATTCCAATGAACATACAACGTGCAAAAGCAGCCTTCAAACCTGCAACACAAAATTTCGAGGATAAAAGTTAATCTAGGAAACTAAAGATTTCAAGTTAACTTGGAATGAATTTTCTTCTAATAATTTGCATGCTCCTTGTATATCTCCAATACAGAATTGATCGCCAAATTTAACGTAAGTAACACTATGCTCATTTCTTACCGCAGCTAAAACTGGAATCTTGATTCCACATCTATCTTTATCTGGTTTAAATTTAGTTAAGCAGTTTCTTAAAGTATTTTGTACTCTTACATCTGATGCTTGAGAACTTTTAAGATTAATAATAAGCAATTTAAGGTTATCTATTTCTCTGCAATCATCAATTATTAATTGAGTCTTATCACTTTTTTTATCTATTGTTCCCCAAAACAATAATCTAGTATCAGTCAAAAGAAATTCGGATAATCTGACATAGGTTTTTGGAAAAACTATTGCTTCGCAACTTCCAGAAAGATCTTCAAGCTGAACTATAGCCATCCTATCTCCTTTTCTCGTTGTAATTTGCTTTAAATCAGGGATCATTCCAACTAAAGAGACTTTAGTTCTATCTTTTGTTTCTTCTAACTGCGAAATGCTTATAGGTGAAACAAGTTTTGCGGGTTTAGTTAAGTGCTTTAGAGGATGGTCAGATAAGTAAAAGCCTAATAACTGCTTCTCTAACTTTAATTTCTCAATAAGTGAATAATCATCAACCTTAGCTAATTGCGAATCTGAGAAAGCAACATTAGAAAATTCTTCTTTAGAGTCAAAAAGATTTCCTTGACCTGATAACCTATCACGATTTCTTGAAGAGGCCCACTCAATAATATGTTCAAGATCTGACAATAACTGAGCTCTATTCTTATCATTTGAAAACTCATCTAATGCTCCACAATGAATTAGAGATTCAAGACTTCTTTTGTTAAGAACATTAGAAGGCAAACGGTCGCACAAATCTGATAATGAATTAAAAGTTCCAAAACTATTTCGGTTTTCAATTATATTTCTTATTGCAGAATCTCCTAAATTCTTAATTGCAGATAACCCGAATAAAATCTGTTTATTCTTAATAGTGAAATCTACGCCAGAAAAATTAATGCTTGGTGAAATAACATCTATTCCCATGGAATAACAATTAGAAATATATCTTTGCATCTTGTCGCTAGAGCCAGAATTAACGCTTAAGAGGGCTGCCATATATGCAACAGGAAAATGGGCTTTTAAAAATGCAGTTTGATAAGTTACGGCACCATAAGCAGTTGAGTGGCTTTTGTTAAAACAATATTCTGCGAATAAAACCATTTGATCAAAAAGATCATTAGCTAATTTTTCATTTACACCTTTCTTCATAGAACCGTCTACAAAAATATTCCTATGCTTTACCATTTCAGAAACCTTCTTTTTCCCCATTGCTCTTCGAAGTAAATCAGCATCACCCAGAGAATAACCGGCTAGGTCTTGAGCAATTTTCATGATTTGTTCTTGGTAAACCATAATTCCATAGGTTTCAGTGAGGATTGACTTAATAAAAGGATGAGGGAAATCAACCTTTTCGTTCCCATTTTTTCTATTTATGAATTTAGGTATAAGGCCTGCATCAAGAGGACCAGGTCTATAAAGAGCCAATATAGACGAAATATCCTCTAGAGAGCTAGGTTTGAAATCCCTAACGACCTGTTTCATGCCGGAAGATTCAAGTTGAAAAATACCTTCAAGATCTCCTCTCCCGATAAGATCAAAGGTTTTACCATCATTTTGTGGTAACTCATCAATGTTAATTTTCCTTCCGGTAGATTGATTAATTAGAGAAACTGTTTTTTCAATCATTGTCAAATTCTTAAGACCCAAAAAATCCATTTTCAATAGTCCAAGTGATTCGATATCGTCCATAGAATATTGGGTTATTATTTGCCCTTCATTATTTCTTTGAAGAGGTACAAGTTCGTCAAGAGGATCTGATGCGATAACAACTCCAGCAGCATGAACTCCATATGTTTTATTGGTGCCTTCAATTCTCATAGCCAAATCAACCCATTTTTTCACCCTATCATCATTAATATATTTTTCTCTAAACTCTTGGCAAGGAGAATTTTTGTCAATCATTTCATTTAATTTATAAGGTTTCCCTCTTACAACCGGTATTAACTTAGCCAATTTGTCCGCTTCTCCATATGGTATATCTAAAACCCTTGCAACATCTTTTAAAACCGCCTTAGAGGTCATCTTATTGAAAGTAATTATTTGCGCAACTTTATCCTCTCCATAACGATTAGTAACATAATCTATAACTTCATTTCTTCTATCAATACAAAAGTCGGTATCAATATCTGGCATTGACTTTCTTGCTGGATTTAAAAATCTCTCAAACAACAATCCATGTTCAACAGGATCTATATTTGTAATTTGAAGAGCATAAGCTACTAATGAGCCTGCTGCAGAGCCTCTACCTGGTCCTACAGGGATAGAGTTATCTCTAGCAAATTTGATGTAGTCCCAAACAACCAAAAAATAATCTGGGAAGCCCATATCTTTAATAATTTTTAATTCGGAAGATAGTCTTTTTTTATAGTTATCATCAACTTCAATAAGATCATTTTTTTTAAGTCTTTTTAAAAGGCCTTTATTAGATAATTGTGTGAGGAAAGAAAATGAATCTGTATCTTCGTTAAGAGGGAATTTTGGCATTCTATAATTACCAAACAAATCAAATTCCTCAACTTTCTGAGAAATTTCTACCGTATTGTTAATTGCCTCAATAATTGATGCATCATCTATATGATCTTTAAAAAGTTCAAGCATTTCACTTTCACTTTTTATATATTCTGTACCAGTATATCTCAATCTTTTTTCATCACTTATTAGTTTTCCAGTTAATACACAAAGCAAAGCGTCATGTGCTTCAACATCCATACTTGATAAGTAGTGTGCGTCGTTGGTCGCGATGACTTTTATTTGATGCTTCTTCCCAATTTTTATTAATTCAACGTTAACAATTCTATCCTCAATAGAGCCGTGATCTTGTATTTCTAGATAAAAATCATCTGCAAATAATTTTTTATACCAAATAGCTATATCTTCTGCTACGTCTAATCTACCTTTTAAAATAGCCTGAGGTATCTCTCCACCAAGACAAGCTGTAGAAACTATCAAACCATCACTATATTTGCTTAAAAGAGATTTATCAATACATGGTCTAGAAAAAATGCCTCGACCTCTCATCCCATTTAGATGACTAATTGTTGTTAACTTCACTAGATTCTTATATCCAATATAATTTTTTGCTAACACCACCAAATGATATCTTTTTTCTTTTTTTGGTTGAGGATCATCAATAGAACCATTAATCACATACATTTCATTACCAATAATTGGTTTTATACCTTTCTCATTACACTTCTTGACCAAATCAAGAACACCATACATAACTCCATGATCAGTAAGAGCTATCGATTCCATTCCAAGATTACAAGCTCTATCAACAATTTTTGAAATTTGACTGGCACCATCAAGTAAGCTGTAGTCACTATGATTATGAAGTGGAACGAAAGCCATATTCAAATAATTTATATATATAAGATAGAGAAAATTTCTAAAAGATCTATACTTTGTGATTACAAATTAATTATTAATACAAATTTAAAATAAAGGTCTGTTCTTAATTACATGAGCATCAATTTCAAAGATATTTGCTGCATTCAATATTCTATCTTCTTCTAATACATTGCCTATTAATTGCATTCCAATAGGTAATCCTTTAGTATCAAAACCACAAGGAATACTGATAGCTGGGAGGCCTGCTAGATTAGCAGGAACAGTTAATAGATCAGACAAATACATTGCAAGTGGATCATTGACAAAATCTCCCTTCAAAAAAGCAGTAGTTGGGCAAGTTGGAGTTAACAAAACATCTACTTTCTTAAAAGCATTATCAAAATCTTTTCTTATAAGTGTCCTAACTTTTTGTGCCTTCTTGTAAAAAGCATCACTGTATCCAGCTGACAAAGCATAAGTACCTATCAAAATTCTTCTTTGTACCTCATCTCCAAAACCTTCAGCTCTACTTTTTGAAGTCATATCAATAAGATTTGAACCTTCATTGGATCTGTAGCCATATTTAACTCCATCATATCTAGCTAAATTTGCGGAGGCTTCAGATGGCGCAATGACATAATATGTCGCAATTCCATCGTTAAATCTAGGACATTCAACTTCAATAATTTCAGCCCCTAATGCTTGGAACCTATCGACTCCAGAGAGAACAGATTCCTTAACTTCTGGATTAAGTCCTGGGTGTTCAAAGCATTCTTTAATGATTCCAATTTTTAAACCCTTTATGGACTTATTTAAGTCAGTCAAATAATTTGGTACTGGCTTATTAAGACATGTTGAGTCAAAGGGGTCTTTACCGGATATTGAATAAAGAATTTCAGCCGCATCTGAGACAGTATTTGTTATTGGGCCAATTTGATCGAGGGAACTAGCAAATGCTACAAGTCCCCATCTGCTAACTCTTCCATATGTAGGTTTAAGACCCACGACGCCACAAAAAGAAGCTGGTTGTCTTATTGATCCACCTGTATCAGAACCTATAGCCGCTGCACAAAATCCAGCAGCAACTGAAGCAGCACTACCGCCTGAACTGCCTCCTGGCACTCTATTAATATCCCAAGGATTTGAAGTGACACCAAATACAGAAGTTTCCGTTGAACTACCCATTGCAAATTCGTCTAAATTTGTTTTTCCTAAACAAATACCTCCTGAAGACCATAATTTACTTGAGGCGGTAGATTCATAAGGGGCAACAAAGCTTTTAAGCATTTTACTTGCACAAGTTGTTGCAACTCCTTTGATGCAAATATTGTCCTTTATCGCTATTGGCATCCCAGCGAGAGGTGGAAGTTTCTCTCTATTTTGAATTAATTTATCAATCTTTTCTGCTTGCGCGATGGCATTATCTTTTGTAGTACAAATATATGAGTTAATTTCAGGATCTTTATGATCGATTTTGATAAAGATATCATTAACTAATTCTTTAACAGAAGCATTATTACTTATAATTTCTTTTCTTAAAGAATTAAAATTCATTTCTTGATTTATTTTTTAAAGTCAAAGATATCAAACAGTTAATGGTTCTTCTTTTTTGCAACGTACTAAACTGTGTTTAATATTTTTAGAACCTTCATCAGAAAGATCTTTAATAAAAGAAGACATATTTTCTTTTAAACTACGTTGAGTAATAAATGGACCGAACCAGTAGGTACTACTAGGATGTTCTGTCTCAATTTTAGCCCACCAGGCTAAACCGAGTTTGTTTCCAAAATTTCTAATCAATTTTTTTGGCCTAATACCATTAATTCTTGTTAAATTCTATACAATTTTGTAGTGAAAATTCAATAAATTTTTATTAATCATATAAATATATTGAAACAACAACATTTTAGTGGTCTTTAAAAACAGTGATTATTAACAATAAAATTATTTACCTGTCAAGTGAAATAGGGATATAGCTGCCGCTACAGAGGCATTTAAACTTGCAGTCTTACCTTTAAGTGAAATACTTAATATAAAATCGCATTTTTTTTGAGTTAGCAAAGAAATACCTTTATCCTCAGAGCCAACTACGACTACCAAAGGTGCTTTTTCTTGAAAAGTAGAGATAGATATTTGACCATCGCCAGATAAACCAACAACAAGAAATCCATTTTTCTTAAGTTCATCAAGTGCTCTATTTAAGTTAACAACTCTGCTTACATGAATGTATTCTAAGGCTCCTGCAGCTACCTTAGCGACTGTCCCAGTCAATCCTGCAGACCTTCTCTGAGGAATTATTACACCTCTGCAATTAAATGCTTCCGCTGATCTTATAATCGCACCAACATTATGAGGATCTGTTATACCGTCTAAGGCAACTATTATAGGATTTCGAGAATTGTGTTTAGAAAAGTCGATTAATTGTTCTAGAGATATTGTTTTAGAGCATGCTAACTGCAATGCGACACCTTGATGTGAAGCACCATATGTCAATTGTGAAAGCCTGTTCCAAGAAACTTCTTCAATAAGGACTCCTTTTGATTTAAGTTCCTTAAGCAAAATATAGAATTTCTCTGAAGAAAAAATTTCCGAAGTGCACCAAATCCTATTAATAGCTCTATCACTACTAAGAGCCTCATAAACCGAATGTTTACCCCATATCCAATCATCAAAATTTCTCTTATTAGTAAACTCATGTTGCATATCTGAATTTTTATTAGGAAATTCTGTATTAGATTTAAATCTTAAATTTCTTTTAAAAGAAGATAAAGTATTATTTTCATTACTTTTTTTAAAGTTTTCAACTTTCTTATTTTTAGCGGAATTGTTCAAAAAACTATCATTTTTTTTTGAACGATTTGTATTTTTTGAGTAATAACCAAAATCTGAATTTTTTTTGTGCACTTTATTATTTTTTCCACGAAATTTATTTGAGGAGTCTTTCATAGATTCAATTTATTTTTAATTCTAAATATTCAAAAAGTTTTGATAATCTTTGAGGATCTTTTAAAAATAGCCAGCCAATGAGAGTTTCAAAACCAGTTGCTCTAGAGTATACGTTAGGATCTGATGATTTTGGACATCTCTTTGCTTTATTTCTTGCACGCCTAATTAGATCAATTTCATTTGAATTTAATAAATGTTCAATTTGACTTAATGATTTTGACTGAGATTTTGCTTTTACTTCATTTACTACAGATAAATGGAGATCTTTAGATTTTAAAGGGAAATGAACATGTCTTAATCTTTGATGAAGCTCCCATACCGAATCCCCAAGCCAAGCAAGTTGAATAACACCTATATCCTCGGGAGATCCATATGGAACTAAGTTTTGAATCCAATAATTCAATTTTTTAAATAATTTAATGCATCATCAAGGGTTGACTTCAAGTTAAGAAAATCACCTAAACGAACAAGTTTAATAGTTTGAGCTACTCTCGAATTGCCAACGACAGAGAAACCAAGTTTCGATTTTTTGCATTCTTTAGCGGTCTGAACAAGAGCCCCTAGACCTGAAGAATCTAAAAAATCTATTTTTGTAAGATCAATAACGAATGGAAGCTCATTTTTTAAGTTATTAATAACAAAAGTCTTAAATTGTTTTTCGGAGAAAGCATCAAGTTGGCCCTTAAAAGTGAAAACAATTATGTTTGTTTTTAGCTCAAGGTTTCCTCTTAAAGAAACCGTTAACTTCTGGAAATCTTCTATGATTTAATACCTCCAAAAAATTAATTTATCAAATGTAATTATCAAATCAAAAGAAAACAATATGTCAACATCTTTCTAACATAAGAGAAACAAATTTTTTAAACAAATAATCTGAATCATGTGGGCCAGGTCCTGCTTCTGGATGGTATTGTACACTAAATATTGGCTTATTATTTACTTCTAGGCCAGCAACAGTATTATCGTTAAGGTTGTAATGGGTAATTCTAACTATCTCCTTTGAGAGAGAATTAGGATCAATAGCAAAACCATGGTTCTGACTAGTTATCTCAATTCTATTATTATCACCGCAAGGATGATTTAAACCACGATGTCCGAATGGTAATTTATAAGTTGAACCTCCTAATGCTAATCCAAATATTTGGTGACCAAGGCAAATACCAAACATAGGTATTTCACCATATTCTATAAGTGATTTTGCTAGGTCTATACCTTCAGAAACAGTAGAAGGATCGCCTGGACCATTTGAGAAAAATATACCATCTGGTTTGTTTTGAAGAACATCTTTTAGAGAAGATTGAGAAGGCAAAACCAAAACTTCACAACCATGAGATACAAGTCTATTTAGAATTGAATTTTTAATTCCAAAATCAATTGCTACTATTTTTAACTTTTTAAAAGATTCATCACATCTTTTTCTTAAATCAAAAATTGTTTGCGTAGTGCTTTTCCATAAATATTGCTGCTTTGTTGAAACAACTTTTGATAAATTTAATCCCTCCATCTTTGGGGTATCATTAATTATTCTTAAACAACTTTCATCAGTTTTATCTAGAGATGTAATAACTCCATTCATTGCACCACTAGATCTTAAAATTTTAACAAGAGCCCTTGTATCAATTCCATAAAGACCTACTATATTTTTTTCAACTAACCATTGATTAAAATTCTTTTTAGATCTCCAATTGCTGCTATTAGACGAATAATTTCTAACAATTATACCTTTAACATTAATATTAGACTCTGAGTCTTCAAAATTAATACCAGTATTCCCAATCTCTGGATAAGTGAATGTTAATATTTGTCCATAATAACTTGGATCAGTAATAACCTCCTGATAACCGGTCATTCCCGTATTAAAAACTATTTCACCGATGGCTGTACCAGAAGCACCAAAAAAGAATCCTGGAAATACGATACCATTGCTTAAAACTAATTTCGCGTTTTTCTTATATTGATTTGTCATCAATTTGAAATTAAATCATTTCCGGATAAAAAATTTTTTAATAGTAAAAACCTTTTCCAAGGATCTCCTTGTTTTATAGAAAATAAAGCTTTATTAAATCCTTCATTTAAATCATCCTCAATGCCTGCGGCCCAAAGCACTAAAGCAGTGTTCAAGGCAACTACATCAATATGAGAATTGTGTCCAGAACCATTTAAGACAGACTTTAATATTTCCTCGTTAGACTCAGAATCAGAAACCACAAGCTTATCGTTAGATATATTTTCATGGTTAAAGTCTGAAATATTTATTTCTGAAAACCGTAATTCACCATTATCAACAAATACTAATTTATTATCTCCTTGAAGCGAAGCTTCATCAAGACCACCAGAACCATGAACGACTATTGCTCTATTCAAACCCATTTTTAAAAGCGCGCTTCCCATTGGTTTTAAAAGGTCCTCAGAAGCAACACCCAAAACTTGTGCATTGGGTCTTAAAGGATTTACTAATGGTCCAAGTTGATTAAATACTGTTCTTATTCCAAGGGTCTTTCTTAATGGAGCAAGTTTTATTAAAGATTTATGCCAAACAGGTGCGAACAAAAAAGTTATTCCAATTTCACTTACTGCTTTGATTACTTTTTCTAATGAACAATTTAAATTCAAACCAAGATTCAACAAAACATCAGCTGAGCCAACTTTCCCACTAGCACTTTTATTTCCGTGTTTTGCAATTTTTGCCCCACAAGATGCAGCTACAAATGCAACTGCAGTTGAAATATTGAATGTATTAGCTCCATCACCCCCAGTACCACAGGTATCTACCAAATACAAATTTGGCCTTGCTACTGGCAATTCGCATACATTTAAGAGTTCCTCAGCCATAGAGCTAAGTTCTACACCTGTAGAACTCTTTGCTCTCAAAGCACTCAAAAAAGCTCCTGTTTCAACATCTGAAATTTCATCATTAAGCCATCTTTGCATTAATGTCCTAGAAGTTAATTCATCAAGGTCCCAACCCTCCAACAAATTATTTAGGATTTCAGCGTTTTTTAAATTAGAAGACATTTATTTGTGGAAGAAAATTAAGCAGGTAAAATTCAATTTGAGGTATCAAAACCTGAGCCAACTAAATCTTTATTTGTATTAGAAGGCCTGAAGCTTTTTGACCAAATATTTTTTGTTTTTGAAAAAAGTTCATTTTTAGTGATCTTCCAAAAATTTAAAATTTTTTCAATATCTTTTTTAATTTCAATTTCTCCTGGGAAATTGTTATAACGATTAATTAATCTAGCTAAATTTATATAATCAAGATCTTCTGGTTTTTTTTTAGTGATAAGGGAATCTATAATGATCTTGTCTGTATCATGTAATGGATGAGTTTGGTCGTTACCCATAAATAAATACTGAATCATTTATAAAATTAGCTCACATATTCAAAAATGAAACATTATCTTAATCATATCGGCAAAATAAAATGAAAAATTTAAAGATAAAAGTTATATCTAAATATCTAAGACCTTACAAAAAAGAATTTTTATATGGAGCTTTAGCTCTCTTATTAGTAAATATACTAAGTGTTGTAATACCCTTAGAAGTAAAAAATATAATTGACCAACTACAAAATGGATTTTCTTCTAATTTTGTTATTTCTAAATCTTTATGGTTAATATTTTTAGCAACTTGTATGGGTTTAATAAGATTATTTTCAAGACAGATTGTCTTCGGCATAGGTAGAAAAGTAGAAGTAAATCTTCGTCAAAAACTTTTCGACCATTTACTTATTCAAGATCCAGAATGGATTCAAAAAAAAGGTAGTGGAGACATTATTAGTAGAGCTACAAGCGATGTTGAAAACATAAGAAGACTTTTAGGTTTCACAGTTTTGAGCTTATGCAACATTGTCTTAGCTTATTCATTCACTATTCCTTCTATGTTTTCGATTAATAAAACATTAACAATATCAGCTTTAATGATATTTCCATTAATCCTTGGAATCGTAAGTCTATTTGGAGGTAAAATGGTTAAACAAAGAAAAGCTCAACAAGAATCATTATCAAAACTTAGTGATCTAATACAAGAAGATCTGTCTGGGATAAGCGCCATAAAAATTTATGCCCAAGAGAATGCTGAGATAAAAGAATTTAATAAATATAATAATGATTATCGAAACTCAGCGATAATACTTGCAAGAACAGCAAGCACTCTATTTCCATTGTTACAAGGGATTTCCTCAATTTCATTATTGATTTTATTATCATTAGGTACTTTTCAATTAGAGAGTGGATTTATTTCGATAGGTGGCTTAGTAGCTTTAATTCTCTACGTAGAAAGACTTGTTTTCCCAACAGCTTTATTAGGTTTTACCTTAAATACTTTTCAACTTGGTCAAGTAAGTTTAGATCGTGTGGAAGAAATCTTTCAGAACATCCCAAATATTGTAGATAGAGCAGAAACTAAATTTTTGAAAAGGAAGGTTAAAGGATTCTTAGAAGCAAAAAATTTAACAATAAAGTATCCAGGATCAAAATTTAATTCATTAAATAGTCTCAATTTTAAAATTTATCCTGGTGAACTAATTGCAATTGTTGGCCCAGTAGGTTGTGGCAAGACAACACTAGCAAAGTCTCTAGGACGGACTATTGAAATTCCAGACAATCAATTATTTTTAGATGAAATAGATGTAAAAACTTTAAAATTAAGCGATCTTAGAAAAAATATTTCAATCGTTCCACAAGAAGCATTCTTATTTACTTCTACAATCTCAGAAAACTTAAGTTTTGGAGAACCTAAAGCTTCTAAATATTTAGTTAAAGAAAGCGCTACAAAAGCCGGATTAATTGATGATATCAATAGTTTTCCACAAAGATTTAAAACTATTGTTGGCGAAAGAGGTATTACCTTAAGTGGTGGACAAAGGCAAAGAACTGCGCTAGGAAGGGCACTACTTGTTAATTCTCCTATTGTTGTTCTTGATGATGCTTTAGCAAGCGTAGATAATAAAACAGCAGCAAGAATAATAGATGAAATGAGTAACAGAAGTAATAAAACAATCATAATGATTAGTCACCAACTTTCTGTTGCAGCTACCTGTGATAGGGTTTTAGTAATGGATAAAGGTGAGATTGTACAAGAAGGGGCTCATAAAGATTTAGTAAAAGTGAATGGGCTATATAAACAACTTTGGGAAAGAGAATTAGCTACTAAAATTGTTAGAAGCTAAAAGTAATTTTTTCATCTATGATAAATAGTTTTAAATTATGTTTAAATTCCTGAAAAAAATTATGAATAATGAGGAGAAAATTTTAACTAATGATAGTTATTCATTGCATAGAATATTAAAAACAGACATCAAAAAAGATCCTAATTTAGAAGAAGATGAAATAATCTTTGGATGTGGTTGTTTCTGGGGAGCTGAAAAATGTTTTTGGAAACTTCCTGGAGTTGTCACAACTTCTGTAGGTTATGCTGGTGGTGAAAAAAACAACCCAACTTATTATGAAGTATGCTCCGGCTTAACTGGTCATTCAGAAGTAGTAAGAGTTATATGGGATAAAAGAAAAATAGATGTAAGTGATTTATTAAAAATGTTTTGGGAATGTCATGACCCTACTCAAAAAAACAGGCAAGGTAATGATATGGGAACACAATATAGATCTGCTATATATTATAGAAATGAAAATAATATTAAAACCATACTAGCCAGTAAGAAAAAATATCAATTGGAATTAAGCAAAAAAAATCTAGGTTTAATTGAAACGGAAATAAAAATGATAGATTCATATTTTTATGCGGAACAATACCATCAACAATACCTTGCATCAGCTGGAAGCAGGCAATATTGTTCTGCATCACCTACAAAAGTTAAGTTAGGAGATTTTACTGGAAGCAACTATAAATTAGAAGACCATATATGGGACAACTTTAATTGGGAAGTTGACAAGTGTGTATTGAGATCTGATAACAATCCTATAAAGAATAGCATTTAAATCAATCTAATCTTTATAGTAAAAATACGGGGCGTAGCGCAGTTTGGTAGCGCACCACTTTGGGGTAGTGGGGGTCGTGGGTTCAAATCCCGCCGTTCCGATTACTTATCGTCCTCATTTATAAGGGATTTGTATAGTTTATATGAACTTATCCCTACAGCTATGAATGTAAAAGAAGAAAAAAAAGCTAAAACCAATATCGTAAGATTTGAAACTTCTACTTCACCTAATTGGAAAGATATAAAAATGTTCATTATAAAGAATTTTTTTAAAACCTTAACACAATTGCAAAAAAATTTTTTTCATCTAATTATAAATTCCAAAGAATTACAAAACCAAAAATTACTCGATATATGATAAATATTTTCAACCCCTTTGAAGAAAAATACTTTAATAAGAAATCTATTGCTAATAAAGATGACAAAAATGTCGTAATAAGACCAACAAAAAGAGGAAAAAAACCTAATGAAAAAAAATCATTAAAAGAAGATATTAACTCAACAATCGCTGCAAGAGAAATAGCAGGCATCCCTAAAAGAAAAGAATATTTCGCAGCATCGCCTCTTTCCCATCCTGATATTAAAGCACTAGAAATAGTGACCCCCGATCTTGAAACACCAGGAAAAATTGCAAATGCTTGGAAGAAACCTATCAAAAAACTATTTGAATAATTATGGTTTTGAATATTAATAGAACCTTTTTTCGAACTATCTGCTAGGTACATAAAAAAAGCCATTAGAAATGAGAACAATGCTATTGATAAATTTGAACGAAGAACGTTTTCAAAAAAAGAAGGGATAAATATTTTTATACTTCCGCCAAGGACAATAATTGGTACAGTCCCAATCAAAATAGATCTTATTAATCTTTCATGTAAGAGATTTTCAAGATATTGTTTGGAAGATTGACTTCTGAAATTAAAAATATCATTCCTAAAATACCAAGCTATTGCAAAAACACTTCCAAGTTGAATAGTCGCGGACAAAGATGCTCCAGGATCATCAATACCCAATAAAAGAGATATAACTTTTAAATGAGCTGTACTACTTACTGGGATAAATTCGGTCAGTCCTTGAATTAATCCATATAAAACAAATTTTAAATATTCCAAAAATTATTAAATTACCTAATTAATTAATAGCAATATAAATTTAGAAATTAAAAGCTAGTATGGGAAAAATGAAAAAAATCTATTTTAAGATTATTTTTTATTTTTTTCTTAAATTTTTCTGGTTCTACGAAAGCTAAATATTAGTTAATAATTGGAACTTATAGACAAGTGCCAGGTGTAAGGTCAGAGGTTAGTGAAATAACAAGTCCTTCCTTACATTTCTATTCCCATGAAAATATAAACACTTTTAATAAGTAAAGTGAAAAATTACTAATGAAATATACAAATCTGTTTGTCAATTTGATTGTATATGGACCTGTATATTTAGAGGTGATTAGTAATAAAGTTACCTTTTAACATCGTGGGCACAACCATCTCCTTTATAGTTTTCACTCTCGTAAAAATCATTTTTTGTCCCAAAATAAACTGTTAATAAAACGAAAGGTAAGCTTAATATAAATAAAATAGTTGTTAAATCCATAGTGTTAACTTATTCAAAAAATAAATGAAAAATTGAAGATACAATTTTTTATTAACTTATGTTTAATATTCTGTGGGTCCTTTAATACCAAGATAAAAGAAGGCTCCTAGACCAACTAAAAGTAAAACTCCAGCGATAGCTGCAGAAGGAACAAAACCTCCTATGGCAAAGGAAGAAAAATAATACATCTATAAAACTAAAACTAGTTTGATAATATCAATAAAAAATAGGTATTTGTAAAAAATTTTGACTCGAAGACAATTAGATAATATTTGTTCTATGCCACTAAAGTCGAATCTTCGTTATCAGCAGAAATTCTTATTCTCTCTTCCAACTTAGGGCCATATAATTCATTTCCCCAGATTTCCACTCTTGAATCATTTGGGGCCATAAAAGTAAGAATGTCAGTTGGAAATAAAACTCTTTCTAAGAAAAAATTTGATGGTCCAACACATCTCAAGACAACCATCCTACAACCTTCATTTTTATAAGAAAACTCAACCATCTCTAAAGAGAAAGACATTAATTATTAAACACTACTAAGAGCTTGAAAAAATGTATAAAAAATTACTGAAAAAAAAATTTAGAAAATTTTACAAATTCAATCCGGTTTCAACTAAATTTCTTTCTTGGTCAATTAATAAAAGTGCGTAGGATTTTATTACATCAAAACTTTTATGAGGAATAGAGACATTAAGCATTCTCAAGAAATTAGATAATTTTTCATCTTTAAGGGCATTGCCTTTCTGCAAAAACATTTCTTTTTCCTGATTTGTTTTCCATATATTCATATATTCAATCTTCAAGGGCTTTAAGTGCCAAATATTGTCTATTAAAGTCCAAATATCTAAATATTCCTTTAGGTTATTTTGAATTTTTAATACATAGGATGATTCATTTTGACTTAAATTTGTTGTATTTATCGGTTGATCATTTATGTCCATGGAATAAGGTTTTACTCCCAAAAACCATCCCTCAAGAATTAATAAATCAGGATTATCTAATCTCCAATGAGATCTATCTCCTAAACCATTTCTTAATGATTTATCGAAAACTGGAACATTTAATTCTCCATTTATTTTCCAATTTAATAATTTTTCGTGCATTAATTTTACTGAGTGACTACCAGGAAATCCTCTAGAAACATTCCAAGGGTTATTCTTAATTGCTAATTTCATTTCATTTGACGGGAGATAAAAGTCGTCAATTGAAATAACGGCAATTTTGAAGTTTAATTTTAACGATATAGCTTCAAGCCATTTACCTAGTGTTGTTTTACCTGTGCCAGGCAGAGCTGAGATTCCAATAATTTTTCTATCAGAAAAATTATTTTGAAATTTATAAGCCTGAGATAAAAGAGGTAAAGCTAAACCCCAAATCCAATCATCATTTACTTTATTGTTCCAATATTGATCAATTGAAAGGATGTTTCTTTTATTATTCCAAAAATTGAACCAATCATCCAAGGATTCCCAACCAATATCAATGATTAATTTTTCAAATTTATTAAGAGGAAAATTAATATCTATATCTTTCATCTTTCTAACTTAGTTCTCGCTTATTTATTAATTTATTGATTTCATTTTTCCAACCATATCCATTTGGTTCAGAAGCCAAAGTAAATTCAAAATCCTTTAAATGATTTAGTAAATTTAAGTTAGGTCCATCTATTCCAGGAATAACTATTTTAATATCTGAGTTTAAAAGTAGAGGCAAATCATTTGGAGAATCGCCTAAACCTATAATTTCAATATTATGAACATTTGAATATTCTTTAAGAGCATTTATTGCTTTCCCTTTATTCGATTTGGTAGATAATAAGTGACTCATTCTATTGCCCTTAAAAATATCAACATTGAATTTTTTACAACAAATATTAATTTTCTCTTCTAAATAAATTGGCGGATTTAAAAAGGGCATACTCCAGTGTCTATCTCGCATTAAGTTCAATGAGTTGCCTTCTAAACCTGTAAGCTGAGTGGCTTCTTGATCATTAAGATTATTAAGAGGAATAAGTTTGTAATCAATTTCTTTAGAAATAAAATTTAAGATTTCTTCAAGAGATTCGTATTTTATTCCAAGAATAATTTCTCCATTTACTCTTTTAAGAGATTCACCATATATTGCTGCACCATTCTCAACAATATAAGGATCCGTCAAGTTAAGTTCCTTTCTAATAACTTTTACTTCAGAAGCGGTTTTGCTTGTACAAAGAATTACGGGTATAGATAATTTTTGTAGTTTTTTTATGGTTTCTTTAGCAGGTGATAAATCATATGAATGATCCATTAATGTACCATCTACATCACTTACTACCCAAATAGGAGAATTTTCTATCATTTTTATAAAGCACTAAGCCAAATTACTTGAAAAGGATCAAGACTAATATTTTTGCAATTGTATTTAGTGGATGTTAAAAAATCATGGGTATTGAAATCATTATCAATTATTTTTGGTAAATCATTATCATTCAATTGATAATTAATTTTATTTTCAGTCATATTATGGATTGCAAAAACAGACTCAGGACCTTTACCTCTTTTGATTACAACAATATCACTTCTACCTTTAGACAAACATTTCATTTGTGAAGAAGGATGAAATTGCTTTAATTCTGATCGGACATCCATAGCATTACGGAGATATTTTAAGTTTTTATTAGCATTAGATTCAGGATTATTTAAAACAGCTGAAAGATTATCTAATTTAAACTTTTCTCTATTTAGATCTCTTCTTTGACCTGTCATAGAAAAACTTTTGATATCATTTTCTGAAGCTAATAATGCTGGCAAATAAAATGCAGGGACCCCTTTTAGAGCCATTACTAATAATTGACTCAAAATAAATCTCTCATATTGAAATCTTTTGGCATCTCTACTGGAGTCTTCCATTGCACTCCACCAACTAATATTCAATTCATAAGGTTTATCATCACCATTTGATAAACGTCTATGACTTACTAATCCTCCTCTTTTCTCACAATTAATTAATAAATCCTTAATTCTCTGCTCATTCATTAAACCCTCAAGAGCTCTTAGCCCAACACCATCGTGTGATGCAGTGAAATTAAATAAAGTAGTATTTTCAGGTAATGTGGGCCAATCAAAAATCCATGAGTTTAGAATATCAGCTCTTGAAGTAATAATTGCCTCTAGGAGAAGAGGAGGCAATGGGAAATTATATGCCATGTGGGCTTCATTATCAGGAATAAGATAAGATAGATTCTCCTTCTGAGGAACATTGGTCTCAGTTATTAAAACGCCATCATCAAGAAGATTATTTAAAAGAACTCTTAAGAGTTTCACAATTGAATGTGCTTTAGGTAAATGTAAGCATGTACTCCCTGATTCCTTCCAAATAAAACCTACAGCATCAAGCCTTAACCATTTAACTCCATTAGATAAATAAGTAGTAATTAAATTTAAGAACTCAATAGTCATTTTTGGATTATGCCAATTCAAATCAATTTGATCTGGCCCAAAAGTTGTCCAAACTTGTTTAGGACCATCATCAGTATTTATTTGAGAAAACAGAGAAGAACTCCTAGGTCTAACTACATTTGACCAGTTAAGAGTTTGTTTCGGAGAAAAAACATTTGATATACCCGGTTCTTGGGATTTAATAAATTGTTGCACCCATGGGTGAGATGATGAGACATGGTTTAGTACTAAATCAGCCATCAAATCATGATTTTTAGAAATACTTTTGAGATCATCCCAACCACCAAATTTTTCTTCTAGGGAATCATAACTTGAGACTGCGAAACCTCCATCGCTTGTGGATTTCAGGAAAGGAAGAATATGAACGACTTTAGAAAGACTGCCAAAATGTTTACTTAACAACTTCCTAAGAGTTTTTAATGTTGTCTCGCCATTTTTATAAATACTATCTGCATAAGTTATCAGAACTGAATGAGATTCATTCCACCTTTCCTTTTCTCTTATTTCTTCATAAGCAGATTTCTCTGAGAAATCATCTAAAATCTGTAATAATTGGTTTGAAATAAAATTAATTTCTTCTGTAGTATGATTTGAATAAATTGTTTTTAACAATTTATCAATTTTTAATCTATCTAATTTTTTCTCTGAATCAATTTGCTTCACTTTGAAAAAATCATCGAAGTATTAATACCATTCTGCACATCAATTAGAAAATGGACTTTCAACAGGGTTTAATCACAACAATACATGAATATGGAGTTACAGGAAATTTACTTAAAGAATTAAACAAAAGTCTTAAAAGAAGATCAACTAGTATTTTAATACCTTGCTTATATGAAGAGTTTGAGCGTCCAGCATTAAAAGATATAAGAGAAGTTTTAAAAAACCTTACAGGGTTAAATGAATTAGTAATTGCTCTCTCTGCAAAAACTATTGAGCAAGTTAAGGCAGCAAAATCATTTTTTAACTCAATGCCATTCCCAGTGCATGTTCAATGGACTAATTCTCCCTCTGTAATTGAGCTATTAAAAAGCCAAGAAAAAAATGGATTAGAACTTTTAGGAACACCAGGTAAAGGATGGGCTGTATGGCAAGGCATAGGAGTTGCGACTAGAAAATCAGAAGTTGTTGCTCTTTTTGATGCTGATATAAGAACTTTTAGTCCTTTATATCCTTCAAGAATGATACTTCCACTTCTGGATGAATCATATGGAATATCATATGTAAAAGCTTTTTACAGTAGATTATCCCTAGAGACAAATCAATTGCAAGGTAGAGCAACAAGATTATTTGTGGGTCCTTTATTAGCAAGCCTAGAGCAGTTAGTTGGTAAGGGTCCGTTTTTACAATATCTTCAATCATTTAGATATCCATTAGCAGGGGAATTTGCTTTTACTAAAGACCTTGCTATGAATTTAAGAATACCTTGTGACTGGGGTTTAGAGATAGGTTTATTATCAGAGGTTTATAGAAACGTAAGGACCTCCAAAATAGCCCAGGTTGACCTAGGTTTATTTGATCACAAACATAAGAATATTGGTGATTCTTCTAAAGAAGGATTGCAAAAAATGTGTACAGAAATACTTTCAAGTGTTTTAAGAGGTCTCATGGAGCATCAAGCCGAGACCTTAACTAGCACTCAACTAGCAACTCTAGAAGTTCTATACAAAAGAGTTGGAGAAGATCGGGTAAAACAATTTGGATTAGATTCAGCAGTTAATCAACTTCCATACGATAGGCACGAAGAAGAATTATCAGTACAAAAATTTGCGAAACTATTAAGACCTGCTACGGAAGATTATCTGGCTTGTACTACTACACTTCAATTACCAAGTTGGTCAAGAGTCCTATCTTGTGAGAACAAACTGCAAGAAGATTTAGCTATTGCGGGGTCAAAAGAAATAAAAATAAGTGAAAAAGAATTAATTAAAAATTTCTAAAGCAAAAAATACCTCTGAGCCATTGGGACTACATCAAGTGGTTCACAAGTAAGAAGTTCTCCATCAGAAAAAACTTCATAAGTTTGAGGATCTACTGAAATATTTGGTAGTTTACTATTAAGTTTTAAGTTTGATTTATTGATATTTCTTGTATTTTCTACTGCAATACATTTTTTTTGTAAGCCTAATTTATTTGGAATATTTTGTTCAATTGAATTTTTACTTAAAAAGGTAAAAGAACTCTTTATTAGAGATTGGCCGAAACTTGCAAACATAGGTCGACCATATACAGGACCTGGAGTAGGAATTGAAGCATTTGCATCGCCCATTTGGGACCAAACTATGGATCCTCCTTTAACAACTAATTCAGGCTTGACCGCAAAAAAGGAAGGTTTCCACAATGCCAAATCCGCAATTTTACCCTTTTCTATAGACCCAACATGTTTATCAATACCATGAGCTATTGCAGGATTAATTGTGACTTTAGAAATATATCTCTTTACTCTATAATTATCGTTTCTATCAGAATCCTGCAGTAGCGGCCCCCTTTGGACTTTCATTTTATGTGCTGTTTGAAAAGTTCTTGTAATTACTTCACCAACTCTTCCCATAGCTTGAGAATCACTAGCAATAATTGAAAAGGCACCTAGATCATGCAATATATCCTCAGCTGCAATAGTCTCTCTTCTGATCCTTGATTCAGCAAATGCAATGTCTTCTGGGATTTTAGAATCTAAATGGTGACAAACCATTAACATGTCAAGATGTTCCTCTAATGTGTTCTTGGTATAAGGCCTTGTTGGATTTGTACTACTAGGAAGAACATTTTTTTCTCCACAGATTTTTATGATGTCTGGCGCATGACCTCCACCTGCTCCTTCGGTATGAAAAGTATGAATAGTTCTTCCTGCAATAGCGTTGATGGTATCTTCAACAAAGCCTGCCTCATTCAAAGTATCAGTATGAATACATACTTGAACGTCAAACTTATCTGCAACATTTAGACAAGAATTTATTGTAGAAGGAGTGGTTCCCCAATCCTCATGAAGCTTCAATCCACATGCACCAGCCTCAACCTGATCAATAAGATTGCTCTCGTTTGTTGAGTTTCCTTTTCCAAAAAAACCTAAATTCATGGGAAATGCTTCTGCAGATTGAAGCATTCTTGAAATATGAAAAGAACCCGGAGTACAAGTAGTAGCATTTGTGCCAGTTGCAGGTCCAGTTCCTCCTCCCAACATGGTTGTAATTCCAGAAGATAGTGCTGTCTCAATTTGTTGGGGACAGATAAAGTGAATATGGGTATCTATTGAACCTGCAGTAAGAATATGACCCTCTCCAGCTATTACTTCTGTTGATGCACCAATAACAATATCAACATTATCCTGGATATCAGGATTGCCAGCCTTACCAATTTCAAATATCATTCCATCTTTTATACCCACATCAGCCTTAATTATTCCCCACCAATCTACAATCAAAGCATTAGTTATTACGGTATCTACAGCTCCATCAGTTCTACTTACTTGAGACTGTCCCATCCCATCTCGAATAACTTTACCTCCACCAAATTTAACTTCATCTCCGTATGTAGTTAAATCCTTTTCTACTTCTATAAAAAGTTCGGTATCAGCTAGCCTTACTCTATCTCCAGTAGTGGGTCCGTAAGTTTGAGCGTAAGTTTTTCTATCAATTTTGTAAGACATAATTTTAACTATCTAAAGAACCATTAACTATTGAATTAAAACCATATGCTTTTCGTAAACCTGAAAATGGAACTAATCTTACATCTGTTGTATCACCAGGTTCAAATCTAATTGCTGTTCCTGCAGGAATGTCGAGACGCATACCAAGTGTTATTTCTCGATCAAAAATTAAAGCCTTGTTTGCTTCATAAAAATGATAATGAGATCCAACTTGCACAGGTCTATCTCCAGAATTAGAAACCTTTACTGTTTTAACTTGTTTACTAAGATTAAGTTCGATTTCACCTTGTTCAGGAATTATTTCACCAGGAATTAAATGACTCATAACTAATTAATCGGATTGTGAATGGTAACTAATTTAGTCCCATCGGGGAAAACTGCTTCTATTTGAACTTCATCAACCATTTCAGGAATACCCTCCATAACTTGTGATTTTGAAAGCCAGGTAGTTCCCTCTGACATTAATTGACTTACACTTTTACCATCTCGTGCTCCTTCAAGAACCTGAAAACTTAAAAAAGCAATTGTTTCAGGATAATTAAGCTTAAGACCTCTACTAAGCCTTCTTTCAGCTAAGAGTGCAGCAGAAAAAATCAATAATTTATCCTTTTCTTGAGGTGAAAGATGCATAATAAAAAATTAATCTATAAATTCTTAAAAAAGGTTCTTTCTGAACATAATTAATAATTCATAGAATCTTGTAAAGGCCATACACCTTGATATTTTGGCTCACAAAATCCACAAACAGACCTAATTTGTTTCCAAATACAAAAAAAACATTTTCTAGCATCTTGAGAAGAACTCCCTAGAAATCTTACAGAGATTCCATTTTCAAGGATTCCAATAGATAAATTATTATTAGTTTCATTGAAAATCTTTTTTATATTTCCTACCAGATTATTTATTTTTGACTTGGAAAAATCTTTTTCGCAAATCCAAATTAAGGATCCAAAAACGGGCATGTAATCCATGCCTGACTTCGCCATAAAACTTGCCTTAGATAATTCAATCTGATCAACATATTCCCAATCATCAAGTAAATCATTATTTCTCATGATTTCTAATTTAGACCTAAAAACTCCACTCTCAATAGATTCTCCGGAAGAAGATCTTCCAAGTCTTATTAAATCAGTAAATAAAAAACTTGAAGTTTCTGAAATAGATACTTTAAAAAATTGCTCATATAAACCATTTGCAAAGATGATTGTTTCTTGGGGCAGATACTCTAAATGAGAATTGTCCAGAATGTTTATGAGATTCTTTTGCTTTGAAAAACTTCCTTTTGGATTTATTTTAGATCTTCCAACTGATCCATATACTTTCTGAGCTGAAGAAGTAGTCAACAAAACCTTAGAGTTTTTTTCTAGATTTACCTTAAAGTCGAGTAAATCACCTCCTACCAATCCCCCTGCAGTGTGTAGAACAGGCAAAATGCATCTGCCCTCTTGATCATAAGTAGACTTTAATAACTTATAAGGAGAAGTTGATTTAGATTTAAAGATTGTTTTATCACCATTTCCTAAACTTGCTTTATTATTAAAAAAATTTAGGAAACAATTACCTTCCCATGAAGTTTTAATCATAAATTGTTTTCTTTAATTACTAAATTAAAGTAAACAAAAATTTTGATTATGAGAATGAATAAACAAATTGTTGTAACTGATTGGACTAAGGAAAAACCGAAATTAGGTTTATTTTTAAAACTTACCTTGAGTTCTGTTGAAAGAAGAACCTTAAGAGGTAAAAGACTAACTGATTGTGATCAAGAAATAATTTTACAATTACCTAGAAAAGGCAAATTAAATGATGGAGATATTCTTTTAACTAATAAGTCCAATTTTTATGTAGAAATAATTGCCAAAACAGAAGATTTAATTGAAATAAGTTCAAATTCTAAAATTGAACTTATTAAAACTGCTTATCATCTAGGAAATAGGCATGTAGAAGTAGAAATTGAAGGGGACATTCTTCTAACAAAAAGTGATTATGTTATTAAAAATATGCTTCTTAATTTTAAAGTTGATGTAAAAAATACGAAAAAAAAGTTTTTTCCCGAAAGAGGAGCCCATAGCCATGAGTAAAAGTCACTTATTAAAATATTTATTAATAAGTCCTAACTTACCAGTTGGAGGATTTTGTTATTCGGAGGGAATGGAGAGTTATCTTCATAATAAAAATTTAACAGATTCAAATTCGGTAAAAGACTTAATCATCAGTGAACTAAAAATTGGTCAGATAAGACTAGATGCAAGACTATTACTAGATTTTTTTAATATTTTCAATGAGATTAATGACCGCAAAAATTTAAAACTTAATTTGCAAAAGCTAATGAGTTTGGATAAATGGATCCTCTCATCAAAGGACTCTCTCGAAATGAGAGAACAACAAATTCAAATGGCAAAATCTCTCTTTGATTTAACCAAAGAATTTGGATTTGAATATCTATATGAAAATAATAAAAAAAGCTCCTGGTCATTAGCGTGGAGTTGGGCTTGTCATTGTTTTGAAATTAGCAAGTTAGAAATGGTTGAGAATTTTTTCTATGCGTGGAGTGCAAACCAACTTAATGCTGCATTAAGAATTATTCCTATTGGGTCAACAAAAGCACAATTAATTCAGAGAGACTTATTAGAAATAATTTCAAAAGTTTCAAAAGAAATTATGGACAAAGAAATTGATGACATCTATTTTGGCAATGTAGGTTTAGCTATGGCACAACAAAATCATAATGACCTTTATACAAAACTTTTTAGAAATTAATTTATGAGCAGCAAATTGAGAGTAGGGGTTGCTGGGCCTGTAGGTTCAGGAAAAACTGCATTAGTAGAGAATCTATGCTTAAGCATGAAAAAAAATTATGAAATAGCAGTTGTCACAAATGACATCTACACCAAAGAAGATGCTAACTTTCTTATAAATAAAAAAGTTTTAGAGGAAGGAAGGATTATTGGTGTAGAAACTGGAGGTTGTCCTCATACCGCGATAAGAGAGGATTGTTCCTTAAATAAAAATGCAGTTTTAGATTTAGAAAATAAATTTAATCCTTTAGATTTTGTTTTTGTAGAAAGTGGTGGTGATAATTTAGCATCTAGCTTTAGTCCAGAACTTGTAGATTTATCAATATATGTAATTGATGTATCTGCAGGAGACAAAATTCCCAGAAAAGGGGGGCCAGGGATAACAAGGTCGGATTTATTATTAATAAACAAAATTGACTTAGCAGATAAAGTTGGTGCAGATTTAAATATCATGAAAAGAGATACTGAATTTATGAGAAAAGGGAAACCTTGGTATTTTACCAACCTAAGTAGCAGCATAGGAGTTGAAGAAATAACTCAATTTTTAGAATCACATATACCCAACAATCGAACCTAGGAAAATGTTCATTTCTAATATATTGGATTCAACAAAAAGTTACGACTGATACAAAACGAATCCTCACTCGTTAATAACTTTTACTTTATCCCCCTAATGAGGGTCAATTACCTAATTTATCCTAATTCATGAGAATTTCAAGGCGTATTTTGGCAGGTTTAGCTACTGCCTCACTTGCGGTCACAGCAACTTCCTGTGGTGGAGGCGGAACCTCCGGAAGTTTCGATGACACAGTAACCGTTGGTATTTTGCATTCGTTATCCGGAACAATGGCTATTTCTGAATCAACTCTTGTTGATACTGAAAAAATGGCTATTGAAGAGATAAATGCTGCTGGTGGTGTTAAAGTTGGCGGCAAAAGCTACAAAATAGAATACATAGTTGAAGATGGTGCATCTGATTGGCCAACTTTTGCTGAAAAATCAAAGAAACTGATAGACCAAGACGGAGTTCCTGTCGTATTTGGTGGATGGACATCTGCAAGTAGAAAGGCAATGTTACCTGTCTACGAATCAAAAGATGCGTTCCTCTACTACCCAATTCAATATGAAGCTCAAGAATGTTCTAACAACATTTTCTATACAGGAGCCACACCAAACCAACAATCAGAACCCGCTACAGATTTCATGTATAAGCGTTCTCCCGCAGCTGGTGGAGATTTCTTCCTTGTAGGATCTGATTATGTTTTCCCAAGAACTTCAAACACTATTACAAAAGCTCAGGTAAAACAGTTGGGCGGTAAAGTTGTTGGAGAAGATTACCTTCCACTTGGAAATACTGAAGTTGCTCCAATTATCTCAAAAATAAAAAAAGCATTGCCTGAAGGTGGAATAATCATTAATACTCTTAATGGTGACCAAAACGTTGCATTCTTCAAACAGATTCAAGACGCAGGTATTACGCCTTCAAGTGGGTACTACGTAATGAACTATTCAATTGCTGAAGAAGAGATTAGTACAATTGGTCCTGAGTTTCTAGAAGGTCATTACGGCGCTTGGAACTACATGATGTCAATTGATACTCCTGCATCTAAGAAATTTGCTGCAAGTTTCAAGAAAAGATGGGGAGCAGATCGTGTAGTAGCTGATCCTCAAGAATCTGCTTATAACATGGTCTACTTATGGAAACAGGCAGTAGAAGATGCTGGAACATTCGACGATAACGCAGTAAGGGAAGCCCTTGTTGGACAAAAGTTTGATGCTCCACAAGGTCCTGTGGAAGTTATGCCCAATCACCACTTATCTCAAACAGTAAGAATTGGTGAGATTAATGCAGAGGGTGGATTTACAATCCTTGAAGAGACAGGAGTAGTTCTTCCTCAAGCATGGAATCAAAAGCATCCAAGTTCAAAAGGATTTGCATGCGATTGGACAGATCCTTCAAAAGGAGAAAAGTATAAGCTTTAATCTAATTAAAACCTATACTTCAAAATAAAAGGAGGTTAACACCTCCTTTTATTTTATATAATCAAATATTTTCTTTTTCTAAATTGGAGTTACTTCTCGATAGTCTTTTTAATGGTGTTGCAATCGGATCTGTACTACTTGTTGCTGCATTGGGTCTAGCAATTGTTTTTGGTCTAATGGGTGTAATAAATCTTGCCCATGGAGAACTTATGATGCTTGGGGCATACACAACATACGTAACACAATTAATTTTCAAATTACCTATATTAAAACCTTTCTACAATTCGTACATAATAGTTTCTATTTTTCTTGCTTTTATTGTTAGTGGAGTAGTAGGCATTCTCCTCGAAAAAACCATAATCAGAAAGCTTTATGGAAGTCCACTAGAAACACTTCTCGCAACTTGGGGCGTAAGTTTAATTCTTCAACAATTTGTCAGAAGTGTACCTTTAGCTTATGGGACCGGTTTGGTTATAAGTCTGATAATTGGTTTATTCCTACCAACAACATTCCCTTCAAAAATAAAAGAATCAATAAATTTCAAATATTTTAAATTTAGTACTTGGATATTTGCTGCATTAACAGGGATCGTTACTGGTAGCTTCATATCATCCTCTGTTAGCAAACTTAGTAGAGCAAGCGCTCGAAATGTTGATGTAACAGCACCCTCATGGATGAGAGGCCAAGTAGAAATTATTGGAACTGCATTTCCTAAAACAAGATTAATGATAATTGTCATTACCCTAATCTCTGTAATAGCAATAACATTATTTCTTAATCAAAGTGCTTGGGGAATGCGTATAAGAGCAGTTACTCAAAACCGGCAAATGAGTGATTGTCTTGGTATATCTACTGAAAAAGTGGATATAATTACATTTGGAATTGGATCTGGCTTAGCAGGAGTTGCCGGAGTAGCAGTATCTCTTTTAGGTTCCGTAGGGCCGAATGTTGGAGGAAACTATATAGTTGGTTGTTTTATGGTTGTAGTGCTAGGAGGAGTAGGAAATTTATTAGGAACAGTACTCGCCTCATTTGGAATAGGAATAATGACTGATTTAATTGGAGCTGGAAGGCTCTTATCAATATGGCCAGATATGCCTTTACCTCTATCAAATACAATCAACTTTTTTGCGACCACAAGTATGGCAAGAGTAATGATATTTGCACTAATTGTTATATTCTTACAATTTAAACCTACAGGTTTATTTCCTCAAAAAGGAAGGATGGTTGAAAACTAATGTCCTTTAGTAAAATTAAATTTGATAAAAAAATAGTATTATCATTTTGGATAATATTAATTGCCTTAATTATTGCAGCACCAACTCTACTCCCTGTATTTAGATTAAACCTTTTAGGAAGATACTTATCCTTGTCCATAGTTGCACTTGGTGTTGATCTTATATGGGGATATACAGGTTTACTAAGTCTTGGACAAGGTATATTTTTTGCATTAGGTGGATATTGTGCAGCAATGTATTTGCAAATAACCAGCTCCTCTGAATTTCCTAATAATATTCCTGAATTTTTTGCTTTATATGGTGTTGAAAAATTGCCTTTTTTCTGGGAACCGTTTAGATCGCCAATTTTCACCTTCTTCGCTATCTGGGTAATTCCAGCAATGGTTGCTGGTTTAATTGGATTTCTTGTTTTCAGAAATAGAATCAAAGGGGTATATTTTTCTATACTTACTCAAGCTTCTCTTCTTGTATTCTTTAACTTCTTTAATGGACAACAAAAACTTATAAATGGAACAAATGGATTAAAAACAGATGTAACACAACTATTTGGTCAGATGGTAGGTTCTGAGTACATGCAAAGAATATTCTTTTGGATAACCGCCATACTTGTAATAGCCTCATGGTTTTTTGCAAAGTGGGTAGTTAAAGGAAGATTTGGAAATATTCTTATAGGCATACGAGATGATGAACCAAGAGTTAGATTTACAGGATACAACCCAGTTATATTCAAGACGATAATATTTTCTATTGCTGGAGGTCTCGCTGGAATTTCGGGAGCTTTATATACTGTTCAGTCAGGAATAGTATCACCTCAATTTATGACAGTTCCCTTTTCTATAGAAATGGTTATATGGGTTGCTGTTGGAGGTAGAGGGACTTTATTGGGAGCGATACTAGGAGCAGTTTTCATCAACTATGCAAAAAGTCTAGTAAGTGAAGCTTTACCTGCTAGCTGGATGTTTATTCAAGGGGGGTTATTTATCTTAGTGGTAACAGCCCTGCCAGAAGGAGTTTTAGGATGGCTACAAGGAGATGGTCCTAGGAATCTTCTTCAAAGATTTGGTATGAAAAGGAAGATTGAAACCTATCCAAGCTTAGAAATTAACAATAAGGAGGGGGATAATGAATAATAAAGATCTTCTAAATTTAATAGATATTACTGTTAGTTTTGAGGGTTTTTTAGCTCTCAATAAACTCAATTTAAATTTAAAGAAAGGAGAATTAAGAGCTGTAATAGGACCTAACGGCGCAGGTAAAACAACATTTCTTGATGTAATAACTGGAAAGGTAAAGCCAACAAAAGGGGAAGTAATTTTTAAAGGGAAATCTTTAGTAGGTAGAAAGGAGCATAAAATAGCCAGACTTGGAGTTGGAAGAAAATTCCAAAGTCCAAGAATATTTGAGAATCTAACAGTTAAAGAAAATCTTGAAATATCGGTGACAATTCCTAAAAGTCCCTTAAACCTTATAAATAAAAGTATTAAGGATGAACATCTTAATGAGATTAATCGTCTTATGAAGATTGTTAATTTAGCTCAAAAAGTTGATTCTAAAGCTGGATCTTTATCACATGGCCAAAAACAATGGCTTGAGATAGCCATGTTAGTAGGTCAGAAGCCAGATTTAATGTTAGTAGATGAACCTGTTGCCGGTTTGACCGATGAAGAAACAGATCTTACAGCTGATTTATTAAAATCTTTATCAGGAGAAAATACAGTAGTGGTGATTGATCACGATATGGAATTTATAAGAAGACTTGATAGCAATGTTTCAGTATTAAATCAGGGCACAGTATTATGTGAGGGAACGATGGAAACCATACAAAAAGACAAAAAAGTTATTGATGTTTATTTAGGAAGACCTGAGGACTAGTTATGGAAACTTTACTCGAAATAAAATCCTTAAATACTTATTATGGCGAGAGTCATATTCTTAGAGATGTTGATTTAAATGTTAAATCAGGAGAAATGGTTTGTTTGATTGGAAGAAATGGAGTTGGTAAAACAACTTTATTGAAATCACTAATTGGCTTGTTAAAACAAAAAAAAGGAGATATTTATTTGATTGGTGAAAATATCAACAGAAAAGCGCCTCATCAGAGAGCCAGGAAAGGAATGGCTTACGTTCCTCAAGGGAGAGAAATTATTCCATACCTATCAGTTGAAGAGAATCTTATGTTAGGAATGGAGTCTCTACCAGGAGGATTATCTAAGAACAAGAAAATAGATCCATTTATCTATGATCTCTTCCCAATCCTAAAAGATTTTCTTCAAAGGAAAGGAGGAGATCTTAGTGGAGGACAACAACAGCAATTAGCCATTGCAAGAGCATTGCTAGGCAAACCTCAACTTCTATTACTTGACGAACCAACGGAAGGCATTCAGCCGAATATAGTTTTAGACATTGAAAATGCAATTAACCAGATAATTAGAGATACAGGAATTGGCGTTTTATTAGTTGAACAACATTTGCATTTTGTAAGACAAGCCAATAGATATTATGCTATGCAACGCGGAGGTATTGTTGCAAGCGGAAATACTAGTGAGTTGAGTCAAGCGGTTATTGATAAATTCTTGAGTGTTTAATAGATTATTATTTTAAATTAATAAAAATCTTTAATCATTTTTCGCATCTTATAAGGTCTATACTGTTTGGATGCTCATTAATATACTTATTAAATTCCATTGCCAGAGTTCTAGCTTCGTAAGCGTCAAAAGCATAAAAACAATTTTCTAATCTTATATTTTGAAAATCCCGATAATGCACTGTATATGGCTTCAACATATTATTTTTGTTCATTTTAATTTGCTAAAAAGCAATTATGTATATTTCAACCATGCATTTATTCGAAATTTAAAGCACAACTTTTGTTGTTATCAAAATATATTGACTTAAATTATGTAATTAAAAATACCTTATAAAGATAAAAAGTAATTAATCTATCTTTTTTTATTTTTAGAATCTTGCTTTTTACCTTCTATTAAAAAAACAAATTTTGATAAAATATAACCAAAAAATGGGACCCAAAAATTTTCATAAAAAAATTTCATAAAATATTAAGCAGCTAATGATTCGTTATTTTTGATTTCATTTTTATTAATACGCTTCAAATCTATAGAATTAAATAAATGTTGCATAACCAGATAATCAAGTTCCCCTTTCAACAAATCAAAATCTGATGAGAGTAGATCATCAACGAAATCATCAAAAGTTTCTGAAAGAGGTTTCACAATAAAAAATTATTTTTGCCATTATCATCGCATTACCAACAAAAGTCAACCAAATTTGAATATTAATTTTTGAATTTTTTAAAATAAATGAATCAAGATTAAAAAATTAAATAATAAAAATAAACAAGCAAAATAACAGATTTAATATCAAGCTTAGGGTTTTTGAATTAAATTTCATTTATATTGCTTTTCTTAATTTTATATCTCTCTTGTTTAGCAATACCAAAAAGACAATACACATACGCTAAAAGGAAATTTGAGGAATTCATCATCAAACCATTTAATATATTTATAGCAAGACTATTGATGTGCCAATTAGTAAAGAATCACTTAAAAAATATTTAAACGAAATAAATTTTTATAGCAATCAAATTTGATATTAATAGCAAATTTCAAATATTATTTTTTAATTAGCTCGAAATAACCATTTTTATTTAATAAGTACTTATCAAACCAAAGGCTTAATAGATTGTCTAATCCTATTCCATTCATTTTATTTATTTGCGAAGTCTTATAGTCTGAGAGTGCAAGCAATAAATACGGAAAAATCATATCAGAAACACCTTTTGGCAGTTTTTCTAAAGGTACTCCATGCGCTCTATCCCATAAAATTTGCATATCCTGAGAGAACAAAGAACTCCAATAACTAAAATTACAATACAACTTGTCTGGAGGGAGGAGATTTACAGCTAAACCTGGCAGAGATGAATTCATAGGAATAAATAATTTATAGATTAATTAAATTTAGGTTTTTTAAATGATGAAAAATAATCTCTTATATACAAATAAAATTTAACGCACAGTGCATTACTTTGCAACACTTTTTTTAAGTGTTATATTTATCAATCATTTCCTGAAATTTTAGGAATGATAAAAACTTTTTATAAGTTTGCAAGTCAAAAGCCGCCTGATTCTCTTCATTTAAATGGGTTGATTTACTAGGAATAAAATTATTTTCTAAGTTAGTATCAATTGAGATTTTTGCATTATCTGTAAAGTCACCAGATTTATCAAATAAGATTTTTGAATTATCGTATTTTGATTGATATGATTGAGTTACTTTACCATTTTTTTTATTAAATATACCTCTTATAGAAAGTGCTTCTTCTACCAAAATACTTATTATTTTTGAATTACTTAAATTGTTCTCTGTACTCATCTTTTCAATTATTCTCATAACGTCTTCTCTGGGAATAAAACCAACTCTTTTTTTCTTGGTAGGCATTTAAAAATTAATTAAAGTTCAGCACTTGACTGTAATAAGTGTTGCACTATATTCATTATAAGTCAATTAAATTCTAATGATTTTACCAACGACCTTACTCTTAGGAGCCCTTGGATATCTTTTCTATACCTCAAAAAGAGAACTTTCACTAGATCAACAGGACCTTATGGAAAACCAAAAAGAGAATGATGATTTGTATAAAGATTTGGAAGATCTATTTATTTAAAAGTACTGCATAGATATTAAAGAGATATTAAAGAACTTTGTTTCTTGACTAAAGATATACAAAACCTCAAAGATAATTAGAATTAGACTAAATAAAGTTAGAAATTCAATGACAGTCCATCAAGATTACGAAATAAAAATCAATCTAAATGAATTGATCGAGAAAAGAATCCCATGTTGTGATTTACTTCATCCAGATCATTGTTTAACAGAAAAACAAGTCTCTGAAATTGCTCATGATATTCGCATGGATTTAAATTTACATGATCTGTACAAGCAAGTGGATCAACACATCATGAATTATGTAAATGCAGCAGGAATTGATAACAAAGATCATTGGGTTGAACCACATCTTCCAGATTTGGAGAGAGATTTAAAAGAAGAAGTTGGTATAGAATTTGATTAATTTTTCTTAAAAAAGAAATTAATAAATGTATTTTTTTTCTAAATCATCTATCAATTTATAAATACTTTTAGCCGATCTCTTTCTCTTCTTTAAAATTCTAAATACTGTAAATCCAATCAATAATGCAAAAATAGGTGTAAAAATAATAATTCCATGATCCATAACCATCAATCAGAAGTCTATTATTAAAATTATTTAAAATTCTGCACCAATAAAATAGGTACTTTATACAAATATCTTTCACTATAAAAATTAAGATTTCTCATAGAAAAGTGAAAGAATTAAATTTTTTTGTAGATTATGTAGATATAAATTTTTAATTCAATAAAGATAATGATTAATTATTTTGCTTTAACAGTAACTGAGATGGGGATCGGCAAGATAGAGTTAGCAGTTATTAGTGCAGTAATTTTAATATTTCCAATTTTATTTGTTTATGCATCTAAAAACCTTGATGCTAAGGGGGTTTTCGAATGGATGATGGAAAAACCAAATGATTGGATAGGTAAAAAATAAGGCTTTAACATTTTACATTTTACTAGTTAAATTTTAAATTTTCTAATTTAGAAATCGCAAAATCATAAACTTGGCAATTATTTTCTAAATCATTAACTATTGAATTTTTTAGTAGAGAATAATCTATAAACTTATTGAGTTTATTATTTTTAAATTCCTTATTAGTCTCTCCAATAGCAAATGCCAAAGCTCCCTCATAAGAAATACCGAATTTGGAAGTGTTACAGTAAGTTCTCGTGAACTTATTGGAAATCTTTTTAGTATACTTTTCTAGAGTTTTAGAAGAAGCATCCAATGAATAAACTGGGCTACTAAAAAAAAGAAGCAAAGTTAAAGTGAATATCGTAAAAACTCTTTTGAGCATAATATTTCATAAATTGAAAATTTAATATAGTTTAAAATTTAGCTCTTGCGACTATGTTTTATTAAAAATATAAAATTTAAATTTTGTTAACCACAACAGCTATTTCATATTTTGGAAGATAAAAACTCTCTAAATGAGTATTTTATTGTTTGAATTTTTTTTGGTAGTTTTTTTAAAAAACGCCTAAATGCTTTTGGCATAATAAAAAATTCATATCAATAATTAATAGATAACAAATAATACTTGGGTATTCAATAAATAATTATCCAAAAATAAGTAAATTAATTATTAATTATTTGGATTGAGCTATGGAAATGTATTTGAACATGAATTATTGTTTAATTAAGTATTAAATACAAAATTAATATGGCACTACCAGAACTTATTTACGCTCCTATTGATGGTGGCACGATACATAGATATGAAATTAGTGGTGGCAAGAGAAAATTCTTAAGATTTATAGGTTGTTATTTGGGCCAATGCAATTTCCACAAAAATATTGATGATGCTATTGATTACATAAAAAATTTGAAAGAATCACAAAAGATACAAAAATAATGAAAAAAAGATACATAGATACGATAGGGACTCAATATTTTTCAAGAACTACATAATTATTGCTACAAATAATAGAGAATTTTCTTTTTATAAGTAATTGATTATTTACTTGGGTTATAGTTCCGAAAGATAAACAGTCAATAAAAAAGAAATTAATTTATGGAAAACAGACAAATTAATTTTTTTAAATCAAAAGACTTAAATACCGTTCTTAAACCATTTAAAAAAGGAACGGTAGTAAAAATTGACTCGTTTGATATTAGAGACAATCAAAATGAATTAAAAATAGGTTTATTTGGTTGGTATGCTATATGTCCTTCGAAAGAACTTAAAAAAAATAAGCTATTTTATTTTTCACTCTATGATGAGCCTCTTGTTCTTTATAGAGATGAAAATAAAAACGTCAGGTGTATTAAAAATATTTGTCCACACAGGGGAGCCTCTTTTTTTGAAGGAACATTATCAGATGGGGTAATAACCTGTCCCTATCATGGAGCTAAATTCTCATCTGGTGGAAGTTGCCAAAATCTCGATAGAATAACATGCAGACATATAGTAGATAATAACTACGATAACTACGCCAAAAGAATTCACTTATCTCAATACAAAGCTTTAGAAAAGAATGGATATATTTTTGTACATTATTCTAAAAAATCTGACACTGATTTAAGCAATATAAGTGAAGATACACCAATAAGTAATTACGAATTATATGAAAATGGGTTTACGCACAAGGAATATGTATATGAAGAGGTATTAGTTGACTTTAAATGTGATTGGTCAAGAATAATTGAAAATCACTTAGATATCCTTCATCTTTTTTGGGTTCATGGCGATACAATCCCTGATAAAGATGTTAATAAAAACGTTCTAGTTAGTTTTAACCAAAAAATTAATGTCACTCCCCAATACATTGAAAGTATTTATTACTACAAGAATGAACCTACAAAAGAATTTATCCGGATAAAATACATACCACCAGGAAGAATACTAATTTATAAAGGTGATCCCTCTGCAGCAAGATATTTACAAGTTTTAGATCATATTCCACTAGGAAGCAACAACGCAAGAGTAATAGTGAGACATTACAGAAAATTTTTAAAAAATAAACTATTTAATAACCTCATATTGTTTAAAGAGAATCAAAGAAAGATTTTTTATAAGATATTCGATGAGGATTATATGATTTTAAAAACACAAACATATAATCACAATATGGGATTTATAAATAAGGATGAAATAAAATTATTGGGAGAAGATAGAATAATAAATTATTTTTGGAAATGGTACAAAAAGTCTGAAGATAAAGATGAACCATGGAAAAATAATATTAAGTCCCAAAATCTTGATGTATATGACAAAGTGATATTGAAATATCCTCCTGAGATAAAGAAATTAGAAATCGCAAATAACATGGATATCATTAGAAAAACATTTGTACGATTTGCTGCTCCTCTTTTATTTTTTATGTTAATAATATAATTTATGAAAAAAGTGGATAGACCTTCATGGTTGAATTGGCTATATCTTTTTATTTTTATTTTAAGCTCAATTCAATTGATTATATTTTGGAGTAATAAATTTTAGTCTTGAATAAATATTGGTTTGACGCAAAAAATATAAATTGTTTTAAAAATGGCTTTAGAGTAATTAAAGATTTAAATTTAAAAATAGCGTATTCAGAGAATGTTATATTAATCGGGCCAAATGGTTCAGGTAAATCATCCTTAATTGAAATAATTAATA
>CACIWI010000002.1 GCA_902590355.1 uncultured Prochlorococcus sp.
CTTGTGTGAAAAAAGTATTTCAATAATTTGCCTGTAAGATTCTCCCTTATTGTTTTTAAGATTTAAGATTGGTTCATAAATAAGATCTTCTTTTTTTATAGACAAATTATTTACTTTTAAAAATCCATATAAAAAATCATGCTTTTCATCTGGATTTGACTCAATATCAAATATATAAAATCCCGAACATATTTTTTCTAATAGATCTTCCCTATTATTTTTATTAGAAATGAAATATGGTTCTCCAGAGATATATGCTTGTGCTTGCTTTATAAATATGGATGCTTTCTCGTACTTCTGATCTTTGAATTTAGATAATTTCTCTCCAAGTTGTTTTTCGCTGTACGAAGCTAATGTTTGGGTATTAGTTATTCCATTTGCTTTGAGTAACGAGGCCGTTTTGGCCCCTATTCCATCTATATCTGTTAGATATCCATTTTCTTTTGCTTCTTTGTCACAAAATTTTTGCCAGGAACAAATAGTACATTTTTTTCTATCTTGAGTTATTTCTGGTATAGATCCCTCCAAGCATTCATTCAAATTTAATAAAACATTTAAAACTTTTTTTCTTAATTTTTTATTAAAATAAATTTCTTCAACTTTAACTTTTTTATAAAAAGTTGAAATTACTAATCCTTTCTCAATTTTAGATTCTTGAAAAGATTCCAACAGCATAGAACAAAAAGCTAAGTCAAATAAATGTTCTTTAGTTGTTTTGTGACCTAACTTATAAACAGCAGGTAAATATTTATATTGTCCCCATTTACTTTTACCTTTAGTTTTTAAAAGTAATTGTGGAAATATCTCTGCGTTTATATTTTGGAAAAGATTTCCTTTGATTTTTAATCCAATTACCCCTTGATAACCATTTTCACAGGCTTTTAATCCTGTATATATTTCACCATTACAAAATTCAGAGAAAATTTGAAACTGATTAATTTTATCTATAGCTTTATGGGGAGACCAAACTCTATAAGATTTTTTACCCTTAAAATCGAGCCATGCTTTTCTTTTGCATCTTGTAAAACTTTTTAAATGAAGAGAATTCAAATTATTTTTTAAAGGCGGTTTTAAAATTTACTTATATAAATTAGTATAGATACTTAAAAGAAATCAAGGAAATTTGAAATTTGACTGCTGATAAATTAGATAAGATAAAATTTGGAACTGATGGTTGGAGAGGAATTATTGGTTTTGACTTTAACCTGTTCAATCTTTCAAGAGTTGTTGTCGCTGCAAGTCAGGAGTTACATTATCAATACTTTAAAGAAGTTAATTCAAAGAAAATTATTATTGGATATGACCGTAGATTTATGGCTTGTGAATTTGCCAAGCAAATAGTGCCTTTTGTAAGAGGATGTGGTTTTGAACCGATCTTATCTGATAGCTTTGTTACAACACCCTCTTGTAGTTTCTATGCCAAAGAAGTCGGTTGTCTTGGAGCGTTAGTAATTACAGCAAGTCATAATCCATATAATTGGCTTGGTTTGAAAATAAAGAGCTTTAATGGATGTTCTGTTGACGAATCTTTTACAAGTGAAGTTGAAAAAAGATTAATGCTTGGAAATTCAATTGAAAAAATAGATGGTATTAATGAATTGGTAGATATAAAGAAATTTCATTTAGATAAAATTAAATCCCTTTTTGATATTGACTATATTTCCAAGAGATTAAAAAAAATGAAATTGAGAATTTTTGTAGATTCTATGCATGGTTCAGCTGCAAATTGTATGACTGAGATTTTTGCTTCTAATGATTTAGAAGTTATATCTGAAATCAGGAAAGATGCCGATCCTTTTTTTGGAGGAAAACCTCCTGAACCTCTTTTGAATTATGCAAATGATCTAAAACAAACACTAATTAAAAATTCAACAAATGAAGTGAAAACTTTAGGAATTATATTTGATGGTGATGGTGATAGAATTGCGGCAATTGATGAAAAAGGAAGATACTCTAGTACTCAAGATTTACTCCCATACTTTATTAGCTATTTGGGCGAAATTAAAAATAATTCTTATCCAGTTTTAAAGACTGTTAGTGGTTCAGATATTATTAAAAATATATCAGTGAGTCAAAATAGAGATGTTTTTGAACTTCCAGTTGGCTTTAAATATATTGCTGAAAAAATGATTAAAGAAAAAATATTTATTGGAGGAGAGGAATCTGGTGGAGTTGGTTTTGGTGAATTTATGCCTGAAAGAGATGCTCTATATGCAGCGATGGTTTTATTAAATGGAATTGCTGAAAAATCTCAATATTTATACGAAACCTTAGATAAAATTCAAGAAGATTTTGGGCCAAGTTTTTATAAAAGAATTGATATTAAATTTCCAAATCAGTCAGAAAAAAATAACGTAAAAGATTTTATCTTAGATAATATTCCTGAGAATATTAATAATCACAAGTTAAAAAGTATCTCAAAGATCGATGGAATAAAGTTGAGAATTGATAAAAATTTTTGGCTTCTTTTTAGGTTTTCAGGAACGGAACCTCTTTTAAGATTATATTGTGAAGCACCAAAAGAACCTTATCTAATTGAGGTATTAGAGTGGGGTCAAGAATTTATAAATTTGGCAGAAAAATAAGGATGAAAAATTTATTTTTAGCGAGTAAGAATAAAGGTAAAATTGAAGAATATAAGAAATTGCTGGCTGGAGTTAATTGTAAATTGTTACTCCAGCCAGAATCATTAGAAGTTGAAGAGGATGGACTGACATTTAGAGATAATGCAATTAAAAAAGCGAGTGAAGTTTCGAGAAAAACGAATAATTTTTCAATAGCAGATGATTCAGGAATTTGTATTGAAGCACTAGGTGGTAAGCCTGGCATTTACTCATCTAGATATGCAGAAAATGATCAGAAGAGAATTGAACGAGTTTTAAGAGAACTTGATGGAGTTCAAAATAGAAGAGCTTTCTTTATTGCTAATATTTGTGTTTGTTCCCCAAATGGTGAAGTGATTATTGAATCTGAGGCCAAATGTCATGGCAATATTATTTTAAACCCCAGAGGAAAAAGTGGTTTTGGGTATGACCCAATTTTTGAGGAGAGTTCTACCAGATTAACTTTTGCAGAAATGAATAATGATATTAAAGACTCTTGTAGTCATAGAGGCAAAGCATTAAAAAGAATTATTCCAGATTTAATTGAAATTTTTTCTTAAATTCAATTAACCCAAGATCCATGAAGGCCATGAGGAATTGAAATGGGTAATTCATAAACAGCTAATTCTTTTAAATCTTTTGCGTCTAGTATCACTAAATCGCTTCCTCTTCTTTCTCCGTTCCATAGAAGTATAAATAAAAATCCATCATCTTCTTTTGAAGAGTTTTCTGATGGAACCATAATTGGTTCACTAACAAATCCACTTGGACCCGCTGACCAAAAAATCTCTTCCTTAGAAGTTAAATTTATTTTTTTTATTGCTTGAAGTGGAGCGTTCCCTAGTTTTCGAGATGTGGTTGCCATCCAACTAAAAGTTGCTTTTAATCCTAAGTTTTTAGGATTAACAACAGCAAATTCACAACATTGTTCACTGAAAGTTTTAAGTTCACAAGTTTTTGTCTTTAGATCGATAATTGATCTTTTCAGTTTTCCTTCTGGATATTTATCAAAGTCAATATCCCTAAAATTCTCGTCTGGACCCACTGATGGGAAATCATCATAAAAAATACTATCTAATACGATTTTGGAATCTTTTTCAAATGCGTTTACATGATGAAAAACGAATCCTTCTGGAGCATCTATTGTTAAGGGAGGCTGTCCTCTAAATAATCCACTTTCTCTGGGGATGATAAAAAACTTTGCCTTTTTATTTGGGTTTGACTTTAGACATTGGGCTGCTCCTCTTTGACCCATTACAAATGGAAGAGGATTGAAATCAATAGCATTCTGCAAAAATATTGCCCAATTAGTTGTAATTGCGAAATCGTGAAGGAATGCAAAGCCATTAAAGGTATCTTTTCTGTCAAAAATGAGCTCTCCAGAATTTGTACCAGCATTATCAAATTCCATTAATCTAATGGTACTTTTTGGCCCGGTTTGTACTCCAAAAGTGACTAAAAGTTCTGAAGATGCATTTGAGTTTAGGTCTGTCTTGGGATGAGCACTGAATGCTTCGTTAGGCTTGAGTACTCCTTTTAATGTTGATAAACCAATAGTTTCAAGACTATCAGGATCCATTGCATGTGGACCTGCTGCTTCCCATAATGCGAGAATTTCATCTCCTAATTTAATGACATGTGTATTAGCTATATTCTTGAATTTTAGATCTAATGCATTATTTAAAATTCCTCCATTTTTTTGTGTTCCGAAAACACCTCTATAAATAAATTTATCTATTTTTTCTTCTTCCAAATAGCCTTTAGTTTTAACAAATCTATTTGTTAAGAATGGCTGACCATTTTCGAATTTTATGGATGTTATCATCCCATCACCATCAAATGGATGATGAACCCATTGTCCACCTCTCTCTAATATTCCTGGTCCATTTCTTAATAATGTTCCATTTAAGTTATTAATATTATTACCTCTGCTAATTTTTAGAGGCTCTTTAGTTAGCTCCTTTTCTACATTTTGATAAGCACTTGACCAATCTTCTTTTTGAAAAATATTAAGTGTATCAATTTTTTTATCTTGTAAATTAGTCACAACAAAATAATCATTTATTCTATCTTCGCCAAAAATCAACTGAAATGTGGCTGATTCGAAAAAATTCCTATTTTATTGTTTTTCTAACATTCCTTTACTGCTTGGAATTGAATCAGATCTTCTTGGATCTAGCTCGGTAGCCATTCTCATTGCTCTTGAAAAAGCTTTAAAGCACGCCTCAACTATGTGATGTGAATTACTGCCTCGTATTTGATTAATATGCAGAGTAATACCGCTATTATTTACAAAGGCAATAAAAAACTCTCTTACTAGTTCAGTATCATAATTTCCTATTCTAGGCGCTTTTAATTGAAGATCATAAGATAGATGCGGTCTGCCAGAGCAGTCTAAAGTGACTTGAACTAATGCTTCATCTAATGGGGCAAAGAAATGTCCAAATCTGCTTATCCCTTTTCTTTCTCCCAAGGCTTTTGAAAATGCTTTGCCTAATGCGATTCCTACATCTTCATTTGTATGATGATCATCAATATGGGTATCTCCAATTGCTTTTATTTTTAAATCGAACAAACCATGACTGGATATTTGATGAAGCATATGATCTAAGAATGGTATCCCGGTATCAATCTCAGAATTTCCATTTCCATCTAAGTTTATAAATACAGAAATATCTGTTTCATTCGTTTTTCTTTTTATTTCAGATTGCCTTAGAGATGACATTTTTATGCAAAAAACTTAGTTTACATTCCATTAATGCAGTAACCCGCATCAACATAAATTGTTTGGCCTGAAATTCCGCTAGAGAGATCACTTAATAAAAAAGCAGCTGTATTACCTACTTCTGTTTGAGTGACTGTTCTGCGTAAAGGAGCCTTTTCTTCAACATTGTGAATCATATCTAAAATGCCACCTATAGCAGAACTCGCAAGTGTTCTTATAGGCCCAGCACTTATTGCGTTAACTCTGACTTGTTTTTCGGGACCAAGTTCTGCAGAAAGATACCTTACTGAAGCTTCTAAAGCTGCTTTAGCAACTCCCATCACGTTATAGTTAGGAATCGCCCTTTCTGAACCTAAATAAGTTAATGAGACAACTCCAGCACCATCACTAAAAAGTGGTTTTGCTGCTTTACATAAAGGTGCTAACGAATACGCACTTATATTAAGAGCCCTATCAAAACCCTCTGAAGTGGTAGCACTATAATCTCCAATCAATTCATCGCGTCCTGCAAATGCTAGGCAGTGAACTAATCCGTCAATTTGCCCCCAATTGTCTTTTATATTTTTAAAGATTTCTTCAATTTGAGCTGGATTTTGAACATCAAGAGGCAAAAATAACGATGGGTTTAAAGGTTCTGTTAGTTCTCTAACTTTAGACTCGAATCTTCCCTTATCATCAGGCAAATATGTGATTCCAAGTTCTGCGCCAGCCTTTGAAAGTTGTTGAGCGATACCCCATGCTATTGAACGATTGTTGGCAATTCCCGTAACAAGAATTTTTTTGCCAGTTAGATTTAGAAGCATTTTATTTATTATTTCTATTATTCTCCTATATAAAAGTACCTATCTTTACGGATTACTGCAAAATATACAATAATTTTCAAATATCAAAGAATTTTTAACTTAGACATGGTAAGAACAAATTCTATGGTTTTGGAATTAGGTTTTCAATTACCGAATTTCGAAATGTTAAATGCTAATTCATCAAAAAATGAATATTTTAATTCTCATAATCTAGATAATCGGCATTTACTTTTAATGTTTATTTGTGCCCATTGCCCATTTGTTAAATATATTGAGAAGCAAATTTACACCTTAAGTAAAGAAATTGAAAATACAGTTCAAACAGTTGCAATTTCCAGTAATGATATTGTCACTCATCCTTCAGATTCTCCTAAAAATTTGAGATTACAAGCACAAACACAGGGATGGAGTTTTCCTTATCTATATGATGAAAATCAAAATTTTGCTAAGAAATTAAAAGCGGCTTGCACCCCAGATTTTTATCTTTTTTCAAATCAAGGAGATGGTGATTTTTTATTGTATTATCATGGCCAATTAGACGATAGTAGACCAGGTAATAATATCTCTCTATCTGGAAAAAATTTGCGTTCTGCCGTAAAAGATTTGAATCAAGATAAATCTTATCCTTCAAATCAGATACCTTCTTTAGGTTGCAATATTAAATGGACTCCTGGCAAAGAACCAAGTTGGTTTAAATGAATTAAAAATTTTTTTTACCCATAGAAATATGGTTTAGGGTTAATATATTTACTATGCAGATACCTCCATTTACTTTAGATAGGCAGTTCCAAGAAATAGGCTCTGAAATTAAGAGTGAGGTTTCTAGAGTTTTAAAAGGGGGCCAGTATATTGGAGGACAAGAAATTGCCAAATTTGAGGAGAGTTTTTCAAATCTGATTGGTGTTGAAAATACTATTGGATGTAATAGTGGAACTGATGCTCTAGTATTAGCTTTGCGCGCATTAGATATTGGTGTGGGTGATGAAGTTATTACCTCATCTTTTAGCTTTTTTGCAACTGCAGAAGCTATTAGTGCTGTTGGTGCTAATCCTGTTTTGGTAGATATAGATCCAGAAACTTATCTTATTAATACTGAACTAATAGAACAAGAAATAAATTCTAATACCAAGGCAATTATGCCAGTTCATCTATTTGGTAATGCAGTGAATATGAGCTTAATAAAATCTTTGGCCAAGAAATATGACTTAAAAGTAATCGAAGATTGTGCTCAGGCAACATGCACAATGTGGGAGACTTCCAAAGTTGGTAGTATCGGTGATATAGGTTGTTTTAGCTTTTTCCCTACTAAAAATTTAGGAGCTGCTGGAGATGGTGGAGCAGTCACAACTTCAGATCAAAAAATTGCCAAAAAAATTAGAGAACTAGCTGTTCATGGTAGCCCAAAAAGATATCACCATACTCAAATTGGATATAACAGCAGACTTGATACCATTCAAGCCGCCATATTAAATATCAAAATTAAATATATTTCCAAGTGGATTAATAATCGTCAAAAAATCGCTAATAATTATCTTAATTTATTAGAAAATAATCCATTTATTAGTTTTCCAAAAATTAGCTCCGATTCAATTGCCCATTCTTGGAATCAATTTGTCATCAAATTAAGAAACGATAAATATTCTTTAAATGAAAATTTTTCAACTTTATTTGATACTGATTGCAAAAAATACTATTCCTTAAGGAATTTGGTAAAACAACAACTTTTTGAAAAAGGTATCAATTCAATTATTTATTATCCAATTCCAATACACGCACAAATAGCTTATAAAAATAAAAATTTTTCTAGAATAAAACTCATAAATACAGAGAAAATTTGTACAGAAGTTCTTAGTCTTCCAATGTTTCCTGAAATTTCTTATGAAGAGCAAATTTATGCAGCAGAAAATTTAAATAAAGTTTTAAAAAATTGTATAGAGGAAATTCAAATTTCGGCATAAAGTGATTTAAATAATCTTTGTTGTATGTTGTGATTGACAATAGGGCTTGAATAATTATTTTTTTCTAAATTAGATATCTCCCCATTTAATAGGTCAGAATTTGACACTTTAGATAATTCAGGAATCCAAAATTTTATATATTCGCAAATTGGATCAAATTTTTTTGCTTGGGTATATGGATTAAAAATCCTAAGTGGTTTTGGATCCATACCGCTACTGGCGCTCCACTGCCATCCTCCATTATTTGCAGCTAAGTCTCCATCAACCAAAGTCTCCATAAATTTTTTCTCGCCCATTTGCCAATTGCATATTAGGTCTTTTACCAGAAATGAAGCGACTATCATCCTACATCTGTTATGCATCCAGCCAGTACTATTTAGTTGACGCATTGCAGCATCAACTATAGGTACTCCGGTCTCTCCGTTGCTCCAATGCTGAAACCATTCATTATTGTTTTGCCATGGAAAGTGATCCCATTTTTTTCTATATGGACCTTTCTCTAGCTCTGGGAAATGGAATAAGCAATGTTGATAAAATTCACGCCAAACAAGTTCTTTTTGCCAAGTTTCAATTGATAGATAATTTCCTTGATTTGCAAAATCTGTATTTAAATTTAATGTGGCGTTCCAAATTTTTCTAATGCTAATGGTGCCGAATCTGAGAGATGCACTTAGAAAAGATGTCCCATTTTGGGAAGGAAAATCTCGTGCAGAATCATAAGAATATATTTTTTTTTCGTTAATGAAGTTTTCTAATAATGTTTCTGCAGCATTCTCTCCAGGTCTACATGGACAAATATTCGAACCAGAAAATTTGGTATTTTTGATAAATTTCTCAAGAACCGAATCAGATGAATTTATTGTCTTATTTTCTTTGAGTTTATTATTTATATCTTTAAACTGGAAAACAACTTTATCTTGGTCATATGGACCTAATGAATTCATTTTTGATTTAAGATTTTTATAAAAAGGCCCATAAACTGAATAAGGTTTATTATTTCCGGAAAATATTTTTAAAGGTTTTATTAATAATTTATCCCAAGTTTCAATAACTTGAATATTTTGTTCTTCTAAATTTTTTTTTATTTTTAAATCGCGATTAATCTCATAAGGTTCAATTTCTCTATTCCAAAAAACAAATTTAGCATCTATTTTCTTTGCTAATTGAGGAATTATTAATACCGGATCTCCTTCTTTTATAACGAGTCTACTTCCCATTCTTTTCCAATTATTTCCTAATTCTCGAAGCGAACTTCCTAGAAACCAAGCTCTTGATCTTGCATTGAAATCGTGTGGGTAATTGTTATCAAAAATGTAAGTTGAAGTAATAGCATTTGATAATGAAAATGCTTTGATTAAAGCTTGATTGTCAAATATTCTTAAATCCTTTCTATGCCAAAAAAGTATTCTAGGATTATTCATAATTTATCTAAAAACTGTTTAGCTCTAAACCAAGCTGTCACAGTTTTTGCGTCAAGAATCTCATCCCCACTAGAAATAAGATTATCTAGTTCGTTCGGATCTAAAATTAATACTTCTATATCTTCATCTAAATCTCCTTTAACCTCGGAATTTAGTTTGCTCAAATCACGCGCTAAAAATAAATAAATTTCTTCATCTGCATAACCAGGAGCAGGTACAAGAGTTCCTAGTTCATCCCATTTGTTCGCACTAAATCCAGTTTCTTCTTGTATTTCTCTTTTAATTGAATTAATAGGTGTTTCACCTATTTCTAATGTGCCTGCTGGAAATTCTAATAAATACCTTGAAACAGCAAATCTATATTGCCGAAGAATGATAACTTTATTGTCTTTTGTAATAGGTACGGCTAATGCTGCTCCGGGATGTTTAATGTATCCGTATTCACCTTCGTGTCCGTTTGGAAGCTCAATTCTATTTATTTCGAAACTAAATTTTTTTGACTTTAACTCAGATAATTTTTCTTTAAAAATGGATCTTTTTAAAAGGTTTTTGTTGCCCATAAATTTTAAATAGAAATAGCCTAACAATTATTTTTTGGTTTTGTAAATCAATTAATAGACCATTTTGGGTCATCAAACTTTGTGATTTTTTGGCTTCTACTTAAGATTTCAGATAGTGGTGTAATAACGAAATTACGATTCATGAATCTAGGGTGAGGTAATGTTAATTCCTCGTCAACCGTATGAAAATCTTCCCACCAAAGAATATCTAAATCTAGACATCTTGATAGCCATTTCTTACCCTTTGGTGACTCTTCACGTCCGAAAAATCTCTCTAACTTTTTTAGCTCTTTTAAAAGTAATTTTGCCTTTTTATTTGATGGTTTTGGAAAAGAATTACTTTTTATAAGTAATAGAGTATTTAAATAATTTGGCTGCTCATTTTCAACTCCATGAGGTAATGTTTCATAAATTGAAGACCAAAAAAAGTTTGCATGAAATTTTCTTTTCTCTTCTTTTTGTTTGTTGGAATTATCTCCCCAATCACGTATTATTTCTTCTAATTTTGGTTTGCATATTAATAGTGATTCAAGAGGGCTTCCGAATTTACTATCAATATTTGCTCCGAGGGATATACATAGTCCATTTTTGATATTAAGATTTGATAATTCCACTACAAAAAACAAAGTTATTGGATAAATTCTATATCAGGCATTTTTAAAGTGATTTTGAACCCCGAGTTACAAGAAAAAGGAGAAATAAAAGATTTAATGAAGTCAAAGGATTCTTTTAGAGCTTTCCCTTTAGCGGCAATTACAGGTCATAGTTTATTGAAGTTATCTTTGCTTTTGGCAGCAGTTGATCCCAGTTTGGGAGGAGTGATTATCGCTGGCGGAAGAGGTACTGGTAAGTCAGTATTAGCTAGGGGTTTGCATACTTTACTCCCTCCTATAGAGGTATTAGATAATGAATCAATACTGGAAAAGCTAACTTTGATACATAGTAATAGTTCATTAAGACCTATTGGTAGGAACCTAGATCCAGATAAACCAGAGGAATGGGATATTAGTACTAATAAATTGTTGGAGGAGGTAATTGGAAGTGATTATTTGAATCAAATTGAAGAAATTCCGAAAAAAGTAAGAGAGGCTCCATTTATTCAAGTTCCCATTGGCATAACTGAAGACAGGCTTGTTGGATCAATTGACGTCGCTGCATCATTAAGTACGGGGGAACAAGTTTTTCAACCTGGAATTTTAGCAGAGGCTCATAGAGGTGTTCTTTATGTAGACGATATAAATTTATTGGATGATGGCATTGTAAATTTAATTCTTGAAGCAACAGGAAGAGAGAAAAATAATATTGAAAGAGATGGTTTAAGCCTTTCTCATCCTTGTAAGTCACTTTTAATAGCAACTTATAACCCAGAAGAAGGTGCTCTAAGAGATCATGTTTTAGACCGTTTTGCCATCGTGCTTTCCGCAGATCAATCTATTGATAATGCTCAAAGAGTTGAGATTATAAAATCTGTTTTATCGCACGCAGAAAATAATATTAAATTCTCAGAAAAATGGTCTGAAGAATCTGATAATTTATCCACTCAATTAATTTTGGCAAGGCAATGGTTAAAGGATGTCAAGATAACAAAAGAGCAAATAACCTATTTAGTGAATGAAGCTCTTAGAGGAGGAGTAGAAGGGCATAGATCAGAATTATTCGCAGTAAAAGTAGCAAAAGCTAATGCGGCTCTTCGGGGCGATGAGAATGTAAATTCTGAAGACCTAAAAGTCGCAGTTAGGTTAGTTATTCTTCCACGAGCAATGCAAATTCCTCCAGAAGATGATGATATTCAACCCCCCCCTCCAGAGGATCAGAGTCCCCCTCCTCCACCTCAATCAAATAATGAAGATTCTGAACCTGAGGCTAATGAAAATGATAGTGAGCAAGACCAAGAACAACAAGAAGATAATTCTGATGGAGAAGAAGAATCTACTCCTGAAATACCTGAAGAATTCATATTAGATCCCGAGGCATGTATGGTTGATCCTGATTTATTGCTTTTTTCATCAGCAAAAGCAAAAGCCGGAAATAGTGGAAGTAGATCAGTGATATTTAGTGATAGTAGAGGAAGGTATGTGAAACCTATAATTCCAAAAGGTAAAGTAAAAAGAATTGCGGTAGATGCGACTTTGCGAGCTGCAGCTCCTTATCAAAAATCACGAAGATTAAGGAATCCCAATAAATCAATAATCATAGAAGAAAATGATTTTCGGGCGAAGCTTCTTCAAAAAAAGGCGGGTGCTTTAGTCATTTTTCTTGTTGATGCTAGTGGTTCTATGGCTCTTAATAGAATGCAAAGTGCTAAAGGTGCAGTTATCAGACTTTTGACCGAGGCATATGAGAATAGAGATGAAGTTGCCTTAATTCCCTTCAGAGGTAATCAGGCAGAAGTACTTTTGCCTCCAACAAGATCAATAACTGCAGCGAAAAGAAGGTTAGAAACAATGCCTTGCGGAGGTGGATCGCCTTTAGCTCATGGACTAACGCAATCAGCAAAAGTAGCAAAAAATGCTCTTTCTACTGGAGATATAGGTCAAGTTATTGTTGTTGGAATTACCGATGGGAGAGGAAATGTTCCATTAGGATTATCTTTAGGACAAAATGAGGTTGAGGGAAAAGATAATGAAAATGTCAATTTAAAACAGGAGGTTCTAGATATCGCTGCAAAATATCCCATGCTTGGGATAAAACTCTTGGTAATTGATACAGAGAGAAAATTTATAGCAAGTGGATTTGGTAAAGAATTAGCAGAGGCTGCTCAAGGGAAATATGTCCAATTGCCAAAAGCTACCGATAAAGCAATTGCTGCTATGGCTTTAAATGCTATTAATGAATTTTAAATATTTCTCAGGGATAAATTTCGTTAAGAAATTTTGAAAGTCCAATCGTTAAATCTCTTAATGATTTAGTTAATTCTTTATCTTGCATTAATTTTTCAAAATCATCACTCATATCATCTATTTTGGTTGTTATAGACCTAGCAGCATTAATTGTCAACTTAATGTCATTTAGAGTCTCTTTATCATCGATAGTAGACAAAATGTTATTCAAATGATTGGCAGAAATTGTCATTTCTTTTATTAAAGGTTCAACTCTTTTTAGTTCTTGTTTTGATAAAAAAATTAATTCATCAAGATTTTCTTGTGTCTTGTCAAATTGGTCAATTGAGTTGACGACGTTCTCAATTAAGTTTTCTTGATTTGTTTCTTTTAGAAGTTGGCTAATTCTATTAGTTATATTTGAGAGACTTGATAGTTGTTTACCTGTGATAGTATCGCCTTGACAAATAATTAAATTGGCATCGCATTTTTCGGATATAGGTTTTGCAATGTTTTTGGGAATTGTCTTATCACTAGTTTCTAAAGCAACTTGGACATCTCCTCCAAGGAAAGAATTTGTAACTACCCGAGCAAATGCTGGTCTTGGAAGAATAATATCGGGATTATTTAAAACTATTTTTGCTTTAATTGATTCATTCGTAAACAAGATATCTTCTATCGATCCTACTAAAATTCCCCTGTAAGTAACTGGAGATTTGTTTGATAAACCGCTTGCATTATTGAATTCAGCAAAGAGGTACCAATTTTTTGAAGATAATCTTACTCCTCTGAGCCAAAAAGAAAATAATGTGAATATTAAAATTCCTCCTAATAAGGAAAAACCAACTATTGAATCTCGTAAGCTTCTACGCATAATATCTAAATATCTTTGGGTTGCATTGGACCATCGAGTTTTCCATGCCTAAATTGAAATACATAGGGATCATTACTCTCTTTAAATTCATCAATTGAACCTGCCCATCTAAATTTACCCCCATAAAGCATTAAAACTTTATCTGAAGTCCTTTCTATAGTACTAAGAACATGGCTAACCACAATAGATGATCCGCTAGCTTTATCATTTGTCTTATTAATTAAATCTTCAATTCTTGATGAGGCTATTGGATCAAGGCCTGCAGTTGGTTCATCAAAAAGTAATAAAGGTTTAGACTTTGCATTAAGAGTTTGATCAGTAATTAATGCTCTAGCGAAACTTACTCTTTTTTGCATGCCTCCGCTTAATTCATTTGGAAGTTTATTCTCAACATTAAATAATCCTACCTCAGCTAAGCATTCACAAACTATTTCATGAATTAACTTTTTAGATAGGTTTTTATTTCTCTTAAGAAGAAAACCTACATTTTCTTCAATAGTTAAAGATCCTAATAAAGCCGGGTTCTGAAAAACTAGTCTTACATCAGGAGGATTATTTTGATCTAATCTCAAATATGTTTGCCTTTCACCAAATATTCTTAATTCTCCTTCGCTAGGTAAAATCAGTCCTGCTAATATTTTTAATATAGTTGATTTCCCAGAACCTGAGGGGCCAACAATAGCTAATTTTTCTCCATCATTAAGTTCAAAATTTATTTTATTAAGCACATTAACTTCTCCCCAGCGTATTGAGAGGTTCTTTGTTTCCACAGCATGCTTCGATTTCTTCAAAACTTATTTAAAAACATCTATCATTTCATTTTGCCTATTTTTAGAAATAAAAAAAGTATGTATGAATTTGATTTATAATCAATCTAATTGATTTTTTTATTTGAAGATAATAATTAAAGAGGTTTTTAATGAATAAGAGAAAAAAAAGAGTTAGAAGTTTGTACAAATACCATAAAAAGTATAACTTTCATCTATTAAACAAAATTTCAAGAATTTTGAGTTGGCTTTTACCAGGACTGGTTATAAAAAGATGGATCTTTACATCTGCAATAGGATTTCTTACTGCATTATTAGGCCTATCAATTTGGACAAATTTAAGCCCCCTTTATTGGTTTACTGAAATATTTTTTGGTTTATTGACAGGCTTAACTAAGATCTTACCTGTTTCATTATTGGGCCCATTAATTTTCTTTATTGGAATTATATTGATAGGGATTGGACAAAATAGAAGTATTAATTCTATTCAAAAAGCGCTTGTTCCAGAAAAAGATACATTTTTAGTTGATGCATTAAGAGTTAAAAGTAAATTAAACAGAGGTCCTAATATTGTTGCGATTGGGGGAGGTACAGGTTTATCTACTTTATTAAAAGGCTTAAAAAATTACAGCAGTAATATAACAGCAATAGTAACTGTATCCGATGATGGTGGAAGCAGTGGAATTCTTAGAAAACAATTAGGTGTGCAACCTCCAGGAGATATTAGAAATTGTTTGGCAGCCTTATCAAACGAAGAACCTACTTTAACTAGATTATTTCAGTATAGATTTTCAGAGGGAAGTGGTCTTGAGGGACATAGTTTTGGAAATCTATTCTTATCAGCTTTAACAACGATCACAGGCAGTTTAGAAAAAGCAGTACAAGCCTCTAGTAAAGTTTTGGCGGTACAAGGCCAAGTTTTGCCGGCAACTAATATTGATGTTATGTTATGGGCCGAATTAGAGGATGGGGAAAAAATTTTTGGTGAAAGTAATATCAGCAAATCTAAAAAATTAATTTCAAGGATTGGTTACCTCCCAGAAAATCCTGCAGCTCTTCCAAGTGCTCTTGAATCTATAAAAGACGCTGATTTGATTGTTCTTGGTCCAGGCAGTCTTTATACTTCTTTATTGCCTAACCTACTTGTACCAGAGATAGTAGATGCTTTATTGCAAAGTAATGCTCCCAAAATTTATATAAGTAATTTGATGACTCAGCCTGGTGAAACAGATGGACTTGATGTTTATCAACACATCAAATCAATAGAAAAACAATTATCAAATTTTGGAGTTAATACTCGAATTTTTAATGCAATCTTATCTCAGGTTCAATTTGAAAAGTCTCCATTAGTAGACTATTACGCAAGTAGAGGAGCAGAACCTGTCCAATGTAATCGAGAAAAATTATTATCTGAGGGTTATTATGTTTTGCAAGCACCATTATATTCAAAAAGAATAACTCCAACTCTTAGACATGATCCAAGGAGATTAGCAAGAGCAGTTATGTTTATTTACCGCAAATTAAAAAAATTAAACTAATAAGCATCTTGAAGTTCGTAGAAATCTGGCTGAATATAATCTTTTCTTAATGGCCATCCTCTCCAATCTTCAGGCATCAGTAGTCTTTTGGGATTGGGATGATCAATAAAGTTTATTCCATACATATCAAAAGTTTCCCTTTCTTGCCAATCACTCCCTTTAAAAATTTTGTACAAACTAGGGATTGATAAATCAGAATCTCTTTTTAAGAAAACTTTTAGTCTAACTTCCTTAATTTTTTCGATTTTTTTGATATCATCAACAGTTATAAAATGATAGAAACTAACAAGATTTTTTCCTGGACCCTCATCATATCCTCCTTGACATTGGAGATAGTTGAAACCGTAATTTCTTAAGGCAGATACTGCTTCATATAATTTGTTTGGTTCCACAGAAATGTTTTCAATTCCTATGTGATCATCGGATAAAGATTGATTTGGAATTCCATCTCTAGACAAAGATTGGCTTATAAACCCTTCTTTTTCTATTGAAGTATCTGAGGATGTAGCTAAACCGTCTTTTTCCATTAATCTTCTAAAGAATTAAGAATTTCAGTTTTATCAGTGTTTTCAGGTAATTTGGTTATTTCTTCTTTTTTTGAGGAGGAAATTACATTAGCTGAAGTTTTGTTTAGATATTCACCTGTATTTTCTGAGAAAACAAGGTTCATTTCGTGATCAGCTGTTATATATCTGTGGGTTTGCTCTGTTTTTGTGCGCTCTAAAATTGATTCATTACCAACTTTTTTTCTTAATTTAATTACAGCATCAAAAATTGCTTCTGGTCTTGGTGGACATCCTGGGAGGTATAAATCAACTGGTATCAATTTATCAACTCCTCTTACAGCAGTTGTAGAATCTGCACTAAACATTCCCCCTGTAATTGTGCAAGCACCCATTGCGATAACATACTTAGGTTCAGGCATCTGTTCGTAAAGTCTAACGAGGGCAGGGGCCATCTTCATCGTTACTGTCCCTGCAACTATTAGTAAATCTGCTTGCCTTGGCGAACTTCTAGGTACTAATCCAAATCTATCGAAATCAAATCTTGATCCAATTAAGGCAGCAAATTCAATAAAACAGCAAGCTGTCCCATAAAGGAGAGGCCAAAGACTACTTAACCTAGCCCAATTATGAAGATCGTCTAAGCTTGTCAATATAATATTTTCGCTTAAATCTGTAGTAACTTGGGGTCCACCGAGAGGATTACAAGTTCCTTCTCGGATTTCTCTTATTGCTTTTGGGGATAATTGTGGATTCAATTTTTTAACTCCATTCTAAAGCACCTTTTCTCCATGCATATGCTAGAGCGATAACAAGTATTGCAATGAAGATTAATGCCTCAATAAAGGCTAATAAGCCTAATTTATTGAAAGCAACAGCCCAAGGATAAAGGAATACTGTCTCAACATCAAATATAACGAAAACTAAGGCAAACATGTAATAACGAATATTAAATTGAATCCATGCTCCTCCTATAGGCTCCATTCCAGATTCATATGTAAGTTTTCTTTCCCCTGTTCTGCCTTTAGGAGCAACTATAAGATTAGTAACCAGAGCTAATATTGGAACAGCAGCTGCAATTAAGAGAAAACCTAAAAAATATTCATAGCCAGTTAATAAAAACATCTTAAAAAATTAATTTTGAATAAAAGTCGCTTAATTAAGCAAAATCTTTTAAAGTTCTTAAAGAACAATAATAAGCCGTGAGTGAGAACATTCAACCAACCTCTGAGGAAAACAAAATAGTTGGAGACTCTGAGAAAGAAAATCTTTCTGATAACTCTTCAGGAGTCAATGTTGAACAATCTATTCCTAATCTAGAACAAAATAGATTCGAATGTAGAAGCTGTGGATATATTTATGATCCGTCAGAAGGAAATAAAAAATTAAACATACCTAAAAATACTCCTTTTGCAGATTTGGATGGAAATATCTTCGCATGCCCTGTTTGTAGAGCTGGTAAAAATTTTTATAAAGATATAGGTCCTAAATCAAAACCTAGTGGTTTTGAAGAAAATTTAGTTTATGGGTTTGGTTTTAATAGTTTACCTCCTGGTCAAAAAAATATATTGATTTTTGGAGGTCTGGCGTTTGCTGCTGCTATGTTCCTTTCTTTGTACTCTTTGCATTAATATATACAAATGAAAAAAATTATTACTAGCACACCCAATCTTCTTTTATCTATTATTCTTTGTTTTGTATTGAGCAGTTGTTCATCTACAGGAGTAAAGATGAGTGATAGCAGCCCTTGGAAAACAATTCAGTTTGAGGACCAGGCTAATGCCTTAGATGTAGATTTTATAGATGATAAAAATGGATTTTTAGTAGGTTCCAATAGACTTATTATGGAATCTAATGATGGGGGAGAAACTTGGGAGAAAAGAAATTTAGATTTACCAAGTGAAGAGAACTTTCGTTTGTTAGATATTGACTTTAAAGGAGATGAAGGATGGTTAATAGGTCAGCCCTCATTAGTTATGCATACAATTGATGCGGGAAAAAATTGGACGCGTTTATCTTTAGGCAACAAATTACCAGGTCAACCATTTCTAATAACGACTGTTGATTCAGGGGTCGCAGAGTTGGCCACCACTGCAGGTGCAATCTATGAAACATCAGATAGTGGTGAATCATGGAATGCAAAAGTTGTAGATGCATCTGGTTCAGGAGGTGTAAGAGACTTAAGAAGAACTAAAGGGGGAGATTATGTCAGCGTAAGTAGTCTGGGTAATTTCTTTTCTACTCTGGAAAATGATAATGATGCATGGATAGCTCATCAAAGAGCGAGTAGCAAAAGAGTTCAAAGTATTGGTTTTAATCCAGAAGGAAGTTTATGGATGCTTTCTAGAGGAGCAGAAATTAGATTTAATGAAGATACTAATGACCTAGAAAATTGGTCAAAGCCTATTATACCTATTCTTAATGGATACAATTATCTAGACATGGGTTGGGATCCAAATGGTGATATATGGGCTGGCGGGGGTAATGGAACTTTAATAGTGAGTAAAGATCAAGGTAAAACTTGGAATAAAGATCCAATTGCTTCTGAATTGCCAACAAACTATATAAAAATAGTTTTTCTTGATAAGGAGGCTTTAGATAACCAAAAAGGATTTGTACTTGGCGAGCGTGGTTATATCCTTAAATGGAATAGCTAACTTTGAATAACTTCAGTAAATAGTAAAAAAAAAATTAATTTTTGATAGATTTAGCAACTGTCTGTAACCAACCTGTTAACTTCTTCGCGAACTTATGATTTTACCCTGTAAGATCAAAGGGTAAACATTTGTGATTATGGCCGCAGGTTCAACGGGTGAACGCCCATTTTTTGAAATAATCACCAGTATTAGGTACTGGATTATTCATGCAGTAACATTACCAGCTATTTTTATAGCAGGCTTCCTATTCGTATATACAGGCTTAGCCTATGATGCTTTTGGGACTCCTCGTCCTGATAGTTATTTTCAATCATCTGAATCTAAAGCGCCTGTTGTAACACAAAGATATGAAGCTAAATCTCAATTAGATTTAAGAACAAAATAACAATGACTAATTCTCAAGCTCCAATGCAGGCTGCAGAAGTCCGCGTTTATCCTATATTTACTGTTCGTTGGCTAGCAGTTCACGCTCTAGCCATTCCATCGGTATTCTTTTTAGGTTCTATTGCTGCTATGCAATTCGTAGCCCGATAAATTTAACTATCATGCAAGTAAACGAAAATCCAAACAAAGTTCCAGTTGAACTTAATCGTACAAGCCTTTATTTAGGCTTATTATCAGTCTTTGTATTGGGAATTTTATTTTCCAGTTACTTTTTCAATTAAATTAAAATTATGAGTAAATTAAAAGGACCTGATGGAAGAATTCCAGATAGACTTCCTGACGGTAGACCAGCAGTTGCATGGGAAAGAAGATGGACAGAAGGAACTCTTCCTCTTTGGCTTGTTGCTACAGCAGGCGGCATTGCAGTTATCTTCGTTTTAGGAATATTCTTCTATGGCTCATACCAAGGCGTTGGAGCTGGAGGCTAATAAATCCTTACCTTGACCTGACAATCACTTATATCTAATAAGGCTAATAAGAATCAGTGAATATACTTAGCTTCTCTTTTGTAGAGCTTGGGATATTTTCTTTTTGGGTTATCAATCCATCTTTTAATGAAAAATGTGACTTACTTTTTGGTCTTTCTTTTTCAATTAACTTAGCTACTTCAAATATTATTTTATTAGCCACTTCAGTATTAGATCTAAGATTATCCAAAACCATCTCTACAGAAACTTCTTGATGGGTTTGATGCCAGCAATCATAATCAGTAACCATGGATAAGGAGGAATATGCTATTTCAGCTTCTTTAGCTAATCTTGCTTCTGTGTGGTTCGTCATTCCAATTATTGAACATCCCCAACTCCTATATAAATTAGATTCTGCTCTGGTTGAGAAAGCGGGTCCTTCCATTGCTAGATAGGTACCCCCTCTATGCAATTGTCTACCGCCAGGAATATTTTTTTCTCCGATTTCACTTAATATACGTGACAAATTTGTGCAGAAGGGATCTCCCATAGTTACGTGAGCAACAGCTCCCTCGTTAAAGAAGGTTGAAGGTCTATTTTTTGTCCGGTCTATAAATTGATCTGGAACTACTATATCAAGTGGCCTTATTTGTTCTTGTAATGAACCAACTGCTGATGGAGCAATAATCCATCTTACTCCTATTGATCTTAGAGCCCAAATATTAGCTTTGTAAGGGATTTCAGAAGGATTTAAACTATGTGTTCTGCCATGTCTAGGAATAAATGCTATCTCTAGGTTTCCAAGATTATATACTTTTATTGAATCAGAAGGTTTACCATAGGGAGTATTGATTTCTAGTTCCCTTAAGTACTCTATTTGATCCATTGAATAAAATCCACTTCCACCAATCACTCCTAATCTTGATTTTTCAATTGGTAATAAATGTTCTTTATTCATAGTGATGTAAATGAATTTTAATCATCTGGTACTAATTGGAGGAGGACACTCAAATGTTTCTTTATTGAAGAAATGGTTAATGTTTCCGAAATTAATGCCAGAAATTCCTGTTTCAATTATATCTAGAGATTCTCATTTGGTTTATTCGGCTATGTTCCCATCGGTGATTTCAAAATCAATCACTTTAGAAGAGAGTTTAATTGACATAAAATCTTTAGCAAAAAATGCACAAGTATCTTTTATAGAAGAAGAAGTAAAGGATATTGATTTCAATTTAAAGAAAATTATTTTAAGTAATAGACCTCCAGTTAATTATTCGAAGTTGGTGCTTAATTATGGAAGTCAAACAATAATTCCAAAAGAATTTGAATCACTAGTTAGAAATCGAAATGCTTTTTCAATTAAACCTTTTTTAAGGGCTTATGAATCAATACTAAAAGAGGATATTTTTGATTCAGTTAGTGAACTTCCATTTGTAATTGTTGGGAGTGGCCTTGCTGCAATTGAAGTATCATATGCTTTGAGAAAAAGATGGGGAGATAGACCTTTAAAACTATTATGCGATTCAAGAAAAATTAATAATACAATTCTAAAAAGTTTACGGAATTCAAATATTGATTTAGTTGAAAAACTTAATTTTGATTATGGCAAGATTCTTTTATGTACGGGAAATACATCTCCGTTATGGGCACAAAAAAATTTATTAGATTCGGATTCTTATGGCAGAATAATTACAAATCAGAATTTGCAGATAAAAAGTTTCTCTGGAATCTTTGCTGTAGGTGATTGCGCAGTTGTAGGTTCAGCAAAAAGACCTGCATCGGGAGTTTTTGCAGTAAAAGTCGTAAATACATTAGTACAAAATCTAAAAAAAGACATAGAAGGGAGATCATTAAAAAAGTGGATTCCTCAAAAGATCGGATTGCAAATAGTAAATATATTCCCAAGCCATCATCCAAAGGCTTTTGCTATTTATCGCAATTTTGTGTTCGGCCCTTCTTTTATTTTTTGGATTTTAAAGCATAAAATTGATCTCAACTTTATTAAAAAGTTCAGATCAAAAAGGCTAAATATGAAAAGTAGTGAAAAAAGTATTTCATTGAATGATTGCAGAGGATGTGCAGCTAAAATTCCTCAATTTGTTTTGAACAAATCATTAATAAATTCTAATTTAAATTCTTTTGCTTCATCACCTGAAGATTCAGTTGAGATTTATCAAAATGGTCAAGATATTATCTTGCAAAGTGTAGATGGATTTCCTGCACTGGTAAGTGATCCTTGGCTTAATTCAAAAATTACTACTTTGCATGCTTGCTCAGATTTGTGGGCATGCGGAGCAAAACTTTCATCCGCGCAGGCTTTAATTTCATTACCAAAAGTTGAAAGCGAATTTCAGAGTTACCTCTTTTCTCAATCACTTCAAGGCATTAAATCAACAGTTGAGGATCATGGAGGTGAATTACTTGGAGGCCATACTTTTGAGGCAAGAAGTTTAGTAAATAAACCTTATTCATTAGGAATAGATATTTCTTTAACAGTTCAAGGTATTTTAAAAAATGGAGCAAAACCATGGCTTAAATCTGGAATGAATATTGGAGATATTCTCATGATGTCTAGACCTCTGGGCGTTGGGATTTACTTTGCCGGTCAAATGCAAAATATTAATATGCTAGGTAGTTCTTATGAAGTAATTAATAATTTAGTAAAGAGTCAGCAATATTTGATTGATGAAATTTATTTTTTTCAAAATCAATTTAAAGAATCATTAGTCAATGCTGCGACTGACATTACTGGATATGGATTTATTGGACATCTTAAAGAAATGGTTGAATCATCTAATTTATATAGGCAAAACAATCATCTTGAACCACTAAAAGTTTTATTAGATTTATTTGCATTTAAAGCTTATCCAGGAGTATTTGATTTGATTAGAAAAGATGTTAAAAGTACTTTCTTTGAATCAAATAAAGAAATTTTTGACAAAATTTATAAAGTAAATAAGCAAAAAAGAATAATTAATTTTTTTAACGAAAAATCATTAGATCAAGAGACTTTTAACGAGAGAATATCATTACTATTAGATCCTCAAACATGTGGACCCCTATTGATTAGTTGCAATCGTAAATATGAAAATGTTCTAAAGGATAATTGGTACAAGGTTGGAGAGGTTGTAAAAATGTAATTAATTTCTATTTAATTTGTCAATTTCCAAATATCTTAATCTTTTAATTTCCTTACCCATCTCCTCCCCTGGGTCCCATCCTTCTTTTTTTAATGTTACTCCATCTTTTTTTGACTTTATGAATTTGTATATAAATAACCACTTAAACAATTTACGCCAGTATGGTCCTCCATCGCAAATTAATAATTTGACTGTCTCATCATTAAGGTTTCTGTCCTCAATAAATTTTGTCCAACTTGATGGAGAAAAATGATTGAAATTTTTTTGGTTTGTATTTAATATCTTTTTGATATTTAAATAATCTTCTAATATTTTTATCTCACTATTATTTACTAAAAATCTTTGACATGCTTTTTCTAAATCTTCTGAATCTTTTAATAAGTAAAGCATATGATTTCCCTTTAACTTCTTAATCCAATTTAGTCCTCTTAAAAACCTTTTATCGACTTTAATATTTTCATTTAATATTGAGATAATTTCCCATTTATGAATTATTGAAATTACATTAGTCAAATTATCGTGTTTGCATATTTCAGCAAGTTCCATCCTTATTCGTATGCCTAGTGCAGGAGGGTTAATTATTTTCTGATGAGTTTCTGAACTTTTCCATGGCCATTGTCTAACTGTTTCTTGAGATTGTTTGAGAGAAATATTTGAAATATTGAAATCTAACCTTGAAGCATATTTTGCACATCTAATTAATCTACTTGGATCATCTGAAATACTATTACTGTGAAGTAAGTTCAATCTTTTACTTTTTATATCAGAAATTCCTCCATAAAGATCATAGATTTTCCTTGTCGATACCTCGAAGGCTATTGAATTTATAGTGAAATCTCGCCTCTTAAGATCCTCCTCAATAGTACTTTTATTTACTATGGGATTTAAGCCTGGAGCAGAATAAATTTCTTTTCTTGCAGAAGCAATATCAATTTTATAGTCATTAATATTTATTTCTACAGTGTTGTATAAATTAAATTCCTTGATTAAACATAAATCTACATTTACGATATTTTTTTTTATAAATTTTGCGAGAGAAATAGAGGATCCTTCAATAACAAGATCAATATCTACAGGTTTAGAAAACGATTTTTTGTGGAATTTACTAATTAACAAATCTCTTAAATAACCGCCAACAAAAGCTACTTTAGTATTGTTATTAGATTCTATGTATTTAGTAATAATGTTATATAGATTAAATGGAGTTTTGATTAATTCCCCTTGGATGAAATCAGAGATATCGTTCATGAGTTTTAACTTACATAACGAATTGGAGCTAATCTGGGATCTAGAATTTTACTTCCTTTATCACCAAATTTGACTGCTAAAGATATTTTTTCACCGCTCCCAAAAATATGTATAATTTCACCTTTCCCAAATTTTGAGTGAATTAGCTTATCTCCAACTATCCAGCTTTTCCCTTTACTTGGCCCTGAATATAATTTCCTTACTGCATTTATTGGTTTGTTAAGAAATTCATTTGAGTTGTTTCGATCAACTCTTGTTAAACGATCAAGATGCAAATCTCTTCTAATTGAAGCCCCACCAGATTGAGGTAATTCGCCATCCATTAAATCTTCAGGTATTTCCGAAAGAAATATTGAAGGAATTGTTGCTTCACGCATTCCACCCCATAATCTTCTTTCTCTTGCATGACTTAAGAAAACTCTTTCTTTAGCTCTAGTAATACCTACATAGCATAATCTCCTTTCCTCTTCAAGAAGTGAGGGAGTATCTATTGATCTATGGCTAGGGAAGAGTCCTTGTTCTAGCCCAGTGATAAAAACATTTTGAAATTCTAAACCTTTACTATTATGCAGAGTCATAAGAGTTACAGAGTTAGGATTATTTTTCTTTGTATCATTATCAGTTGTTAAGGCTGCTGTAGAAAGAAAGCCCTCTACATCTCCACTTTCTGTTTCTTCTTCATATTGGGTAGCTGCATTAATTAGTTCTTGTAAGTTATTTCTTCTATCTTCAGATTCTTCAGTTCCACTAGAGAGCAAGTCACTTAAATAACCGCTTTTTTCTAATATAAGTTGTAGTAGTTGAGCGGGACCTGAATTTTCTAGGTAACACAGTAGATCATTCATAACTTCAGTAAATTTATTAATTCCTTTTGATGATCGGCCTATTGTTTCTTCAAGACTTTTCTTATCATTTAGAACCTCCCATAATGGGATATTTAACCTATTAGATAGGTCATTAAGTTTTTGAATAGTAGTCTTACCAATCCCTCTTCGAGGAACATTTATGATTCGTAAAAGACTAACGTTATCTGAAGAATTAACCAGAACTTTCAAATATGCTATGGCATCTTTAATTTCTCTCCTATCATAAAAACGCAAGCCTCCAAAAATTGTATAAGGAATGCGCCACCTTACAAGAGATTCTTCTAATACTCTCGACTGAGCTCTGGTTCGATATAAAATTGCAAAATTTTTCCAAATTGGGCTTTGATTATAGTTATTGAGTGCTTTAATTTTATTGGTAATTGCTTCTGCCTCGGAAATTTCATCATCACAGCTGAGTAACGTTAAAAGTTCCCCTTTTTCTTTAGTAGCCTTTAAAACTTTGTCAATTCTTTCAGAGTTGTTTTCAATGAGTGCGTTTGCAGCATCAAGGATATTGGAAGATGACCTATAATTTTCTTCTAATTTAATTAAAGATGATTTTTTATCATCTTTGATTGAAGTTTTAAAATCTTCTTGAAAACCAATTAAAATTCTAAAGTCAGCTGCTCTGAAACTATAAATACTTTGATCAGCATCCCCAACAACAAAGATTGATCGATCTTCCCAACTGAAGAATTTTTTGGGTTCAGTATTTCCAGCGGTAATTAATTTTATAAGTTCATATTGTGTTTTATTTGTATCTTGATATTCGTCAACTAAAATATGTTTAAATCTTTTGTGCCAGTAATCTCTGACTATATCATTTTGCCTCAATAAGAAAACAGGCAAAAGTAGAAGATCATCAAAGTCTAAAGAATTATTTTTTGAAAGCGAAATTCTATATTTCTTATAGGCTTCTGCAACTGTTTTATCAAAATTATTATCTGCTTTTTCTAAAAGATCATTAGAAGTTAAGCATTGATTTTTAGCATTACTTATTAATCTTTTAATCTTTTTGGGATCATATCTTTTTGGGTCAAGATTCATATCTTGACTAATAATTTCTTTTACTAATGTTTGAGAATCTGTTTCATCGTAAATTGAAAATTGCCTTGTCCATTTTAGGCCTTCTGGATCAGTATATTTTTCAATATCGTATCTCAGAAGTCTTGAAAATAAAGAATGGAAAGTACCGATCCAAAGGTTCTGAAGCCTCTCTTGGTGAACGTTTGCTCTTAATTGATTTTGATCAATTTCTTTAAGAGTTGTCCAAGGCTGACCAAATTGATTAAAAGCTAATTCTTGGGCGAGAAGAACCTCTAATCTTGCTTTCATTTCTTTGGCAGCTTTGTTAGTGAAAGTGACTGCGAGAATGTTATAGGGATCAATAGAGTTACCCTCAATAAGGTTTGCAATTCTGTGGGTAAGAGCCTTAGTTTTTCCGCTACCTGCACCAGCTACAACTAATAGTGGTCCATAAACATGTTTTACTGCTTGAAGTTGTTGATTGTTTAGGGACTTAAAAAGGAAATTGTTGGTTTGAGGCACTTTTGGAAGGGTTTTTCAAAAATCAGACTTTACTATTAGAGTCAGATTCCGTTTCTAGATCTTCTAACGTTTTTTTTAAATTGATAAGTTCATTATTATTATTAATTATTTCTTCAAATTTATTTTGAGGCATCTTTAATTTCATACTTCTGTCTAGAATTTCTTTTTCCAATCTCTTTTTATATGAGGAAATAAGTTTTTTTGATAATTTTAAATCCTGTTGATCCAAAACTTTATTGAAAATATAATTTTATATTAGCGGAAAAAATTTTTTTATTTGAATTATTTCAACTATCACTTTGGAATGAAGTTATTAATTAAGAAGCGTTGCGTTAAGTTTGAAATTGTATTGTTTTTACTAGCTTTATATTATTCTTAAGATCAATCTTTAATTTTATCCACAGGAATGTCAGTTTCAAAGAATAATCAACTATTGTCAGCCCATAAGAAATTAAATGATTTAAGCCACATAAAAGAATTTATTAATACTGCAAACTCAAGATTAGATGCAATAACCTCAATAACCAATAATTCACATGCAATCGCAGCAGACGCTGTAACAGCTATGATTTGCGAAAATCAAGATTCACTTAATTCAAAAATATCTTTAAATACAACTAACAAGATGTCCGTTTGTTTAAGAGATGGAGAAATAATCCTAAGGGTTGTTGCTTATCTTTTAATTACTAATGACGAATCAGTTTTAGAAAAAAGTTGTTTGAAGGATCTTAAAAATACTTATCTTGCTCTTGGCGTACCTTTAAGAAATGCAAGAAGGGTTTTTGAATTAATGAGAGATGCAACTATCTCTGATTTGAATTCAACAGTTAATAATATGCGTGGAAACAAAGGCTTTCTTCCTAAATTAATATCTGAAACAGAGTTTCAATTTGAAAGGATAATTAATCTATTAAACTAGCTAAATTCCTTATCTCTGAAGTATGGGAGGTTTGTATAACTGAGTTATTTTCCAGATTTCTAATAGTAGAAAATCTAGATCTTACATGAGTGGATAAAAAGGAAATTCTTTCTTCGGAAACTGTTGATTTATAAATAGTTTTAATGTGTAAATTATTTTGTTCATCAACAAAATAATTGGATGATGCAATAAAGGATTCTGTATAACCTTTATTTCTTAAAACAATTCCTGAATTTTCATCTTTGGGTAAAAAAATCAGAATAGTTTCATCTCCCTCACTGATGTCATCATTGCCCCAATCACTAATTGCTTGCCAGTTTATAGAAATGGCTATGCTCTCGAGGTTTAAACTAAATTTATAATTTTTAAAAATTTCAACGACTTTTTTATTTTTATTGTTGATAGGTTTTATATATATTTTACTATTTGAGTTTTCAAATTCCTGAAAAGCTAAAGTGTGAGTACTTCTAATAGATTTCCACTCTCCTATACTTCTATCAATGAATTGATTAATTATTGTTAGATTCTTCGTCAAGTTTATCTTCTACGGAATGATTTTCTGCTTTTTGTATCATCCTTACCATTGAATCAACCATTAATCTTTTTGCAGAAGTTACTTTTAATCCAGAAGGAGTTGTTGATATTTGTTCTCCAGGGCGATCATATGAAGTTGGTCTAAATGGAGTCATCTAATAACTTTAAAATTAATCGATTTCTATTCTTGCATGAATCATTATTTATATAGTTATTGTTTGCGAAAATGTCATATCTTTCTTCTTTGATTACAGAATTATCAACTGTTTTGTTATTTAGGCATTTTATTTTTTGCCAATCCTGAAATAGTCGCTAAAGCAAACATTCCTAATAGAGCAATCCCTAGAAATAAGCCTGCTCCCTGGCTAACTCCAGCTCCTACCGCGACAAGTATAGAGTCACTGATTAGAAGACTTATTAATAATGCAGGAGTAAATATTTTCCAGCGAGTTCCTCCAATACCAATCGCGTAGCTTAGAAAATCAAAAAGGCCAGTCATTAGTAGTCCTGTCATAAGAAAGAAATTTTCTTCTAGCTGGTTTTGATTAAAACTTTCAATCTTTTTCATTGCTTTCGGGCCTACTAAATTACGTACAGGAGCCCGACCATAATTTCTTGCGATAAAGAAAGCAGCTTGGCAAAAAACGATATCAGAAAAAATTATTGTCATGTAACCTTTTTGAAATCCTAGTAATGAACCAGCTAGGAGAGAATAAGCTGAACTTGGAAGGGCAGGTAAAATAATACTTACTCCTCTAAGTAGGAATATTCCAAAAGGAGCCCAAATCCCCATATTTTGTATTTTGTTTCTTAGAGGTTCAATTCCATAATTTTGGATAAAAAAAATCAAAACAACAAATATTGCTATAAAAAAAACTACTGAGAGAAATTTTTGTAATTTATTCATTATTGTTCTAATTAACTTATTGGAAGTAAGTTTTAATTTAATATTTGATTGTATCTATAATAGAAATACTAATCAATAAAAATTTTTACAAATTTTTATCCTTTATTTACTTTAGATAAAAGATTTTTGTATTGCAGAAGTATTCATGGTTGATTCTAAGAATAAAGTTAGTTCAATATTAATTAGCAATAGCATTGGTTTACTCCTTTCGATAATCGTTCCAATTTGTATTTTTATAAACCCAGTAAATGCTTTGCCTCATGAATGGGTTGGAGTCCCCAAAAGTGAATATGGAGAGCAGTTATGGGATAGGCAAAGTATAAAAAGGAATGAGGATGGATCTGTAAGAGTATTGAGTAAATATATTCCCAAAACAAAAAGTGAAATTACTAAGGATATTCTCTATACAATGGATATAAATTGTTTTGAAAAATCATTTAGAGATGTTGATGTCTCAATAGATGAAGCAAATAGTAATTTCAATGATTTAGCTGATTGGCAAGATCCAAATGGAGATAAACTGATTTTGGGTGTTATTGGTCAAGTCTGCAGAGTCGAAAAATAAAAATTATAAACTATAAAAAAATACGAAAAAATCACGAGTTCTCAATGACTTTAAAGTATAAAACCCTGTCTAAGACAGGGTTTTAAAGGTGCCAGGACCCAGATTTGAACTGGGGACACGGCGATTTTCAGTCGCCTGCTCTACCAACTGAGCTATCCCGGCTCTAACCTATATACTTTAAATTAAGATGTGTAGTTTGTGAAACCCTTTTCATTAAAAATTTTATATCTTTATTAAATATTCAAAAAATTATTATTTTGAATTTATCGCTAATAAGGCAGTACCAAAAGAAGTGCTTCTACTACATGAAACTATTGGTATATTAATAATTTTTTCTCTTATTTTTCTCCACTGAGGGTTTTTTGAACCTCCACCAATAGTAATAACTTTTTTAGGAAGTGAACCTGTTAGTTCGCCTAGTTTTTCCCATCCTTTCAATTCGATCTTGGCTAGCCCCTCGAATAATGCATGTAAATAAAGTGAGTCACTCACTGGTCTTGGACCAAGTATAGGCTCTAATTTAGAATTATTAATAGGAAATCTCTCGCCTTTACTATTTAGAGGTAAAAGATTCAAAGAAGTGTTTTTCGATGGATTTATTTGTCGACTGAGCTCTTTTATTTCTAAATCAGAGAAGAATTGAGACAATACGCCACAGCCTGCGTTTGATGCCCCTCCACATATCCAATGACCGCTTACTCTATGGTTTGTAATACCTTGTTTTTTTATTGGTTTATCAATAACTTTTTTAACTACAATAGTTGTTCCTAAAACTGTGAGACCATCTTCTTTACCTAAACCTGCAGCTATTACACTTGCATTAGAGTCAGTGGTGCCTGAGATTAATATTAATTTCTTATTCAAGTTAAATCTATCTGCTAAATCAAAATTCACTTGTCCAATAATTTTCCCACTTTTTACTATTTGAGGTAAGCATTTTTGCCATGAAGTATTGAGATAACTTTTTGGCCATGATTCTTTTTCTAGATCCCAACCAAGTTTGAGATTATTACCTTCTTCTCCGTAAGTCCAATCTTTTAAAAACCAACCAGTTATCCAATCAGATTGATGTCGCAAAAGTATATTTGTCCCATATTTATCTATCAGATTTAATGCTTTAGCAAGGCTACTGTACGGAGTTTGCAGATGATCTTCTCCAGATGCTAGGGATTTAAGAAGGATCTTATGTTCATTACATGCTTGGTAATAAGGAATTGCTTCTCCTATCGGTTCTCCTTGTAAATTGGATGGCATTAAAGTTCCTGAGGTGCCGGAGATAGCCAATTTATTAAGGTTAATTTTTATCTCAATGGGTAAACTAACTAAAAGATTTTCACAAGAATTTATCCAAGAATTTGGATTGTTAAAGCTGAATAAATAAGGTACTGAATTTGTATATACTAATTTTTTATGAAGATTAATTATTGATATTCTTGCCCCACTGGTTCCAAAATCTAACCCTCCATAAAAATTATCAGGCATAGAATAAATATTTTTATAAAAATACTTTGTAAGCCTCCGCTAATTGGGCTGCTTTTTCTTCTACCTTTTCCCAAGGGAGAACAAGATCTCTTCTGCCAAAATGCCCATAGGATGCAGTCTTTCTAAAAAATTTGCCACCCATTTTTTGGGGTAGATTTTTTAGATCAAATTCTTTGATAATGGCTGCTGGTCTTAAATCAAAGTACTTATTAATAAGCTCAGTCAAATTAGCTTGTGAAATAACGCCAGTATCAAAAGTTTCAACAAGAATGGAAATCGGTTTTGCAACTCCAATTGCATAACTTAATTGTACTTCTGCCTTTTTTGCTAATTTTGCCTTAACTATGCTTTTAGCTACATAACGTGCTGCATAAGCAGCTGATCTATCTACTTTTGTGGGATCTTTACCAGAAAATGCTCCTCCTCCGTGTCTTGCGTAACCCCCATAAGTATCTACTATAATTTTTCTTCCAGTAAGTCCGGCATCACCTTGAGGCCCCCCTACGACGAATTTGCCCGTGGGATTTACTAGAAATCTTGTTGTATGAATGTTTGGTTTGATTTCTAAATCTTCAGTGGCAGGAATTACAACATGCTTCCATAAATCTTCTTTTATTCTTTGACGAATTTCTTCTTCATTTGTTATGCCATCTATCTCAGGATTATGTTGAGTTGAAATTAAAATGGTATTAATCGAGACTGGTACTCCATTTTTATAATCAATACTTACTTGAGTTTTACCATCAGGGAGTAGATAATTAAGCACGTTTTCGTGCCTTACCTTAGAAAGTTGAATGGCTAATCTATGAGCCAAGCTAATCGGTAACGGCATTAATTCAGGCGTCTCATCGCATGCATAGCCGAACATTATGCCTTGGTCACCAGCGCCGGTATTGTCTTCCAAATCTTCGTTAACATCATCTGCGTCATTTACTCCTTGTGAAATGTCTGGTGATTGCTCATCAAGTGCTACTAAAACAGCACAACTATTTGAATCAAAACCACCTGCTTTATAGCCTTCATATCCAATTTCTTTAATTACATTTCTAACAAGTTTTACGTAATCGACTTTTGCTTTTGAAGTTATTTCTCCAGTAAGTAAACAAAGACCAGTATTAACAACAGTTTCGCATGCAACTCTGCTTTCTGGATCTTCAGTCAGTAAAGCATCTAAAACAGCGTCGCTAATTTGATCACATATTTTGTCAGGATGACCTTCAGTTACAGATTCAGAAGTGAAAATGAAATCACTCATTTATAAATAATATTGAAATTAGACAATATCCTAAATTAGACTATCGTTACAAATCAATTATTGTAAATTAAATAATACTTGCACAAGGATAAATAGGATTGAGCTTTGATATTAATAAAAAAATGAAGAGGTTACTTTATACTGTTTCAGAAGACGCTGTGGGAATTTCTTCGTTATCATCAGTTTGTTCAAATAGCATTTGTTTGTATTTTGCAGCCATTTCTTCTGCTTTACTAAAAACTTTTTGAGGGTCAGTTAGCATGTCACCTGGTTCAGGTTCAAGTGCTTTTGTAGATAATGAAATTCGTCCTCTTTCCGAATCAAGGTCAATTATCATAACTTTCATTTGGTCACTCACATTTAAAACATTATGAGGAGTCTCAATATGTTCATGACTAATCTCAGAAATGTGCAATAGTCCACTAACTCCACCAATATCAATAAAGGCTCCATAAGGTTTAATACCTTTTACAGAACCAACAACGACTTCGCCTACCTCAAGTCGGTTCATTTTTTTCTCAACCAAAGCTCTTCTATGACTTAGTACTAATCTATTTCTCTCTTCATCAACTTCAAGGAATTTTAAAGGTAAATATTCACCTTCCAAGTCATCTTTGATTTTTCGAGCACTTATATGAGAACCTGGGATAAAACCTCTCAAGCCCTCTACCCTGACGAGAGCACCTCCTCTATTTGTTGCAAAAACTTCAGAATATATAGTGGCATCTTCTTTTTGAAGTTGTCTAACCCTTTCCCATGCTCTTTGATATTCAATTCTTCGAATGGAGAGGGCTAATTGGCCATCTTCATTTTCTTCGCTCATTATGAAAAATTCTCTACTTTCTGAAGGTTGTAAAACATCATTAAGTCCTTCAACTCTATTTATTGAAACCTCTTGAACAGGCATAAAAGCAGCTGTTTTTGCCCCTATATCTATCATGGCCCCTTTTGGCTCTAGAGCAAAAACGGTGCCTTTAACTAAATCGCCAGGCTTAAAGTTATAGTCATACTTACCCAAAAGTGATGCAAATTCTTCTTGTGTGAATCCTGCGTTGTCAAAATCAGTATTTGTTCTGCTAGAGGAAGAGTCTGCTGAAGGTATATCGCTCTTCTCGAATGATAAATCTTCCTCATTTTGAGAGGTTGAATCATTATCTAACTCAGACGAATTTTTAATTTCTTGATCCTCAGAAAGTTCTTTAATGGTTTGGGAAGAATTTTCGTTCATTTGTTGAATCGCAGACTACCTAAGGTAGTTAGAAAGGGATGCTACTAGCCTGCAAACCAATAGCAATAAACATTTGTGATATTTATTCTACACTTTAAGATGCTTAATTTTATGAAATTGATGCTAATTGGTTTTTTGAACTTCCCTTTAGAGATTCAAGAGTTGAAATAAAATCTTTTACCCCATTAAATTTTCTGTAAACTGAGGCGTATCTTATATAGGCGACTTCGTTTTCTTTTCGAAGATTTTTAAGTATTAATTCTCCGATTTGTGAAGATTTAATATCTTTATTAGAGTCTTGAACGATTTGTGATTCAATTCCATCTACGAAATTAATAATTGCTTCACTACTGAAGTTAGTCTTTTCGCATGCCCTTGATATGCCAGTAAATAATTTTTGTTTATCAAATAATTCTCTGCCACCGTCTTTCTTTATAACTGAAACTGGCATTGTTTCGACTCTTTCATAAGTTGTAAATCTAAAGCTGCAATTTAAGCACTCTCTTCTTCGTCGAACACTTTTACCACTATCAGCAGATCTTGACTCCAAAACTCTGCTATCTGTGTTTTGACAGGTTGGACACTGCATGTGGTGAAATAATGCACTTCAACCCTAATAGTAGGGTAATATTCTAATTATGAAAAGTAAAAAAAAACCTCTTGTTAAAGAGGTCTTTTTCATGGTTCATTTTCTATCGAATTTAGGTGGGTCTCTAAAGGCGACAGCAAAGAATAGGGTTACAACTGCGAGAGTTAGAATAAGAACGTAAGCGAAAGCTTCCATAAGATTAAGTAATAAAGTTTAGTTTAAACCCTTCCAGGGATTCTTCTTGTGGTTTCATCACCAAGCTTCTTGAATAAACCAAATTCAACTTGGTCGCCAATCTCAGCATCAATACCAGCAAAGGAATTTCTGTAAAGAGTTCTTGAAGCGTGCCACCAGTGCCCAAATAAGAATAGCAATCCGAAACATAAATGTGCATATGTAAACCATGCTCTTGGAGAACTTCGGAATACACCGTCAGATTTATATGTCTCTCTGTCAAACTTGAATGCTTCTCCAAGTTGAGCCTTTCTTGCTAATCTTTTCACCACTGCAGGATCTGTAAATGTTTGACCATCTAGGTCCCCTCCATAGATAGTTGCAGTAATGCCAGTTTGCTCAAATGAGTACTTTGCTTCAGCTCTTCTAAATGGGATATCTGCCCTTACATTGCCTTCTTTGTCTTCAAGAATAACAGGGAAGTTTTCAAAGAAATTAGGAATTCTTCTAACTTCTAATTCGTTACCTTCCTTATCTTGGAAAGCAATGTGACCTTGCCAACCAGTTGGTAAACCATCACCATTAACAAGAGCTCCAACTCTGAATAGTCCACCTTTAGCTGGACTATTACCTACATAATCATAGAAGGCTAATTTTTCTGGAATCGATGCATATGCCTCTGATTTAGTCGCACCATCATCAATAGCAGCTTGTACTCTTCTATTAATTTCAGTTTTGAAATAACCTGAATCCCATTGATATCTAGTAGGACCAAAAAGCTCTATTGGGGTGGTTGCTGAACCGTACCACATTGTTCCGGAAACAACGAAAGAAACAAATAGTACAGCAGCTAAAGCACTAGCAAGAACTCCTTCAAGACTTCCAAGTTTTAATGCTCTGTAGAGTCTTTCTCCAGGCCTGTTGGTAATGTGGAAAATACCTCCAATAATACCCATAAGTCCTGCTGCGATGTGATTAGCTACAATACCTCCTGGATTAAAAGGGTTAAATCCTTCAACCCCCCAGGAAGGTGCTACAGGTTCTACATGCCCACTTAAACCATAGGGATCAGAAACCCAAATCCCCACGTTTGCGCAATGAAAAGCTCCAAAACCAAAACATGTAAGTCCTGCTAGAAGAAGGTGGATTCCGAAAATTCTTGGTAAATCAAGAGCAGGCTCACCAGTTCTTGAATCTTCCCATAAATCTAGGTCCCAATATGTCCAGTGCCAAATAGATGCCAACATCAATAGACCACTAAATACTATGTGTGCTGCCGCAACCCCTTCGAAACTCCAGAATCCAGGATCAACTCCAGTAGCACCCGTAATATCCCATCCATTCCAACTACTTGTGATACCTAGTCTTGCCATGAAAGGCATAACGTACATCCCCTGTCTCCACATTGGATTGAGAACAGCATCAGAAGGATCAAAAATGGCTAATTCATAAAGAGCCATAGAACCGGCCCAGCCGGCTAATAATGCAGTATGCATAAGATGCACAGCAAGTAGTCGACCTGGGTCATTAATAACTACTGTGTGAACTCGATACCAAGGCAATCCCATCGGTTAATTTCTAGTAACTATGCTGAGTAAACAGCTAAACATCACGATAGTAAGGGTTTTTTAGTCTTTGAGGGATTTTTGTAAATAAATTTATTTTCTTGCAAAAATTGGGCAAATCCATTGTTAGAACTTAGTTTACAAGAAATTTTTAGCTAAAAACTGTTAATATTTTGGTCACAATTCTCAAAGTAAAACGCCAAAATAAGAAAAATAACTAAAAAAATGGCAACTATCAGATTTATCCGTGAGGATTTAGAGGTTCAATGTAATCCTGGTGAAAATTTAAGGGAATTGGTAATGAAAGAAAATTTACAACTTTATGGTTTAAAAGGTATTTTGGGAAATTGTGGAGGAGCAGGACAATGCAGTACTTGCTTTATTTCAGTTGAAGGTGGAAACAAAAATTCTTTGAGTCCTCTTACATCTGTTGAAGAAGAAAAACTAAAAAATAGACCAGAAAATTGGCGTCTTGCATGTCAAACATTGATAAAATCATCTGCCGTAATTTTAACAAAACCACAATCTCCCCCCTCAAATTTGGAAGAACTAAAAAAAATTAGTGAAAATAAAAAATTACCGCGATAAATTGTTTAAGACTGTTAATCAGTTTATAAAATTTGTTTATTTTTCCACTTTATTCCAAGTTATACGTCTATAGTCTTAATACTTAAATATAGAACTACCAATTAAATGGAAACAACTAACTTTGGATTCGTAGCGAGTCTTTTATTTGTAGGAGTGCCAACAATATTCCTGATTGGTTTATTTATTTCTACACAAGATGGAGAAAAATCAAGCTTCTACTCTGACTCTAGTAAAGGTAGGCTTGGGCCAAAACGCTAATACTTTAATAAATGCTTTGCATTTCTGTAGAAGAATTTTTATTTTGGAAGAAAAAGCAACTTTCTAAAGGAGGGGATCAACCATCTTTTGCTGTTTTACTTGATTGTATAGGCGGTATATCGTCTAGTGATCTTAACTTGAAAAGTATAAATCCCAAGGAAGACATATATTTAAAAAATAATTTGGAATTTTTAGAATCTGTTTGGGATGATCATTTACTAAAATCTTGCCCAATTCAGTATCTTTGTGGAATAACTTTTTGGAGAGATTTAAAATTAAAAGTTACAAACAAAGTACTCATTCCCAGACCAGAAACTGAACTAATAGTTGATATCGTCTTTAATATATTTCGAAAGAAATCAGAAAAATTATTTTTTGCTGAATTAGGAACTGGATCAGGTGCAATTAGTATTGCGTTGGCATTGGCTTATCCATTTAGCAAAGGAGTGGCAACTGACATAGATCAAGACGCATTAGAAATTGCCATTAAAAATTTTACAAATTCTTCTAAACAATCAAATTTGAAATTTTATTGTGGAAATTGGTGGTCCCCTCTTGAAAGTTTTAAAGGAAAATTAGACCTCGCTATTTCAAACCCGCCATATATTCCCAGAGATACTTATGAAAAATTACCCAAAGAAGTTAAGAATTTCGAACCTAAAGTCGCTTTACTAGGTGGCGAAGATGGTTTAAAACATATTAGTGAAATAATACGTAAAGCACCATTATTCTTAAAAGAGAATGGTTGGATAATTTTAGAGAATCATTTTGATCAAAGTGAAAAAGTAAAACAACTACTTATTAAAAATAAATTTACATCAATAGAAATTGTGAAAGATTTTTCAGGTATTGGTAGGTTTACCATTGGAAGATATAAATAAATTAATTATAGGTTCTTGATCTAAATGAATTTAGTAGACTGTAAAACTGCTTGGAGAACCCTTAAAAGTGGTTTACCTATAATTTTCCCAACGGACACTTTACCTGCAATTGGATGCTTACCAAAATTCTCAAGTATTATTTATGAGTTTAAAAAAAGAGATAAAAACAAACCCTTAATTCTTATGGGATCAGAACATAAAAATTTAATTGATTATGTTCACGAATCAGCAAAAGAAGATTACGAAAATTTAGCCTCAAAATATTGGCCTGGAGCTCTGACAATTGTTATTCCTGCTTCAGCAAAGCAGACTGAACATATTACCAGTAATGATCAGACTATTGGGTTGAGAATTCCAAATTCAAATATCGCACAATCTCTTTTGAGAGAAACAGGCCCATTGTTAACTTCAAGTGCAAATATTTCAGGTTTTAAAGGATCAATTACAGCTGAAGGTATTGCTCTAGACTTCCCTTCTATAAAAATTTTGGGCCCCATCCCCTGGGGGAAAAGTAGTGGAAAAGCTAGTACTATTATACTTTGGAAGAACAGTGGAAATTGGAAACTGATTAGAGAAGGAGAAGTAATAGTTAGGGAATTGTATTAATGTTTTTATTATTATTTTTTGTTTTATTAATTCAATTTTTTACTTATTGGATATTTGAACCCCTTGCATCTTTTTTAGAGTATGTTCTGGAAATAAGATTTTTTCCTATTGTTGCTCTGATAGGTTTAGTCTTTTTATTTTCAGCAAAGAATATTGAACAGAATTAAATCAATCAAAATGCCGGCTAACAGATTTGAACTGATGACCTTCGCTTTACAAAAGCGCTGCTCTACCGCTGAGCTAAGCCGGCAATCTCTTCATCTTACAATTAGGGAGGGTCAATTATCTGTATTTTTTTAGCTTTTTTTTAAATTTATTACTTTTTGATATCTTTGTTAGCTTTATCAGTTTTATCAGTTTTTTTGAATTTTATCTCTCCTGAAATAGTTCTTTTGATTGGTAAATTGGCAACTAGTGCAGTCATTCTATCCTCAGTCTCCAAACTTACTGCCACCTCCTCAAAATCAATTTCAACATATTTAGCAACAACATCAAGGATCTCTTTCCTCATTTTATCTAAAAGATCAGTTGTTAAGGAACTCATATCAACTCTGTCATGAGCAAGTACAAGTTGTAATCTTTCTCTAGCTGTATTCGCACTAGACGTTTCTCTGCCTAGTAATTTATTTATAAGATCTCTGAGAGTCATCATTTTAAAAAACCTTTGTTTGCATTAATCTCATGAATTTATCTTTAAGACTTTTGCCTTCTTTTTTTGGATCGATAATTGGTACATCTTTATTTGTAAGTCTTTGAGAAACATTTAAATAACATTTTTTTGCAGGAGATCTACCATCTGAAAGTGTCAGTGGCTCTCCTCTGTTTGTACTTATTATTACCTGTTCATCTTCTAAAACAATCCCTAATAAAGGCAAAGAAAGGATCCCTTGAACATCTTCGATGGATAACATTTCTTGACTAGCCATCATGTTAGGGCGAACTCTATTGATTACAAGTTGAATAGGCTCAATATCTGAAGTATTAAGAATCCCTATTACTCTATCCGCATCCCGCACTGCTGATAATTCCGGGTTCGTTACAACAATAGCTTCTTTACAGGCTGCAAGAGCATTTTTAAAGCCATCTTCTACACCAGCAGGACAATCTACTAAGACAAAATCAAATTTCTCACTAAGTAGCTCACTAATTTTTTTCATATCTTCAGGTTTCATCCAATCCAACATCCTTGGGTCTCCAGCAGGTAGAAGTGCGAGATTAGGTTCCTTTTTATGTCTAACCAATGCTTGGTCAAGACGACAATTTTTGTCTAGAACATCTTGAGCGGTGTAAATGATGCGATTTTCTAATCCTAGAAGAAGATCTAAATTTCTTAAGCCAAAATCAGCATCTAATACAGCAGTTGTTGCTCCGCTATTAGCAAGTGCTATTCCTAGGTTTGCAGTTAAAGTTGTTTTGCCAACTCCTCCTTTACCTGAACAAATTAATATTGTGCGAGTATTCTTCCCCACGATTTTTAAGATTTTCCAAATAATAAAGCCACTTGCAGAAAGTTAAATATTTTAAAGATTAAGTAATTCTTAAATTTATCTATCTTGAATTAATTTATTGCAGATTGTTGATTAATTTTTATTTTCGATTATGTGTGGTTTGATAATTATCGTTTGTTTATCAATTACTGCAATTTCTGGATAATAATTTTTGGGTTTATCCTTTGGTCCTATAGCTATCACATCTGCAATTCTCAACTGTAAAGGGTTTAGATAAAGTGATGCAATAGATGCATTTTTATTTCCACTTTTACCTGCGAATGCGATCCCTAGTAATTTGCCCCAAACATAAATATTTTTCTTAGCGGAAACTATTGCTCCTGGATTAACGTCTCCAATAATGCATAGGTTTCCATTTGAAGATATTCTTTCACCGGATCTTACTGTTCCTTTGTGAAGAATATCATTTTTCTTTTTTGAATTTAACGATAGTAACTTTTTTTTAATCTCTTGCTCTTTAATAAATACTGAATCAATTTTTAAAGACTTCCCACTTAATATTGTATTTCTATTGTTTGAGTAGATGTGCAAAGAACAAACATTAACCTTGTTAAGGTGGGTTTTTAATTTTGCTAATTGATGAGAACTTATTGACTCGCTAACGGCAAAGATTTTTGCTTCTAAAGGTTCCTTGATGAAAGAAAAACTTTTGAAAGTTTCATGGATATTATCTAAATCTAATAAAGAAAAAATCTCTAAATTTTCACTTTTAGTATTTTTTAAAACGATTTCCATTGAATTAAATCTAGGAATTGTTTTTTATTAATGAAATTTCATTTTTAATTTCATTTTTGATCATATCTGGGTAAATAATAAAAGAACTTTCCTCAGATCTCATTAAAGTTTTTATTAATGCAGAACTATTTTCTAATGCGCTTTGATGAGTGCCGTCCCATATTTTTAGCGCATTATTAGATTCAAAACCTTTAAAAGACTTTTCCTTAATCCCACAAAATATTTCTGAATCATAACCATTCTTTTCACATAATTTTGTGGCAAATGCAAGGATTTTTAATCTATTCATCTTACTTAAAAAACTTATGTCTGATGCCTTTAATAAATCTCTGTCAATAAACATTTTGCATAGTGTAGAAAGTGGCTCAAAAGATTCATCTTTCCATCTAATCAAGTGATAATAAAAAGTTATATCATCATTTTTTATGAAATCCTCAAAATCAACCTTTGAAGGTGAAAAAATCCATTTATGTAGAGAATTATCTAACCAAATATTCTTTTCGTAATTATTTTTTATTGTGTGTAATATTTTTTCTAGAATCCATGTTGATATTTCATTTATCTTGTGATGGTAGATAGTTCTATACATCAAGTTTCTAAGAACAAGGAAATGCTCAATAGCGATCACTCCTTTTGGTTTGATTCCAATATTTCCATCAGGTGAAAAGGTAAGAGCTGAAATTATTCTCTCTAAATCTACTAAACCGTAATAAGTACCTGTGTTGTAACTATCGCGTAAAAGATAATCGAGACGATCGCAATCAATCTCACTACTTATCAATGTTTTTAGAGGTTTTGAAAATAGTTGTTTTGATTGAAATAATTCACAAATTTTTCTGGGTAAATCCTTGTCATACTTTTTGAGGATTGAGTTTATTGGAGAATAATTTGTAACTAAGTTTTCAGACCATTGTTCGTGATCATGCTCGAATATTGTTTCGCTGGTATGGCTCAAAGGTCCATGACCTAAGTCATGTAGTAGAGCTGCTCCATAAAGAACAAATTTATTTTCACAAAATGAAGATTTAATTTCAATTAATCTCTTAAAAATTTTTCTAGCAATATAAAAAACACCAATTGAGTGAGTAAATCTACTCGATTCTGCACCATGAAAAAGTAATGATGCCGCTCCAAGTTGTTTTATTCTTCTTAGTCTTTGAAAAGCGACTGTATCAATTAATTCCATAATCATTAATTCTTCTGACTTTCCTGCATCAAATACTATTTCTTTATGAATTGGGTCATGAAAAATTCTTTTAATACTCATAATTTTTAGATTTTTATTTTTAATCTTTAGCCATTAAAAGATTTAATTTCTTCATTGTTTAATTCAATAGTTTGAACTGGAACTTCTTCTTTTTCCAGAAGCGATCCTAAAAATAATTCCGCATTCTTCAACCATTTATCGTCAGTACTTCCAAAATCAATTGCATCCGGTAGATCAAGTAATTTGTCAGGGGTTATACCTTGGCCTTGAATATTATTACCAATTGGTGTTAAGTAACTAGCCACTGTTATAGCAATACCACTATCTTCTCCCAAACTTTTTAGGGATTGAATTAAACCTTTACCATAAGTTTGTTCTCCCATAAGAATTGACCTCTCATTATCCTTTAAAGAACCAGCAAGTATTTCGCTGGCACTTGCAGTGCCTTTATTTACTAAAGTCACCATTGGACCATCAAAAGATGTCTCTTTTTGAGAAATAATTGCATCTTTGATTCCATTTCTATCTTTTGTCTCGACTACGGGTTTCTCACTCAATAATGAGTCTGCAACTGCAATACCTGAGCTTACTAGTCCCCCTGAATTATTTCTAAGATCCAAGATTAAGCCCTCAACCTCCTTCTCATTTAACTCTTGAAGAGCCTCTTCAACTTTTTTGGGTACGCTTTCGCTAAATTGAGTTATTCTTAGATATCCTATTGTGTGAGAATCGTCTCTTAATCTTTTTGTTCTAACTGGTCTGAGATCTACCGATCTCCTCTCTAAATCGACTTCCCTAAGTTCTCCTGATTCCGTAGATAATTCAACTAAAACTTTTGTCCCTGATTCACCTCTTAACTTAGAGGCGGTACTTGCAAGCCCTAATTTTTCTGATGAGATTCCATCCACTGTCTCGATAACGTCCCCGCTTACTATTCCAGCTTCTTCAGCTGGCGAGCCCCCAAGAGTAGAAATAACTTTAACTTTATTGTTTTCATCTTCACCTAATTGAAGCCCAACACCATTAATTTCACTCCCAAAATTACTTGATTTTAGTAGCTCATAATCTTTGGGGCGTAAAACTCTCGTGTAGGGATCCTCTAGAGGTTTTAACATGTCTTCAATTGCGGAATAAGCCTCTTCACTTGTTTCAATTTGTTTCTGTAACGTTTTTTGTCTAATTCTTTTCCATTGGATTTCATCAAACTTTTCTGGATCATAAAAACCTTCGTTTACCAAGGTCCAAGCGTCAAGTACTAATTGCCTACTATCACTGAGAGCATCCACTCTTTCAACCAATAAAAGATTGATAGAAAAAACGATGATCATTGAGGCAGTGATCACAGTTTTGAATGTTAAAAGTTTGTTAAAAGATGAATTCATTGGGTTAAGTGTTAACACCAAGTATAAGAATTTTGAGTAAGCTCTTTATATCAAAGCTAATTTTTTTTTGGATGGCGAATTCTTCATCTGTTTATGACTGGTTTCAAGAAAGACTTGAAATTCAAGACATAACTGACGACGTAACTTCCAAGTACGTACCCCCTCACGTAAATATTTTTTATTGTTTAGGTGGCATAACTTTAGTATGCTTCTTAATTCAATTTGCAACAGGTTTTGCAATGACTTTTTACTATAAGCCAACAGTTACGCAAGCTTATAGCTCAGTAAGTTATTTGATGACTGATGTAAGTTTTGGCTGGTTAATACGTTCTGTTCATAGATGGAGCGCATCAATGATGGTTTTGATGTTAATCCTTCATGTTTTTAGAGTTTACCTCACCGGTGGTTTCAAAAGGCCTAGAGAATTAACTTGGGTAACAGGAGTTGTAATGGCAGTTATAACAGTAGCTTTTGGAGTTACAGGATATTCTTTACCTTGGGATCAAGTAGGTTATTGGGCAGTTAAGATCGTTTCAGGTGTACCTGCTGCAATTCCAGTAATTGGTGATTTTATGGTCGAACTTCTTAGGGGTGGAGAAAGTGTTGGACAATCAACTCTTACTAGATTTTATAGCCTACATACTTTTGTTTTACCCTGGTCATTAGCAGTTTTCATGTTGATGCACTTTTTAATGATTCGTAAACAGGGTATTTCAGGTCCCTTATAAACTTTTATACTTAAACCATTATTAAGACTCCCTCATGTCTACGTTAAAAAAACCAGATTTATCTGATCCAAAATTAAGAGCAAAACTAGCCAAAGGTATGGGCCATAATTATTATGGAGAGCCAGCTTGGCCTAATGATTTACTATATATATTCCCAGTAGTTATTTTAGGTACTATAGCGTGCGTAGTTGGACTTGCAGTTCTTGATCCCGCAATGCTTGGAGATAAGGCAAATCCATTCGCAACCCCTTTAGAAATTCTCCCAGAATGGTACTTATACCCAGTTTTCCAAATACTTAGGGTAGTTCCTAATAAACTTTTGGGTATCGCACTTCAAACATTAATTCCACTTGGATTAATGATTTTACCCTTTATCGAAAACGTTAACAAATTTTCAAATCCATTTAGAAGACCGATAGCAATGTCTGTTTTCTTGTTTGGAACTTTTCTAACAATATATCTCGGTATTGGAGCATGTTTGCCAATTGATAAATCACTAACTTTAGGTCTGTTTTAGTCCTAAATTTTAAACATATCAAGATCGTTATTCTCATTTCTTAAGAAATGATTCATCAATAAAAATCCAACAATTGTCCAAGTTTGATAAGTTCTCGATTGTTGCCCAACCCAAGTACCTGTTGGACCATCAAAATATTCTGCCCACTCTTGCTTAGGCAATTGATTAAGTTGACACCAATATGATTCTTCTATTAAAGATTTCATCTCTTCCATGAGAATTACATCATCAGAACCATAATTGTTTTGATGTAATAGAACGGCAGCACCAAAAAACCAAAGTAAACTTGGCCAATGACCGCCGTTATGGTAACTCCAAGGCCAATTCTTTGGATCCGATCCAGTTTTATTTTGCCACTCTTCGACATCCATATGAGGATGACAAATTCTCATAGGCATTTGAGCCATCAAATGCTGTCTGTTATGTAAAACTAATCTAAATAAAGCTCTTTGTTCTTCAGCAGGGAGTACCCCGAACATACAAGCTAAAGAATTACCTAAACTGTAAAATCGAAAGTCTGGCCTTCCTGTCCTAATATTTCCAATTAAGTAACCTCCTCTATTCTCCAACCAATCTTGTAGCCATGAGGGAACAACTTGAGGTTGAACATTAAATTCATTAAAATGTTGATCTTCCCCATATTGCTCAGTTGGCCTTCTTCTTAAAATTTGCATTGTTTGGCTTGTAACCCAATAATGTTTTAAAAGAAAACTTCCTAAATCCTTAACCCATTGATTCGTAAGAATAAGTCTTTGATCTAAAAGTCTACTAACGTGATCTGCTCTACTTAATTCCATTAAATTTATACAACTTCTTAAACATCCATGAAGTAAAACTTCAACTTCTAAGGGTGCTCCCCATACATCCATAGGTCTATCAATCATAAACGCGCAATCTGGAACAAAAAGTACTGGAGTACCCTCAAATGTTGGATGTAGAACAAGATCTAGTAGAAGTTGAATACCTCTTTGAACACTTTGACTTTTTCCGAAGGCATAATCACCGCTCTTGTTGACATAATACCAACATAAAATGGGCCACCATAAACTTGCATCAGCTGAAGTAATTCTCCCTATTGATCTCTGACCATAGTCGCCAATGAGCTTTCCATTCTCTTCAATGAAACTAGTAGGAAATACCCCACGTGTTTGGTAATTAGTGCTTTGTAACTGAAGACATACGTTTAGGAACTTTTTGACAATTTCGTATCGCTTTTGCGTTATGAGGTAAATCATTACAGGAACGTTGTCTCTTAAAAATATTTCTCCATAATTTAATTTTTTATTTTTTGTTGGATGTTCTAGTGCAGCAACGCTTCCTACTAACTCGCCTGAGATCTCAACCAAAGTCTTTTCGAAGTGTTTTTTTGCATTTGTTACAATTTTCTCTTCATCGGAACTTGGTCTTACTCTTAAATTTTTTTGACTAAATCTTTCTGCCATTTCATTTATATCCCTTTATTTAAGGCTAGTTGTTTAAAGAGACTTTGAACAAATAAAAAATTAATAAAAAATTTTTGTATAAAAGGTTGCACAATTACTGTGGGATGGTTTAATATTTTCTTCTGGGCAGAAATATACTTTTTGCATTATTCAATCATTTACCTCAAATTTTATTTTTGGTAAATTTATGAATTCTCTAGAGATTTGATTTCTATCTTAATTTCTAGCCAGGTGAAGGGTTTTCCCTTCGAATGAGTTATCCACTTGTTGTTTAACTCTGCACCTAGAAAATTTAAAAACTTAGGAACTGATGCTTTTATTGCGTCAAGAATAACTAAAATTCTTTTTTGTTATCTCAAGATGTATAAGCAATAAAGGTGTGAGGTCCCGTCAAGAATATATAAAATGTCATCAATTGCTAACTTTTAGCTTTGATGCAAACGGATCTGAGATCTTGGAAAGTCACTTTGGATTTTTTTCTAATGTGCACTCAATGTAATCCTTAAAAATTTAAGGAGGCTGAAACTAAATACATAAAACAGAAGTTTTTATTTGGATAAGGCAATTCAATTTGAGTAGATTTATCTACAAAAGGATTTGAACACAACGGAGAGTTTGATCCTGGCTCAGGATGAACGCTGGCGGCGTGCTTAACACATGCAAGTCGAACGAACCTTCGGGTTAGTGGCGGACGGGTGAGTAACGCGTGAGAATCTGCCCTCAGGAGGGGGATAACGGTTGGAAACGACCGCTAATACCCCATATGCCTACTGGTGAAATGAATTTCGCCTGAGGATGAGCTCGCGTCTGATTAGCTAGTTGGTGAGGTAATGGCTCACCAAGGCTTCGATCAGTAGCTGGTCTGAGAGGATGATCAGCCACACTGGGACTGAGACACGGCCCAGACTCCTACGGGAGGCAGCAGTGGGGAATTTTCCGCAATGGGCGAAAGCCTGACGGAGCAACGCCGCGTGAGGGACGAAGGCCTCTGGGCTGTAAACCTCTTTTCTCAAGGAAGAAGATATGACGGTACTTGAGGAATAAGCCACGGCTAATTCCGTGCCAGCAGCCGCGGTAATACGGGAGTGGCAAGCGTTATCCGGAATTATTGGGCGTAAAGCGTCCGCAGGCGGCTTTTCAAGTCTGCTGTTAAAGCGTGGAGCTTAACTCCATCATGGCAGTGGAAACTGAAAGGCTTGAGTATGGTAGGGGCAGAGGGAATTCCCGGTGTAGCGGTGAAATGCGTAGATATCGGGAAGAACACCAGTGGCGAAGGCGCTCTGCTGGGCCATTACTGACGCTCATGGACGAAAGCCAGGGGAGCGAAAGGGATTAGATACCCCTGTAGTCCTGGCCGTAAACGATGAACACTAGGTGTCGGGGGAATCGACCCCTTCGGTGTCGTAGCTAACGCGTTAAGTGTTCCGCCTGGGGAGTACGCACGCAAGTGTGAAACTCAAAGGAATTGACGGGGGCCCGCACAAGCGGTGGAGTATGTGGTTTAATTCGATGCAACGCGAAGAACCTTACCAGGGTTTGACATCCTGCGAACCTCTTAGAAATTTGAGGGTGCCTTCGGGAATGCAGTGACAGGTGGTGCATGGCTGTCGTCAGCTCGTGTCGTGAGATGTTGGGTTAAGTCCCGCAACGAGCGCAACCCACGTTTTTAGTTGCCAGCATTTAGTTGGGCACTCTAGAAAGACCGCCGGTGATAAACCGGAGGAAGGTGTGGATGACGTCAAGTCATCATGCCCCTTACACCCTGGGCTACACACGTACTACAATGCTACGGACAAAGGGCAGCAAACTCGCGAGAGCTAGCAAATCCCATAAACCGTGGCTCAGTTCAGATCGTAGGCTGCAACTCGCCTACGTGAAGTAGGAATCGCTAGTAATCGCAGGTCAGCATACTGCGGTGAATACGTTCCCGGGCCTTGTACACACCGCCCGTCACACCATGGAAGTTGGCCATGCCCGAAGTCGTTACTCCAACCCTTGTGGAGGAGGACGCCGAAGGTGGGGCTAATGACTGGGGTGAAGTCGTAACAAGGTAGCCGTACCGGAAGGTGCGGCTGGATCACCTCCTAACAGGGAGACAACAAAATGTTTAATATTATTATTTTGTCACCTTAGGTCGATCGGTATCTCACGTTTTTAATTTATTAAGAATTTCATTTCCTAAGTTTTTCTAGGTCACACCCATTATATTTCCTGGGCCATTAGCTCAGGTGGTTAGAGCGCACCCCTGATAAGGGTGAGGTCCCTGGTTCAAGTCCAGGATGGCCCATATCTCTATGTTGGGGGTATAGCTCAGTTGGTAGAGCGCCTGCTTTGCAAGCAGGATGTCAGCGGTTCGAGTCCGCTTACCTCCACTGATTACCACCTCTCCCATAATTATGTAGAAAGGAAATGTTTTGAGTGTGATCAAATTCTGAACGAATCTAGCTTCCTAATGTAATCATTAAGATGCTGGACTCATTGAATTATTTTCATTGTTTTCAGAGAACCTTGACAACTGCATAGATTATTTTTTTAAAGACAATAAGCATCTTTAATGATGCAGATTTATTATTTGTGCGAATGCATTAATAACAATTCTATTAAGCTGATGCTTCAATTTTGAAGTTATTGGTCAAGCTACAAAGGGCTCACGGAGGATACCTAGGCACACAGAGGCGATGAAGGACGTGGTTACCTGCGATAAGTCTCGGGGAGTTGGAAGCACACTTTGATCCGGGAATTTCCGAATGGGGCAACCCCATGTACGGCCAACTGAATATATAGGTTGGTGCGAGCTAACCCAGCGAACTGAAACATCTTAGTAGCTGGAGGAAGAGAAAGTAAATAACGACTCCCTCAGTAGCGGCGAGCGAACGGGGAACAGCCCAAACCGATAGTCTTGACTATCGGGGTTGTGGGACAGCAATATGGATCAACAAGTCTAGAAGAAACGTTTGAATGGCGTGCCACAGAGGGTGAAAGCCCCGTAATCGAAAGATAAGTTGACCTAGCTGTATCCCGAGTAGCACGGAGCACGTGGAATTCCGTGTGAATCTGCGAGGACCACCTCGTAAGGCTAAGTACTACTGTGTGACCGATAGTGAAACAGTACCGCGAGGGAAAGGTGAAAAGAACCCCGGGAGGGGAGTGAAATAGAACATGAAACCGTGAGCTTACAAGCAATGGGAGCCCGACTAATCGGGTGACCGTGTGCCTGTTGAAGAATGAGCCGGCGACTTATAGGCACTGGCGGGTTAAGCCGGAAATGGTGGAGCCACAGCGAAAGCGAGTCTTAATAGGGCGTTTGTCAGTGTTTATAGACCCGAACCCTGGTGATCTAACCATGGCCAGGATGAAGCTTGGGTGATACCAAGTGGAGGTCCGAACCGACTGAAGTTGAAAATTCAGCGGATGAGCTGTGGTTAGGGGTGAAATGCCAATCGAACCAGGAGCTAGCTGGTTCTCCCCGAAATACGTTGAGGCGTAGCGTCTAGTGCTCCAGCAGGGGGGTAAAGCAACCATTTCGGTGCGGGCTGCGAAAGCGGTACCAAATCGATATGAACTCTGAATACCCTGTGTGTAACTAGGCAGTCAGACTGTGGGGGATAAGCTCCATAGTCAAGAGGGAAACAGCCCAGACCGCCAGTTAAGGTCCCAAAATTAACGCTAAGTGATAAAGGAGGTGGGATTGCCCAGACAACCAGGAGGTTTGCCTAGAAGCAGCCATCCTCAAAGGAGTGCGTAATAGCTCACTGGTCGAGCGATCCTGCGCCGAAAATGAACGGGGCTAAGCGTTATACCGAAGCTGCGGATAAATTTATTTATGGTAGGGGAGCGTTCTATGTAGGGTGAAGCGTTAGCGTAAGCGGACGTGGACAGCATAGAAGTGAGAATGTCGGCTTGAGTAGCGAAAACATGGGTGAGAATCCCATGCCCCGAAACCCTAAGGGTTCCTCCGGCAGGCTCGTCCGCGGAGGGTTAGTCTGGACCTAAGGCGAGGCCGAAAGGCGTAGTCGATGGATAACAGGTCAATATTCCTGTACCAGATGTGTTTTGAGAAGGGGGACGGAGAAGGCTAACCAGGCCAGATGTTGGTTACTGGTTCAAGCGTTCGAGGCTTTGAGAGATGGAGAAAACATCTTGAGCTAAGGCGTGAGTACGAGCTGCTACGGCAGCGAAGTTGGTGATGTCATGCTTCCAAGAAAAGCCCTATACTCGTTAAGGCACAAATGCCAGTACCCGAAACCGACACAGGTGGGGTGGTAGAGAATACCGAGGGGCGCGAGATAACTCTCTCTAAGGAACTCGGCAAAATGGCCCCGTAACTTCGGGAGAAGGGGTGCCAGCGAGAGCTGGTCGCAGTGAAGAGGCGCAAGCGACTGTTTACCAAAAACACAGGTCTCCGCTAAGTCGCAAGACGATGTATGGGGGCTGACACCTGCCCAGTGCCGGAAGGTTAAGGAAGCTGGTTAGCTTTTAGTGAAGCTGGCGACTGAAGCCCCGGTGAACGGCGGCCGTAACTATAACGGTCCTAAGGTAGCGAAATTCCTTGTCGGGTAAGTTCCGACCCGCACGAAAGGTGTAACGATTTGCGCGCTGTCTCGGAGAGAGGCTCGGCGAAATAGAATTGTCTGTGAAGATGCGGACTACATACACCCGGACAGAAAGACCCTATGAAGCTTTACTGTAGTTTGATATTGTGCTCGGGCTCTGAATGCGCAGAATAGGTGGGAGACGTTGAAATAGTGCTTGTGGGTACTATTGAGTCATCGGTGAGATACCACTCTTTTAGAGCTAGAGTTCTAACGCTTACCCGTTATCCGGGAAGCGGACAGTATCTGATGGGCAGTTTGACTGGGGCGGTCGCCTCCTAAAAGGTAACGGAGGCGCACAAAGGTTCCCTCAGGCTGGTTGGAAATCAGTCGTTGAGTGCAAAAGCAGAAGGGAGCTTGACTGTGAGACCTACAAGTCGAACAGGGACGAAAGTCGGTTTTAGTGATCCGACGGTTCTGCGTGGAAGGGCCGTCGCTCAACGGATAAAAGTTACTCTAGGGATAACAGGCTGATCTCCCCCAAGAGTTCACATCGACGGGGAGGTTTGGCACCTCGATGTCGGCTCATCGCAACCTGGGGCTGAAGTCGGTCCCAAGGGTTGGGCTGTTCGCCCATTAAAGCGGTACGCGAGCTGGGTTCAGAACGTCGTGAGACAGTTCGGTCCATATCCGGTGTATGCGCAGGAATATTGAGAGGATTTCTCCCTAGTACGAGAGGACCGGGAGGAACGCACCTCTGGTGTGCCAGTTATCGTGCCAACGGTAAACGCTGGGTAGCCATGTGCGGAGTGGATAACCGCTGAAAGCATCTAAGTGGGAAGCCCACCTCAAGATGAGTATTGCCATGGCTTAAGCCAGTAAGGTCACGGGAAGAACACCCGTTGATAGGCTCTACGTGGAAGCTTGGTAACAAGTGCAGCGGAGGAGTACTAATAGACCGAGGGCTTGACCAAATAAACTTAATTTATTGTTTTTTTAATTTTTATAATTTTCTATGCAGTTCTCAAGGTTCAAACTATCCTGGTGTTCATGGCGATGTGGAACCACTCCGATCCATCTCGAACTCGGTTGTGAAACGCATCAGCGGCGAAAATATTTAGGGGGTAGCCCCTTGAGAAAATAGCTCAATGCCAGGTAAAAATATTTAAAAGGGTTTACTCTTTTTGAGTAACCCCTTTTTTATTTTTGGCATCTAGGACACCAATGGGTACTTCTTCCAGTAATTTTTTGTCTTTCAATTAAATTTCCACATTTACGACATTCTTTACCAGTTCTCCTATAGACATTTGTCTGTAAACCAAAATTCCCATTCTCTCCTTCCAAGTCCCTAAAATCGCTAAATGTAGTACCTCCAGAACCTATACTTTTTTTTAATACAGTCACGATTGATTCTTTGAGCTTGATTAACTCATTATTTTTTATTGTTTGAGCTTCTCTAAAAGGTGAGATTCCAGCAGAGTATAAACTTTCATCAGCATAAATATTACCTATGCCAGCCACGATTGTTTGATCTAATAAAATAGCTTTTATAGATTTTGTTCTTTTTGAAATAACTTTCTTAAGGTAATTTGCGTCAAAGTCTTTAGAAAATGGCTCTGGTCCTAATGAACCTAATCCTTTAATAATTTTGTTAAGCGATAGGTCTTTATTAATCCACCACATTTGACCAAAACTTCTTACGTCAATGTACCTAAGCTCATTATTATTTTTATCGAAAAATCTTATTCTTGTATGTTTACAAGGATGACTTGAGTTTTCAATAAATTTAAAATATCCAGTCATTCTTAGATGAACTACAAGAAACCCGTTATATTGTGAATTTTCTAGAGGTAATTGAGTATTCTCATTTTGAACTTCTTTTAATTGAGCTATTAAATATTTTCCTCTTCTATCCCATTTATGAATAAGTGAGTTCTGAAGTCCTTTAATAAATTCATCTTTGTTTTTTGGGAATGCAACAGTTGAATCCCTACATACTTCTACTTTTTTAATAATAAAGTTATCAAGTTTTTTCTCTAAACCTCTGCGAACAGTTTCTACTTCAGGTAATTCAGGCAATTATTTAAGCTTTCTCTAATTCACTTTCTGCGAAATTATTAGTATTAGCTCCACCATCTGTCCCGCTTATACCAGCGTAATTTACTTTATCAAATCTAACTACACAATTATATTTAATACCTGAGGTATCAACTGAAGCAACTTTACCTATTTCATTGTACCAATATGATTCTGGTCTTTTTACTCTTACGAGATCTCCTCTAGAAATTGCCATTACTATTAATTTAACTTTTTGTAGAATAACTCATCATTAATATTCTTAGACAAATTATTCACACATATTAATTAAAAGTTTCAACAAAAATCATTTATTAAATTATTTTCGAATTCTTCTTTAGCAGGCTTGCTTCCCATCCATTTCCTACCAGGTATTCTTACATCTAATTCATTTGTATCACAATTGATTGAAAGAATAAGTTTTTTATTTTCTTGATTTAGTACGTTTAAAACTTTTCTACCTTTAATATCTTTATATGATTTACTTTGGATAATTATAGGACCGTAAATTTTTTTATCTAACTCAAGTAAGTCATTATTTTTTTTATTTTCAGTTGTTTCATAATTTTCTGAATTAACTGTATCCTTTTTTCTTATTATGAGCTTTTGACCAACTTTTATTGAATCCGGATTATTGAGATTATTAATCTCTATTAGATCGATTACTTTTAAATTATATTTGTTTGATATTTCAGTAAGATTTTCACCTGTTTGAACAATATGATAATCATTTATTAAATCAGATTGTTTTGTAAGATTTTCAGTAGATTCAGAAATAATAAGATTTTGGCCAATAAAGATATAATTTTCATCTTTTAAGTTATTCAATTTAATAATTAAATCTTTATTTATTGAATAGAATTTTGAAATACTTGATAGTGTATCTCCACTTTTTACGATATGAATTTTTTTTATTTCAGCTTTTTCTTCAGTAATTGATTCTTTTTTAGCAATATTCTCAATATTATTTTTTCCTGTAAGTATTTTTTCTTCTGATTTTATCAATGAGTGATTAAAAAAATTAATAAATATGGCAATTACTAAAAATGCAAATTTCATAAAACTCACTATTTATTTAAAGATAATCTTTAAATTTAAAATCGCTAGGTTTTTGAAAACAATTTAAGTAATTTAAACCTGAAAAATAAACTTTAAAAATTTCTTTACTCTTTCATAGGGGGGATACCGCAGATTTGAATCAAATAAAAAACCTTTAAAAGTAATAGATTTTTGATTTGAAAAATTTCGAAAACCTTCTTCTCCATGAAATTTACCAATACCACTTTGACCAACGCCTCCAAACGGTAAATTTGGAATAAGGACTGGTAACATTACATCATTTATACAAATTGTTCCAGAGCTGGTTACTTTTGAAATATGATTATGGATTTTTTTATTGCCTCCAAATAAGTATATTGCTAGGGGTTTTGATGTTTGACTAATCTGTTTTAAAGCTGATTCCTTATCATTAATTCCAACTACAGGAAGTAGTGAACTGAATAATTCTTTCTGCAAAATATCAGTTTCATTTAATTTAGTTTTCAAAATTGTAGGAGATATTTTCAACTTTTTTTTACTAAAAGTCCCCCCAAATAAAATTTTTTTTTCTTTTTCATATTGTTTGAGAATTTCTACAGTTGATGTAAATTGTTTTTTCTCCAATTTTGATAGGTTTTCGGAAATAATTGGATTATCTCCGTAAAAACTTATTATGTATTTCTTTAATTTTTCTATAAAAATATTTTCGATTTCTTTATCTACAAAGATATGATTCGGAGCCATGCAGGATTGACCGGAATTAAAAAATTTACCCCAAACAATTCTTTTTGCAGCTACTTCTAAATTAGCATTCTTGAAAACAATTACAGGATTTGTTCCGCTTAACTCAAGAGTTAATGGAGTTAAGTTTTTTGAAGCTAATTTCATTATAGATTTTCCAGTTTCAGTACTTCCTGTAAAAAAAATGTGGTCAAAATTTTGTTCAATTAATTTTATGGATTGTTTATTATCACCCTCTACTGTCATTAGGACATCTTTACGGAAATATTTGGAAGTAAGCTTTTTAATAAGTTTTGAGGTCGCAGGACATTTCTCTGATGGTTTTATAACTGCAGTATTTCCTGCTGAGAAAATATTTACTAATGGCTTTAAAATGTAAAGTAATGGGTAATTATAAGGACCAAGAATTAAGACACACCCAAGAGGTTCATAAATAACTTTGGAGGATGATGGAAAAAGATAAAAAGGTGTATCAATTTTTTTTGGTCGCATCCAAGAATTGAGTTTCTTTTTTATAAGTGAAATTTCTTCTTTCACTAAAAGTATTTCTGAAAGCCCTTCAATTTCAGATTTGCCGAGATCAACAAAAAGTGATTTAATTATCTCTTTTTTATTTTCATACAAAAGTTTAGAAACTATATTGATATGATGGATCCGCCATTTTATATCTTCAGTTTTACCAGTGAGAACTGTATTTTTTAGTTTATAGATGTCTTCTAAATGAAATTTATCAGAAATTTTCATTTTTTACCTTTCAATAGTATTAAATATATCAGAGGATAAATTGTAAATAACTAAGGTTTTTAGGCAGTTCAATCAAAGCGAATGATTTATGAGAAATAATCAAATTTATTAATATTGCTATTAAAAATTCAAATTTTTCTTGGTTAGTATATTTCTATGAGGGAAAATTTTTCAATTAGATTGATATCTATAAATGAAATACCAGAAGTCACAAACTGGGCAAGGTTAGAAGGATTTTCTCCTGGAATGGATGATTTATCAATTTATAGAAATACAGATAAACAAGGGGTATGGGTAGCTTGCCTAGACAATAATCCCATAGGCTCTATTGCGTGTATAAAATATAATTCCTCGTATAGTTTTATAGGTTTATTTATCATTAAAAAAGAATTCCGGAATAACGGATATGGAGTGAGATTATGGAAACATGCCCTCGAATATTTGAAAAATGTTGATTGTATTGGTCTTGAGGCTGCCCCAGATAGATTAAATGATTACGCAAAGTGGGGGTTTAGAAAATCTTCCATTACAAATCGATGGAAATTAAATGGTTCTCAAGATTTGCCATTGAGAAATTTCTATAAAGATCAATTTCATTCTTTTAAAGTTGTCCCGGGTAATAAAATTTCTTCTGAAGCAGTCTTAATTTATGATGATCAAAGAGAACCTAGTCCCAGACCACATTTTCTAAATGACTGGTTGAAAAATTCTCATGGTAATGTCAGTGCAATTGTCGATAATAATGGGATGTGCCATGGATTTGGCAGGATTAGACCTTGTGTATTGGAGGATAATGAGCAAGGCTGGAGAATTGGCCCACTTTTAGCGGATACTCCACCACTTGCTGAATTATTAATAAGGGAGTTAGTTGGTGATTTAGATGCTCAAATCTTATTGGATTGCTCTAATCTAAACCCTTATGCAAATTATCTTTTATCAAGTTTGGGATTTGAGGAAATATCAAAAACTTACAGAATGTATAAAGGTATTCAACCTCCCTGCCCTATGAATCAAGTATATGGACTTGCCTGCTTGGAACTGGGATGATTTCCTTTAAAACGTTAATTTCCCCTTTTTTTGTAATACTGAAAGAAGTTTGTTTGATTAAGATTAACTTCCAGAAGGTTTCAAAATTTTTTCTACAATATCGGCGTTGATTATAGTGATCTCTCCATTGTCAATATTGGCAACTTGAAACAAGGTCCATGAATTTGGATTTCTAGCTCCTCCAATGCAGTCGATAACTTGACCGACCCAATAATTTTCATTCTTTTCCTTAGTATCTTCGCAATTTTCTTTTTTAATTGCGACATAATCACCAGGCCTAACGAAAAGAAACTCAGGAGTTGCTGAGCTCACAATAAATAACTGCTAGTATATACGTACTATAGTAAGTTATTGGTTTTATTGCTGAACTTTGAATTATTTAGCAAACTAGGGGTAATTTAAAAATAAAATGGAATCAACTGAAATTGCTATATTTTCAACATTATTGGGGTTAATTTTAGCTTTAACTGACGCTTATATAGAACGAAATATTCCTGGATAATAAATACTTCTAATTCATTTCTTAAATTAAATAAGATTTAAGCTGGTCTAATATGTCGGCACGGTTGGAAACTAGTTTTGTAAAAACTAAATATATCAACCCTCCCATTGCGAGCCTTCCGTTAATTTTTTCTAACTGCTTTAGTTTTCTCAAAAGTTACCCTGACGGTTAGATAAAATTTAAAGGGTATAGAAAATAAAAAAGTATTGATTACTTCAAAATTAAAAAAAAATTTATAGAAATATTATTTCAAACACGAATTAAATTTAAAGCCAAGCTTCTTTCATCTCAAGATAAAGTCTCTCACTCTCAGCAGAGTTAATTTTGCTGTCTGAATAGGATTGTTGCTGTTGCTGCTGCTGCTGCTGAGTTGAGTTTGTATTAGGATTTTGGACTTCGCTCATTAGAAGGGCTAAATATTTGTGTTTATTCTCTCATATTTAGAGCTTTTTTTGTCAACTTAAATTCTTAAATTTTTTTTAAATTTTCTACGCTTTTAATTTTCCTGTTTTGAGTGAATTTATTTCGCTACAGTAGTTTTGGTATATAGGAATTTAACTTCCCAATATACAATCCCTAGGAAGATAGCACTTGCAATAATAATTTCAGAAATGGCTAACATTTTATTTTTCCAATACTAATTTAATTTTGGTATCAATTTACACAGAATGCAATAGGTACTAATTACATTCTAGATTTTAAAAAATCTTATTTAATAAAATAACGCGGCGAAATAATATAAAATTTTAAGTTAGATACATATTTTTTCCGTGGGAAATTTCATAAATTCAACAACTCTTATACCTTTAATACCTTTAGTAACCTCTTTTTTTATTCTTATTTTATTGGCGAGTTTTAACAGAACACTTAACAGGTTAACAAAACCAGTTACTGCACTGGTTGCATTATCTTTATTAAGTTCTGCTTTTATAAGCTTATTTGACTATTTTAAGAAAATAGAAGAAGAATTAGTTTTATCTGAATTTCTCAAATTTTTTGAAGAAAAAAATTTAGTTATACATCTCAATTTAGTAAATGAAAAAATTATAATTTTTTTCTCATTAATAATGATATTAATTGTTGGAATATCTTTTTATAAATTGCCTAGAAAAAAAGGTTACGTCTCATTAATGATCAGCCTAGGATTAATTTCTTCTTCGGTGATACTCTCAATATTGCTGATAGATTTCTCAGCACTAATCTAAACTGTTGTAAGCATTGACAAAGCTTCGTTAAGTTCTTGGACATGATTTAATTCATCTTGAGCAATTTCTTTTATTTTTTGATCATTTGGATTATCTATTAAATATTTTGAATAAGTTTCAAATGCATGTTCTTCGATTTTTATGTTTACATCATAAGCATTAGCTGGAGAGAGGAAATAATAAAAAACCATGATCCAGTAATAGACAAGAACAAGGTGTCTCGCAAAAAATCTATCAATCCAGAACCTATCACCTCCTCTTTTCTCCATTTCTTTAAGATGCTCAGTTTCGTTAATAGCTTGATAAAAATGTTCTTTCATTAAAATCATTGTTTTCTCATTTTTAATTCCTAGAGATTCTTTAAAATGAAGAACTGAAAGAAATGCAAAATAAGGTGATCTAGCTATAACTTCTAAAACCCAAAATCTTTGTAAAGATCTACCAGAGTATAAGAAGTCTAAGAAGTTAACTGTGCTGTTCAAAATCAAAGAATTCAATTTCTTCATGGATTTAGTTTTTCTTTAAGTATAATTACTCAGCCGCTCGAGGACTATGATGTATTGAAGTAATTAACCAAAAATTAATATTTATAGTCTAAAAATTGTTACTTCCATTGAAATATTTTTTTTTCATGCATTAATTGGATAGATAAAAATTTTATATGACAACTACTGAAAAAATTGCAAATGCAAAAAAAAGGATTGATGAATTAGAAAGACTTATAAAATTTTGGAATGATTCAGACCATGATGAGGCAAAAATAGTAAATTTTTTAAAGAACATTGAAAATAAAGTTGCTTAGATTGTGAAGATTAAGGCTAATTAACTTTATCTACTTAAAGTGATTTAATATCTTTGAGGTTTCGAATATTGTTTAATTTATAAATAGAGCAATTAAACCTATTTTCAAAAACTGTAAGGAAGAAATAATCTAAAAGAAAAATAAATATGAAAACCTTTTCAAAAAAATATTTAGTTCCGATTAAATTTATACCATGGGTTTTTTGGGTATTTATATCTTTTATGAGTTTATATTTGTGTAAGATAGCCTGGGTAAATTGAATAATTAATGGATCTAGCTTCTCCTTAGCCAACCAGGAGCACCGCCAAACCAATCCGATATGTCATCTTCATTAGGGTTGAAATGATTTTCTTTATCTAGTCCATCTATCCCAAATGATTGTAAGAGGTTATCAATCCCCCCATCATTTTTCGTGCCATTCCTTCTAAAACTGTTAGCTTTTTTCAGCCAAAGAGAAATTGTAGAGTTATGGTGTGCAAATTTCTCGACATATATTCTTTCTTCTAATGTAATTGATTTATCTTGAGCAATTCTTTTAATTATTCCTTGGATTTTTAGTCTTTTTGAATTACTAAGAAGCATTTTGCGATCAATTCATTATTCTTTTTATAGGAAGGATTACTAAATATATCTTGTCAATGTTAATTTCAACAAATTAACTATTTTAAGAGGTTTTTAAGCAATAAAAGTCTTAAGACACTAAAAAAAGGGATCAATAAGTTACTTATGATACTTTTATTCATTTATCAAACTTATAATTCCCGCAAATTAGATAAAAAAATCAATCCATTCATAAGGATACTTTGAAATTAAGATAGATGGATGCAGCTGTTGCATGATAGTAAAAATGTACTAATATTAGTACAGATGTATTATAAGATATGAAAGTGATTTCATCTTCTCCTTATGCCCCTTTTAATTCAAAAGAGTGGAATTCTCTAATAAGAAAAAATGCAAAGTTTGAAAATACTCCAATAAAAATTCAAAAAAAATTTTATAAAACTTTTGCTCTAAAAAAGATTGAAAAAGATGAACTATCGCAAGAGAAAAATGAATTGCATCAACAAATGCAACTTGTATTTGGATAGAAAAAATATTAAGTAACAATCTTTTTATCGAATATTATTTTACGAGATCCAATTTTTTGTTAGATTAGTAGAAATACAAGAAGGATTTAATTTGGCTGTAGATCGAGAACTTTTAAAAGAAGTTACCCAAGAACTTTGGAATACCGTAAAAAAACTAAGACCTGAAATAGATCGGCAAACTCGACTTCAATTAGTTTTAAAGGCTTTATTAACTATTGGAGATTTACCAGATCAAATGCAAGCTGCCATGGTAGTAGGTGTTTGCGCAGAAATGGATAAAAGTGATGTTGATAATATTGAAACTAATTCACAAACTAAAGATTCAAGCGGAGTTGATACTTCTACAGGCAGAAAAGTAGTTAGAAGAAGTTCAGCTAAATAAACCTTAAACGATCATCCTTTAATTTTCTTTGATTCGTTTTTATTAAGTCTATTGAATAGGTAATATGAAATTACAAGTAAGAGAGGAACGAATATTGAATGTAAAGTCATCATTAATTCTGTTTGGCCCATTCCTATAAGATTTGACTCGTTTGGAAGTTGTTCTGACCAAGTGCCAACTAAATGCCAAGCTTGAGGAATTGATAAGAAAAACATATAAGAGCTATAAGTTAAGTTTATGTTCAGGTAAAGATTATCATTATTGAAAGTTTTTGCTTTCTTTATTGTTATTTCTTAACTAAGTATTTGTAGAGTTTTAAAAAGAACTTGATTCATAAATTTATTTTCTTAAGAAGAGTTTTAAATTCTTTTTTACCAATAATTTGCTCAGCTGCGTAAGCGCCACTTGCTGAAACAGCAGGAATTCCAATACCTGGAAATGTACTTGCACCGCAAGTAAATAAATTTTTCACTGGAGTTTTGCAGCCTGGGAAAAGACCTTTTGCTGCAGATAATGCAGGGCCGTAACTACCGCAATAGGTATTGGTAAATTTTTTATGAGTGATTGGGGTTCCTAGCATCTTTAAATCAATCCTTTTATCTATATCAGGGATGAATTTTCGCACTGCATTAAGGAATATTGAACATCTTTCTTCTTTCAAATTTCTATATTCTAATTCCTTTGGATTTAGGTTTTCCCAAATTTCCCAAGGTTCATTTGCGGGAGTATATCCATGAAGAACATGTTTTCCTTCAGGGGCCATATTTTTATCTAAAACAGATGGGATTGAAAATACAGCTATATTTCTTTCTGCGGTTATACCTTTTTCCCAATCATCAACATGTATCGCATGTATTGGCAAATTTTCAAGACCATCAGCATCAAAACCTAGATGTATATGAAGGAAAGAATCACATTTATTAGGGTTCAAAACTTTTGTATTCCATCTTTTTGAAATTTCATTTGGAATTAACTTTTTTAAATTCCAAACATCAGTGTTGGTGACAACAGACTCACAACTATAACTAGAACCATTATTAAGAGTTATACCTGTAGCTAAATTTTTATTGAAGTTAATTGTCTTTACTCTCGAAGAAAGAATTAATTCTCCTCCATTTTTTTTAAATCCATTAATTAAGGCTTTTACGATAGATTCACTACCTCCTTTGGGGTATTCAAGGTATGAATTTGGTTCAAACCATTCGTTAAATAAAGTAGCCATTGCAGCTGTATTTGTATCATGCATTGACATACCACTTATTAAAAAGCTCAATAAATCAACCCAATTTCTGAGAAAAGGATCCTCTAGATGATTATTTACTAAATTCCCAAAGCCTTTATTAATTTTTGGTATTTGATTGATATTAGGTAAAAATTTTGGTGTTAAATTTATTAGATCTAAGAAATTTATTGATTCGGGAGAAAAAGAGAGTAATGGTATTTCATTTATTATTTGGCTAAGAGGTTTTATTCCGGAAATAAATGATTCCCATTCTTTAACAGATTTCTCACCTCTTAAAGTTTTAATTGTTTGTTTAAAAGGTTCTTCCCCCACATCAAGATTAAAATTGCCTTCTGGGACAATTACTTGCCAACCTTTGTATTGAAATAGTTCAACTTCTTCATCAAGTAATTTAAGAATTTGCCCTAGGGGATTAGTTGTCGGCCATTTACCTATTCCACTCCACAAGGAAGGACCTGATTCGAAAGTGTAACCATTTCTTTTGAAACTGTGGGCAACACCACCTGGCTGCCTATGAGCTTCACATATAAGTACTTTTTTGCCTGATAAACCGAGAATCGAACCACAACATAATCCACCTATTCCACTACCCACTATTACAACATCGTACTTTTCCATTAAATATTCACTTTACTCTTCTCGCGAAACTAACTAGTTTTAGACAAATGTATTAGTTGAAGTTGTAATACTTAGTACAACAGCTAAGAAAAATATGTAAGGGACTGCTTTAAGAGGGATATATCCCTGACTTTTAGAAATAAAATCCATTAATTTAGTTACTTTATGTAAACATAATAACGAGATCTTGTTCCTTATGTGTGCCATAAAATTATTTTTTTGGAAATATTTTGAAATAAAGAAATCTTTTTGGAGATATTTTTAACAAAGAACATTTTTTATAGAGTTATCTTAGTATTTGATTCTTAGATTAAAATCTATTATGAAACAATTTCCTGATATTAATGAGATAAAACTATTAGAAAAAAATTCCCAAAAAAATGGTAGCGGAATTGCATATGAGGAATTGTTAGGAATATGGAAGTTTAAGTATGTATGGGGAAAGGAGTCAGGTGAAATCAAAAATATACCCAGTTCCATTCTCCAAGTATTGTCGGCAAGACTCGAACTGAAAAGTAAAAATAAAGAGGATCAAATAAATTATGAAATAAAAAATTCAATTAATTTCGGATTATTAAATATCACTTTTATAGGCAACGCAGAATTAAAAGGGATTAGACCTTTATTGGCTTTCTATTTTGAAGAATTAAAAATTAGTATTAGTAGTTTTCCTATATTTAATAAGGAATTAAAAAAACCAGAAGATAAAAGAATGCCTTTTTTCTCACTTGTAGGAATTAGTACTAAAGATAATTGGTTGTGTGCTCGAGGCAGAGGCGGAGGGCTGGCAATATGGGTTAAGTCTTAATTTAGTGGTATTCTCCTGGATGATCTACCTTTCTTACGGTAACTTTATCAACTTTTTGTCCATTAAATCTTAAGAGATCATCTCCTGAAAAGTCATAACCTAAGCGTTGACCTATTATGGCTACATCATCTGCTGTAGAGGATGTAGTAACCTGCTTTTTTAATTCTTCATCAGATTGCATCTTAATTAAAAATTTTCTTATTTCAGAAAAACTCATTACTAGAATTTGATTGATTGATGTTAAAGAAATTTATAAAATCTTTTTCTTAGCAAGAACAAGATAAATAGATAATCATTATACTATTTTTATGACTTACTTATTCCTATATATAGTTGGCATAATTTTAATATGGTGGATATATCGTGTCGGTTGGCTTGAGGCGCTCAAAACAGTAGTTAAAGTTATAGTCCCTTCAGCGCTTATTATTTTATTTAACATAAAAGCCGGAAGATTACTTTTTAAAAGTCCTGTAGTCGGATTATTAAGCGCTTTGCCTACCTCTATTTTTATTTTTAGAGGTTCATTACCTTTAGTTAGTTATATAAATAACTGGATTGAAAATAAAATAAATAATTATGATGATTCGGAAGTTATAGATACTGATTCTGTGCCTTTAGATGATTAATTTAATCAAATCCAAGAAATAATTCTTTGTGTACAACAAGAACATCAAATAAAGTTGTTCCATGAATAGGACTTAATGGGATTTTGTCTATATTTAATGCTTCTGCGCAAATTAAATGAGCATCCCATTTTGTATTGTGATCACTTATTTCGATTGACCACTCAATTACTTTTTTGAAATGATCTGGCATCTCCGAACCAATTTTTCTGCAAATTTGACATAGAACTGACAAAAGAGGAGGTTTTGATGGCCTTTTTAAATCTTTAATAAGACTAGGTTGTGTAAAAACACTTGTATAGCGGATGTAGTCTATCAATTCATATTCTTCTTTAGTAAGAGCTGCTTTATCTAATGCTCTTTCAAATTCGTCTATGGGGGTTATGGGCCTATCCAAGATATTATTTTTTGCTGTTTTCTGAATCTATTTTTTCTTGATTAATTTCATTGGTTTGATTGCTTTCTATAGATTTAGGAGATTCATCTTCTTCGTTCATAACTTGGTCGATTTCATTTTGAAATTCATTCGATGCTTTTTTAAGACTTTTCAAAGTTTTACCAAGCTGTTTCCCTAATTCTGGAAGCTTTTTTGGACCAAAAATTAAAAGAGCTAAGATAAGTATTACAGTAACTTCAGGCAAACCTACACCAAAAATATTCATAACTGATAACTATTTAACTAATTAGGAAATCTACTATTAAATATAGTCAAATCATGTGAAAATTTCATTCTCGGAAGAGCTTTTTTAATATTAAAAAATTTTGAAAAATATTATTGTTATTAATACTCCTTTAAAGAAAACTAACCAAAGTAATTGATAATCACTCAATTTGAATTTTTTTTGGTACCAATTTATAAGAGTTTTATGTTTGTCTATTAATTTTCTCATTTTCACCGAGATAATTTATTACTATCACTTATTTTATCTTAATTTCTTTTATTATTATTTATAGAAATCCTACATTCAATCCATAATAGATTATTCTATTAGATTTTAATCTTTTCTAAATTATTGAAACTATTCACTAAATATCTTCCTTCTTAAAAAAAATGAAGTACTTATTTGTTGTTTTTTATCTATTCTTTATAATTTATCCAGCTGAAGCCGTTACCACAAAAATGTTTAAAGTATTGGATACGTGTGCAAGATATCGACTCGGTGAGATTAATGCTAATGAGGCTATAGAAAAACTAAAATTAAAAAATTCTTCCATTAGTCAGCCAAAGGATCTAGTAAAAAAATATTGCTCAGTATTTACTCCAAATGAAAAAATTGAATTTTAAATTTAGCACTATATATTTAATTATTCTTTTTTGAATAATCTTTAGCTTTGCTTCTTATTTCTTTAACTTTTTTATAATTAGTTATTTTTAAATTAAAAATAACTCCCAAAAAAAGAATAAGAAATAAAAAAATATAAATTATTAATTCCATATTATTGAATTAATAAATTTACCATAGTTAAATTCACCCTAGTTTATTTCAACAATTTTTTAGTATCTTATAAAACAAAAAAACTGACTTTAATATCAGTTATTTACTTCAAGGCCACAAAAAAAACATATTAACCCCTAATATGGAATTTTATAAGAATTATTGTGCAGATTGGAGATAAAATTCCAGAATTTTCTTTACTGGATCAAAATGGAGTTAAAAGATCAAATAAGGGTTTAAAAAATCCCCTTGTTTTGTTTTTTTATCCAAAAGATGATACGCCGGGTTGCACTATAGAAGTTTGCGGATTTAGAGATAAATATGACTTATTTAAAGTATTAGGCGCACAAGTTTGGGGAGTAAGTAATGGAAGTACCTCAAGTCATTTGGCATTTGCTAATAAAAATAAATTACAGTATCCATTACTTTGTGATACGAATGACTCTCTTAGGAAAACTTTTAAAGTTCCTAAAGTATTAGGTTTTATGGATGGTAGGGTAACTTACGTTATTGATCGCAAAGGGACAGTTAGGCATATTTTTAGAGATTTATTAAATGGTCCTGAACACATTAAAGAGGCTATTAGAGTACTTAAGGAAATTCAAAATCAATAAATTATTCAAAGAATTTTAGATTAATAAGTTTTGTTTTATTATAGTTTCAGCTTTTTTAACTATATGAAGAAAATAGGAATGCAGGCTGTTGATCTTGCTATTCAAAATGGAGTGGATCTTGACGGTACTCCAATCCCTCAAAAAATGCTTGATCTATACAATAGAATTATGGATGAGGAGAATAAAAGAAAAAGGAGTGGTGTTAAAAAATCAATGAGAAATAGATGCGTCAAAACGGGTTCTAAGCATTTTGATAAAGAAACATTGAATCAATTATTAATAGACTCGGGATGGGAAGGTCTCAAAGAAAAAGAAATTTTGTTTTTTTATAACTAAAAATTTTTAAATTATCTTGCAATTTATATATGGTAATTTTTACTTAAATTAAAAAAATTGAGAACTAACAAAGTAATTATTTAGATCTAATTTTTTAAATTATTTAAACCATCCTTTTTTGTTGGAGGATATTATTTTCTCTTTTTCAGCTTTTGTTTTATTACTTGCTTTTTTGAAAGCCAAGTTGGCTTCGATAACTGTAACTATTGATATGAAAAAAAGACCAGAAATCCCAATTATTTGTTCATTTTGAGAAGGTTCTGAATCACCTTGTAAAAAAATACCTATAGCGAACCATGCGGTACTAGCAGTGATGGTAAAAAAATAGGGTTTCCATCTTCTTTGATATAAGTAACCTGATCCTAAACCAGGAAGAAAATTCAAAAAAGAAGCTACCCATCCTTTTGAAGATGCAAGTATTTCGTCTCTTGAGGGGTAAGACATTTATGTTAGGTATTTATTAAATGTGAATTTATATAAGCAAAAGATATTGCTGCACAAATTACCCAACTAAAGGGTAAGAACATTCTTATTTTTTCTTTATTGTTATTCATGAGTTTATTATGGAAAATATTTTTAAAATCTGTGGATTTAATAGATACCTTAAAATCAGAAGAATTAAAAAAGACGGTTTTTAACCGTCTTTGAAAAAAGTAATTTCTCTAAAAATAAATTATTTATCTTTTGAGACTGAGAGTACTTTAAGTTGTTTTTTTACTTCTTTTTCTCTCTCTTCAAGATGTTTTAGTTGAGCTTTAAAAGCATCTTCAAGTCTTACTTTTTGTGTTGTAATTTCATCAAGCTCTTCTTGATGTTGGTTTTTCTTTAACTCCTTCATTTCACTATCGGAAATAACATATACAGGGCGATATGAAGGTGTTTCAAAAAGAAGATCAAACATTGAATACATAAGTGACCTTTGAATTAGTACAAATTCAATATCTGATAATTCTTTGGAATATGAAAGGATAAATACCGAAGATATTGATACGGCAAATACACCGAATTTCGGTTTACATAACATAACCGCCCAGTATTTACCGATCAAATTTTAAGGTATGTTTTAAAGTATTAAGGAGATGATTCTAAAAATTTAAATCAAAAAGAACTAAAAATGGATTTAAAAATTACTAAAACATTAGTAATCCCATCCAACGAAATTAAATGGCGATTTTCCAGATCCTCCGGTCCTGGAGGGCAAAATGTAAATAAAATTGAAAGCAGAGTAGAGATTATTTTTGATTTAGAAGATTCCAAAGTATTAAATGATTATCAGAAAGAAATTCTTAAAAGAAACTTGAAAAACAAATTAGTAAATAATAGCTTGCGTTTAGCCGTTCAAGAACATAGAAATCAATTATTAAATAGGCAGCTAGCTTTAATGAAATTTAGTTCAATCATAAAAAATGCTTTAAATAAACCATTTAAATTAAGAAAATCTACACAACCTACTAAAGCATCACAAAAGAAAAGAGTTGAGGTTAAGAAAAAACGCGGCGAATTGAAAAAAAGTCGACAAAAAGAAAAAATATATCAAATATGAATAAACTAAATAATTTTTTCCTCGAAGATTGCAATCAAAGCATGTGATAAATTTAATTTTATTTTGGTTTATTGAATTCAACTAATGATTTCTGGTTAATTGACTCTAATTTTGTAGGGGTGATTCGTTTCTACAAAGATAGAGATTATTCTGATAAATCTATTGATTATATGTTTATTGAAGAAGGAATTATTATGGGAATTCATGGAGAAAATCCTCCATTAATGAAAACTAGAAAAAAAATTGTTATTGAAGAAGCGAGATTATTATGGCAAAAATTGTTAAATGAAGGTTGGCAAAAAACTAATAAAAAATGGTGAGGAAATTCTACAAAAAATTTTTTTAATTTCAGAAAATTAATGAACCCTTAGGGTATAGCTTGGAAATTTTTTTCTGTTGCAAATATTTCTTTTTTTTGACGTCGTTTTCATATCTTCTCAACATCATTAGATAGTTTATAACTCCAAAAATTATTAAAAACACAATAAATCTTATTCCTGCATCAAAGTTCATATGAATATTAAGCTTTATTTTAATCTGACAATTACTAATCAAAAATCAATCGGTATTTATATCTAATTAATACGTCTAGTAAAAATCTTTTTTGATTGTACGGTATAAAAAATACATAATAAAAGTAATATTAAAATTGCACTAAAGCTTCCGATTGGGTTTGGAATATTTTGTGTAAAAGGACCTGCTAAAAAAGAAGGTGTCTTTTCTTTGAATTCTATTAATCCGTTATTTAATAAAAACCAAATGCCTACTAGTCCTGCATGAATTCCTATGCAATTCCATAAAGAACCTTTATCTCTAATTTTTACTAATGATAGAAATATCCCAAGTAAAATAAATCCCAAGCGTAATCCTACTATGTTCCAAAAGATCTCATTTGATAAATTATGAACGAAGCTAAAAATCATAGCTTGTAAAGCTATTGATATTTTTGTACCATATTCAAATTTCAATTCTTCTAGTAACCAGCCTCTAAAAATTATTTCCTCTGCGAATCCAACACCTAATCCCAGTAAAATAGAATTTAACAATATTATTGGCGAGAATTCACCTATCCAAGAAATATAATTTTTTTGCAATAGTGGTACCAGAATTAGAATTATTAAAACTAAAGCAAATAAAATACCTTGAGAAAAATTGAAAAAGTTTTTCAAGAATTTGTCTTTTGTTATCCCAAGAATTATCCAAGCATTTGATTTATTTCGTTTGATATAAAACCAATATGGGAGTAAAAAGATAAAAAGTAAGAAAGTAATAATAGTACCAATTAAGGATAAATTATCTTTTTCAAAATTAAACAAATAAAGTGGCTGAGATAAAGCCCAGCCAATTCCGTAGAGAATAGGAATAAAAAATATAGTGGATAAAAATCTTGGTCTTAAAAGAAAAAAACTTCTAATTAGTATCATTAAATTTTTCATTTTAGTTTGAATATTAATTAATCCCAGCCTTTCCCTTTTATTATTCTAATTACTTGTTCAAAAGGTTTTAGCTTTTTCTTTTTACTATAATTTATGTTTTTTGAAAGATTAGATAAATCTTTATAAAATTGCCGAGTTATTTTATCTTCTTTATCACTAGGCCATAGTAAGTCTGAGCCCTCTTCATATTCTTCTTTATATCTGTCTTTATTCAAATTTTTTTTATATCGTAATAATTTAAATTTTACTTATTGCAAATGCTAAAAAGTGATGTTTATTAAATTTGTGTATTTATTTAAAATTTATGCTGATTAATCTTTCAACTTTAGTTTTTACAATATTATCTCCATTGCTTATTTTTGCAGTAATAGTATCGGTTTACTTATTTCATTAGGAAGCATTTACAAATAAACTTAATTAATTTAAGGGTGTATTATGCCTACTTTTTCTAATGCAAATGATAAAACTGCAATTACGGCCATTAGTGTTAAGATCTTGTTCTTTTTGATGAAATCCATAATGCATATTAATAATCTTTTTATTAAATTCTTATATAAAATAATAAATAATTAAAATTATTATAACAATTACAATGGAATCCATATATATTAGAGATTTAGTTCCCTCAATTGCTTCTTATAAAAAGATAATTGAAAAATATGATAAAGGTATAAAAGAAGGGGAATTTTATGAAGAACCTATTGGAGGAGATTTTAATTACCCTGATTGGTAAATATGCTTACTACAAAAATAACTTTTGCCTTGGCAGATTAGATTAGAGAGTGGCGTAAGTGCCGGGACAAGAATCCTTCTATAGATGAGTGTGTAAAATTTGTTCAGTGGAAATTAGAAGATCATAAACTTTCTGATAGTGATAAAAGAATAATTGAATCTATTTTGCTCTATGAATCTGAATAAATAAGTGATTATAGACTTTAACTCTTATATTTATCTATAAAAAACAAAGGATCATTAAAATCCTCTTACAAATTAAGAAAAAAGTAAATCAGCATATTTACGGATTTACTGAAAATATAAAAAGGAGTAATTTATAAATGTTGAGTTCGGAGGCAATCTAAATGATTGATAGTCCGCCTGAAATTTAGCAAATTCCAAAATATAGGAAGCGTATTCCTGAGAATGGGATTATTCGAAAATTAAAGTTCAATCAATTAGTCTGATAAGACTTCGCTTTATAATTACTTGCGACAATAGGGACTGAAATTATCGAGAGAAATCCCCGAATTCACGTATTCTAGGTTTATGAGTAAATAGACTTAAAAATATGTAATTTTATATCCTGTAAGAAGGAAATCAAATATTAAAAAGGACTGTTTGTACAGTCCTTTTTTTGTTTAACAAATTTTTTCTAAACTAGACTTCTTTTTGGATATTATGGATTAATAAAGTGATTAAAAATATTTAAAAATGAAAGATCAAGTCTTGTTTCCAAAAATTGAAGTACGTGAAAAGGGTTTTTTACAAGTAAGTGATATTCATACTATTTATTGGGAAAGATCTGGTAATCCAAATGGCCAAAAAATTCTTGTTATTCATGGAGGTCCAGGAGGAGGAAGTCAACCAAGATATAGAAGATACTTTGACCCAGATAAATTTGATATTATTCAATTTGACCAAAGAGGATGCGGTTCTTCAACTCCTTTCTCCGAATTAAAAGAAAATACGACAAATCATTTAGTTGATGATATTGAGAAATTAAGGATCCTTTTAAAAATAGATAGTTGGCATTTGTTTGGTGGATCTTGGGGCTCAACACTTTCACTTATATATGCGATTAAAAATCCCTCAAGAGTTATCAGCTTAACTTTGCGAGGAATATTTTTATGTAGAAAGTTTGAATTATTGTGGTTCTATCAATATGGTGCAAGTGAGATATTCCCCGATGAATTTGAAGAATATATTTCTGTAATACCAAAAGAAGAAAGAAATGATTTAATAAGTTCTTTTTATAAATATCTAACATCATCAGATGCAAATCTTAGATCAAAAGCAGCAGCAGCTTGGACAAAATGGGAACTCTCAACAAGTCATTTAATAAATAAAAAATTTGATTTTGATAAGTCTGAAGTTAATTCTTTTTCAGATGCTTTTGCAAGGATCGAATGTCATTATTTTATTAATAATATTTTCTTAGAGGATGATTTTATTTTGAAAAATATAAAAACAATAGAATCGATTCCAACAAAAATAATTCAGGGTAGGTATGACGTAGTTTGTCCTGTTAGGAGTGCTTGGGATCTAAATAAAAAATTAAAGAATTCTGAATTAATTATTGTTGATGATGCTGGTCATTCAATGAGTGAAAAAGGTATTACTATCCAACTAATAAAAGCTGTAAAAGGAATTCAAAATCTCTAAAAGAGATAATATTACTTTAAAAATTAAAGTCCATTATCTTCAATATTTTGTGCAATACTCCTAAGAAGTTCGACGATATCAGAATCTTCGCATTTAGTATCTTCTTTGAGCAAAATGCACTCGTCTCTAATACTTACATTAGTACTCCACCATATACCTGAACTATTGGTATCGTCCCATTGAAATCTTTCAAACATAATTAATAAAATCTAATAATTACATTAAAGCTTGCATTAGTTCATCGTGGATTCATATATTTAATTTCAAAATTTAAAAAATTTTCCTAGGCGCTAAAAGGAATCCAGAAATTTATAACAATAAAATTTAGAAATCTAATTTCAGTTCGTATTGTTTTCCCTTTTCCTTAGAAACAATTTTTTTATTACTTATATTTTTTCTTGGCCTTTTTCTAGAGCCATGCTTTAAATAAATTTCTTTTGAGATATCCCAATATCCATCCTTTTTAGTGATTTCCTGAATTTTCTTCTTTGCAGTTTTAGTGCTATTTGGGATGTCAATTATTGGTCTTATGTAATCAACTTGTTCATATTCTTTTTGATTAAATCTAGATAATAGCCATGGTTCATGAATAAAATTAAGTGAAATATCTTTTAATTCTGGTATCCATTTTTTTATAAATTTTCCTTGAGGATCATGATCCTTTCCCTGCTTAATAGGATTATAAATTCTATTGGTATTTATAGAAGTAGTTCCAGATTGCATTTGGCATTGGTTCCAATGTATTCCAGGCTCATAATCTACAAATTTATTTGCTAATTCAGAACCTGAATCTTGCCATGGTAGCCATAAATTATAGCTAGCAAAAGACATTAACATCGCTCGCATCCTAAAGTTAATCCATCCATTGAAATTTAATGAACGCATACATGCATCTATAAAAGGATAGCCCGTATTCCCTGAACTCCATGCATAAAGTAATTCATTATTTTTTTCTCTAATATTTTTAAAAAAAGGATGGTATTCCCTAAACTCTAGTTCTGGTTCACTTTCAAGTTTCTGAATAAAATGACAATGCCAAGTTAGTCTACTTTTTAACATCCTGGAATTATTGTTTTTTGATATATTTGCCTTTTTAAAAATTTCTTTTAATGAAATGCATCCCCAACAAATATATGGGGATAGTCTTGAACAACTATCAAATGATTTTTCTGGGCTAGATATATCTTTTGAATAAGAATCTAATTTATTACTAAAGAAGTATTGCATTCTCTCTAAACCTTTCTTTCTGCCACCTTGCATTCTTCCTGGACAAGTTTCTTTTTTAAAGGTAAAAATTGCGTCTGAGGGTAATTCTCCAACATTAAAGTTTATAGAATTAATTCTTAATGGAGCTTTAAGTAAGTTTTTTTCGGAATTTTCTTGCCACTTTTTAGACCAATTATTCCTATCTAAATTTCCTCTAAAAACTGAAAATTGTAGAAATTCCTTCCAAATAATATTTTTGCTTAAAGCCCATTCTCTTACTTTTTGATCTCTTTTATAAGTAAGCCAATCTCCGGTTTCTTGATGGCTATATATACCTTTGATTCTAAATTTTGAACTAATTTCATCAAAAATATTAATAACATTACCAGTCCTAATAATTAATGGTTGTCCAATCTCAGTAAGTGCATTTCTTAAATCTATTAAACTTTCTTTGCAAAATTGCCATTGTCTATCTGAATGAGTATTTTGGCTCCAAATATCTAACTCAATAACATAAATAGGTAAAATATCATTATCTTTTATAGCCTCACAGAGAGCTTCGTTATCAAAAATTCTTAAATCTTTCTTAAACCATAAAATATTTATTTCTTTCATAATTTTTTCTTTAATCCTAGAAAAATAAGATTAAGTTTGTAGGTATAAAATATAAAAAATTTTAGAATAACTAAAAATCAAAAAAATGAAAATAACAAAAAAACTTTGGGAGGATAATTTTGAGATTGCTTTACTAAGTTTAAATACAAAATTTGTTCAAGGTTTAAAGAATGGAAGTCTCCCTAAAAATATATTTCAAGAATATTTAGCTCAAGATTATTTCTTTTTAGAGACTTTTGCTAGGGCTTATGGTCTCGCTGTTTCAAAATCAAAAGATAAGTACTCAATAAGGAAGTTAAGTGAACTCTTAATGGGCGTTTCAGAGGAGTTAATACTTCATGAAACGTATGCAAAAGAATGGGATATTGATTTGTCTAATAATTACATAAAAAAAGCTACTAAAAATTATACAGATTTTCTTGATGATACTTCCAAAAGACTTAGCTCCGTTGAAATAATGTTTGCAATGACTCCATGCATGCAACTTTATTCTTGGATAGGAAAAAGTTTGTATGAGGAGGATTTTGACATTAAGTATAAAGAGTGGATAATTACTTATTCTGATGAGAGCTTTGAAAAGCTAGCAGATTCACTTGAAAATCTTATTGAGACTAATAAAGAAAAATATGATATTAATCAGGCCAAATATTTATACAGGAGAGCTATGGAATTGGAGTTAGATTTTTTTTATGCATATTCAGATTTCTGATTTAGATTAAAATTTACTTATAGTATTTGCAAAAACAATTTAATAAATTATGTATTCTAAAATTGCACTTTCAATAGGTGGGAGTGACTCCGGTGGTGGAGCAGGTATTCAGGCTGACTTGAGAACTTTTATGGCCCTTAAAGTACATGGATGTTCTGTTATTACATGTATTACCGCACAAAATAGTGTAGAGGTTTCGTGCGTTCAGCCAGTAGAGAAGAATACTTTATTAAATCAGTTTGATACTTTATTTGCTGATTTTGGTATTGGTGCCTTAAAAACTGGAATGTTATTAAATGAAAGGATAATCAATGATACTACTTCAAAATTAAATACATACAAAATAACTAAAATTATTGACCCAGTAATGGTTACAAGAACTGGTTCCAAATTACTGGAAGATTCTGCTATTAATGCTTATAAAAATCTCTTATTACCAATTGCTGATTTGGTAACTCCAAATATTTACGAAGCAAATCTACTTTCTGGTTTAGAAATAAGGAGTAAAGCAGATATTGAAAATTCAGCAAGAAAAATTATTGGTCTTGGAGCTAAAGCGGTACTTATAAAAGGTGGCGGTTTAAAAGATATGAAAGGGAAGGATTTTTTCCTTGACTTAAATGGTAGAAAAGAGTGGCTATTTAATAATTTTATAAATACAAAAAATACCCACGGTAGCGGCTGTACTTTGAGTGCTGCTATTTGTGGTTACAAGGCTTTAGGTTTTGATTTATTTGATTCCATACAAAAAGCAAAATTATTTGTTGAGAAATCTTTAGACAATTCTTATAAAATAGGCTCTGGCCCTGGTCCCTTAGGCCATTATTAATTATTTATAGAAGTGGAGTTAGAACCACCATTTTCTGTAGGGCTTTTTTAAAAATAAGATTTCTTCAGTCTCCCATCCTCCCTCCAACCACTCAAGATGCTCAAGTAATAAAGACTCACTTTCCCTTTTGCTTAATTGCCCAATTCTATTAGCAATACCATCGAACCTTACTTTCATCAATTCCTCAATCTTGATGTTATTCATAGGTTAAATATTAAATTTTTTCTACTCTTACTTGTATACATTTTCTTGTCAACGATTTAATTTTATTTGTTTACTAGCAGTTCTTAAATATGTATTAAATACAACTTTTTAAAATAGATAGTAATTAAGACTTATTCACATTGATTTAATTAAATACTAATTTATATAAAAATACTTTAACTATGAATAAAGAAGAAGCATCAAATCAAAAAACTATTTTAAATGTAGGCTATTGTGAAACCACCTCTGAATGGCTGAATAGAATCATTACTGAGCTGGCAGATGAAAATAAAAATTTTGTAGATTTATCAGTTATTTGTGCTTAAGTTTTTAGAAAATGTAGTTTATTTTGATTTTTTTCAGTCAGCTTTTAAGTATATGAGAAATTTAAAAGATATTTTGTGATGTGAATCCTAATAAAAAAAATATAGAAATAATTAAACAATACAATTTATCTCCTCATCCAGAGGGTGGATGGTTTAGAGAGATACTAAGAAGTGATAATTCTCTAATAAGGGAAGATGGCCAAAGTAGAAACTTTATTACGGGAATTTATTATCTTTTGGAGAGAGATGCAAAAAGTGCTTGGCACAGAGTAAATAATGCTGATGAAATTTGGATTTATTTAAGGGGCGATCCTCTGAATTTATGGTGCCTAGATAATGATAATAAGTTAATAAGAAATTTAATTTTAGATTCCAATAATCCAGTAGAAATGATCCCATCTGGATATTGGCAAGCTGCAAAAAGTAGAGGCGAATTTACATTAGTGAGTTGTTGTGTTGGCCCGGGATTTGATTTTAAGGATTTTGAATTACTCAAAAATACAAATCATACTTCTAGATTGGATAAAGCAATTAATGATCTTATTTGAGATATTTTTTTGTTTATATTTTTGAAATTATCCTCTAGATTTATAAGGCTACTCAATTAATCTATATTTAATGAATCAAAATTCTGTCAAAACAATTGGTATTAATGATGAGCCAAGAAAAGATTCATACTTAGTATATGTAAATCAGGCTGATGGATTAAAAGGCATCCTTAATAGGGATTTTGATGAATGGTCGAATTTTGATAGTTGGGAAAGTATTTCAGTTCAGCAATGGATTTTTTCTAGAGCTTTAGAGGTTTTCAGAGGTAAGAAAATTGATATTAAATGCGACTGTTGTGAACATAATGATTTAATCCCAAATGACTTTGAGAGTATTAAAAAAGAAAAATGTTTTGGTAAAAAAAGTGCTTACATGATTGAAAAAGTTGTAGATGAAATCGTATTAGCTAAGGCAAGAAGAGAAAGTGATGGAACATATTCTGCGTAAGATTCATAAATATCTACGAAGTGAAAAATCTTTTATTTACCAGTGAAAATTATCAGAAGAACCAATCGTTAAATTTCTAGTGGACATCTTATGGAACTTAAAGTGTACCGAATCACTGAACTCCTTTTCATCTGAGTAATTCACAAGATCAACTGGGTCGATGTTTTCATCGAACCATTCATCATATTCAATATGGTTTGGTTCAGCAAAATAACTCATATCCAATTAATAGCTTCCAAATAACGTATAAACGGTACATGCGATACCAAATTAAAATTCTTAATTTTTAGATAATCTATATTTTTAACTTTTTCATCAAGATTAGTTGCTTAAAAGATAGGAGTAATATCTATAAATTCATGTCTCTCGATACATCCATGGTTTCTATCCATCCCCACTTCACAATCAAGGATGGGAAGATAGACCTTTTGGACCAGGGTTCGAACAAGATGCACTTATGAATATCTATAAACCAATTGACACAGCTTCAATGAATGAACAAACACCCTATCCACCAGTTTTTTCTTTATTATTGACAATCGATTTAAAATAAATATCAATTAGCTTTTTTTTATGACTATTGAAACTACTGTTTTCACCTTTAAACTTTCAAATACATTTGAGGAATGGGTAAAAATGTTTGATAGTTCAGAGATAGATGCATTTCATAAAACGGTAGGACTTACTCCTTTATATCGTGGCAAAAGTTTAATCGATCCAAAAGAAGTTATTGTTATTCATCAAGCTGAAGAAGGTGTTGCTAAGCATGTTTTTTAGATCCTGAAACCATTAAGAATATAGAATCTGGAGGACATATTTATAGCACAACGAAAATCACAAGTTGGGTTTCTGATTAGTCGAAAAACTAATTATGCAAACTTATACAAGTTTAATACGAACAGGAGTTCTACATAAGATATTTAAAACAAAATTAGGATATAGGAGAATTTAAGGACAAGAGTATTAACTAATTTATTTGACTAAATTATTATTAAGAATCTAAGTGCTAGAGGTAACCATAGACATAGAAGAAGCATTATTAAAAGAGTAATGGCATGGATATTTGGAATGTATTGCTCTTTAAAAATTTGTGTTTTCATGATTTATCTCGCCTTCTTAAGTTTTATTTCTCTTCTGATTAGCAAAGCAATAACAACAACACACATGTTCATTAGAAATACGTCTAATGGCATTTAATAAAAAAAGTCTCTAATCAATTAATAGCAAGATTATTGATCTAGGAATCAAGAAATGATTATTAATGTTTATTGGCTTAATAAAACGAATTTAAAAATTAAATTTATGCTTAAATATCTCAATTCTCTTAACTATTAAATGGCTTATTCAGAAACAAGAATAGTAATAGGCGGTTTAGCTCATGTGCCTGTTCTTATTTTTATAGCCAATTTTATTAAAGGTAAGTTTGGAATTAAAACTGAAGAGACAAAAGATATTGTAATTAAAGGAGAGCCAGTTAAAATTATTGAGATAAGTGATACTGTATTTAAAGAAGGGAAAGCAAAAGCTATAAAAGAAATCTCAAATAAACTGGACAGTATTGAACAGAATGCTGATGAGCTTTATGAAAAGGTAAAGAAGAAAAAGAAAGATAAGAAGAAGAAAAAAAATAACTAAATTGAGATTTTATCAAGCATCAATACATCTTGAGCTTGGATTGTATCTCTCTTATCTTCGTTTTCGGGATCTTTATAAGATTCAATTTCAGCTTGAATTTTCTTCTTGTAAACTCCTTTTATATAGTCCATTTCTCTTTTGTCTTTGTCAAGAATTGAGAATGGTGATCTTTTCAAGTTCATAACTTTCTCCTTAATAAATAAAATCTAATCAGCTCCAGTTTTTATCAGATTCAACAAAGCTATCCAATGTTTGCTGATTCCTGATTTCTTCCTCAAGAAGTTCTTCTTCTGATCTTTCTTCAATCTCAGATTTATGATCTTCTTTTAGTGTGGATTTCGTAGACATTCGCTCATGACAGCTATATCTATGTTCTAACTAGTTAGAGAGGCCATACGACTTATAAATATGTACGGTTTGAGGTACTCCCATATACGGATAAAGGATCAACAATTGAATTGAAATATGTGTAGGATGTTATGAAATTTTTGTCAATTTTTGCCTTTAAGAATCATCAACAAAGGTAGACCAATAAGCATCAAACTTCCATCAATTAATAAAAAAGTATTCAGGTTCATTTTCCCATTCCTTCGGGGGTATTCCAATTGAGAGAAATTCCTTTTTTAATTGGTTGTTTTTTCATATCATCCATCTCTTTTCTGATTTTGTTGTAGTAGGCCAACTCCTCTGGATCATCAGAACCAAGACCATAATTCATAGTTGCTGCAATATATATTTTGTGCATCCGGTATGACGATAGTGGCATTACTAAAGGCAAACTATTTTAAATATATTTAAATTTTAGTTAAAATGCTGATCTACGAGATCTCAGTTTCAAAATTTGCTTTATTTTCCTTAATTTCTTGATTAGCCCATTGCAATAATCTTATAGATAATATTAAGTCTCCATCTAACCATGCTCTAATAGCTATAGCTCTTCTAGGATCATAAAACTTTTTCTTTCTATACCAATCAAAAACATTCTCATCTGATTTGTCTCCATTGCATGAAAGACAAGCTGGAACACAATTTTCTGTTAAGTTTGAACCTCCTTTACTTCGTGGCAATATATGATCAATAGATTCTGAAGGTTTTCCGCAATATATGCATCTTTTGCTCGTAAATGTATGAATAGACTTTCTCCAAAATCTTAATTTGAGCTTAGGGCATAAATCCTCTAAAAACACTGCATCATCAATATGCATTAAGATTATTCAATTATCTATATTTGTGTCATATGAAATTTAAAAATAATTTAAGAAAACGTTATTTTTAAGAAATTAAATTATTTTCAAAAACCAATCACAAAATAATTAATTTCAAATAAATTTTTAATTAATTTTCTCATCACTTTTTCTACTTTTTAGTTTGAGCTTTTCCTCTTCAGAATTTGGTTATGGGATTAACAATATACATTTAACTTTATAACTCACCTTTTCTTTATGTGGAGTCTAGTTATTTAGTTGAATATAATAAGCTAAGAATTTCAAAAAAAATGTCTGATAAAAAGAAAGATACAAAAAAAGATTTTAAAAAGAATAAAGCTATGCTTGCTTACGGAGTGATACAACTAGGATCAGCAGTTGTATCAGCTGTTGCCTTAGTAGCTATTGCACTAAGCTTTTGCTCATTAAAAAAAGAATCAAAGTTCTTTAATGAATGTGTTGAAGAAATGAAAGCGACTGGTTCGCCAACAGCTGATGCGGTTCGTTTCTGTACTGGTGGTTAGCATTAGGTAAATTAAGTGTTCCGATATTTTTATAAATAATATTTAATTTGTCTTAGTTCATATTAACCATAAATTAATTTTTTCTTATTTTCCCCTTAGTAAAACTAATAAATAAACTAACTAAAATTTAAGTGGTTATAAATTTAGGAAAATTTTATGAGTGGAGATTATGAGACATTAGAAATCAATCAACCTAAGATTTCTTATTTTAAAAAGAGATCAGAAGATAATACTTTATGGCTAGAGGAAATGATTAAAGAGATTGAAAAGATTGAAGATACGAATAACAATATATCTGATGCTGCTTAATCTACGATGGTTTGTGATTAATGATATTTATTGAGTAATCGATTATAAATTACCAACAATAATATTATTCCACCTATACCAAGAATTGCATGGTATGGGTCATAATGATTCTGCCAAAGCTCCTTTAAAAATTCCATTAATTTAGTCTTTGGGTCGAGTTAATATCAAGCGTTTCATTTATTTGTTTTATTGGAAGAATTACCTAAGGAAAAAATATTAGAAGAATTAGCAAATTTATTAGATGGATTTAAAATCCTTTATATAACTTTAAATAATAAATAATTTCTGATAAATCATTAATTTTTTGAATCTTTTCTTGGTTAAATTCATTTATTAATTTATTTAGTATTTCAATATCTTTTGAAAAAAACATTAAATTACATTCCGCTTTAAGTCCTGAGATAGATCCTGCATATGAGTCTTCTATAACCCATGATTTCCTTGGATCTACATCCAATATTTTTAATGCTCTCAAATAAGGATCAGGCGAAGGCTTGCCATCAGAAATGAATTTATCATCTCCAAGAACCTTTGTATTGAATAAATTTAACCAGGGATTTGCAGAGCTTTTTATTTTAAAACTTTCACTACTACTACTTGTTACTAGTGCAATAGGTAATTTTGTATTTATACAAAATTTGATTAATTCTATTGCTCCTTTAAAAGGTTTTGCTTTAGTAAGTACTTTATCTACTTTTAACTTTTGAGTAATGAGTAATTCTTCTATTGTGATTTCTTCATTTATCCATTTGAAAACTTTTTTTGCGCAATCTATTCTTCTTCTTCCTTTTAATTCTAGTAATTTATCGTTTGATAAATAGTAATTATATTCTTTTGCGGTTTCATACCAGGCATTAGCTAGTAATGGTTCTGTATCTAGTAATACCCCATCTAAATCAAAAAGAATTGCTTCTGGTAATTCCATCTTTATAGAAATATTTTTTTATTTGCTTTTAAAATTTGGAATATCTTTTTAAAGATAGCTTATTAAAAGGAGATAATTGCCCCTTATTTTAGATCGACTGTCAAAAATATTTAATATAGCGGTGCAAGTAGTAAGCGTTTCATTTAATCGTTGACTTTTTGGTCTAATAATTCTTTTAATTACTTTGGTAAGTTTAAAAAGAATCTCTTAAATTTTCATTCTTTTCTCCTATATGCAGTATCCACTCTCTAAATTATTCTTCTATTGCATAACTGTCTTCAACTCTTTTACTTTCAAGAAATGAAAATGAAATGAAGTTTATAAGTTGATTTTTGTTCATGTTTATCTTTTAGGTCTCTATTGTTAACTTTTAATTAAATACTTATTAAATAAACTTTTGACTATTAAAAAAATATTTAATTTAAAAATTTAGAAATTTTTTAAACAAATTTATTTTTTACTTAATAACTTATTAATCCAATAATCTTAGATTATATAATACTTCTATATTTTTACGCCTTAAATATTGAAGACAATCATATAAAAAAAATAATAAATGATTATAAAAAATTCACCTTCTCCCAAAAACTCAAATCAAGCCCAAGAAATAGGGCATATCAAATATTCTTATAAAGAAAGTTTTAAAAGAGAAAATAAATCTATTTTGGATGATTCGGAATTTATTGAAAATTACAATAACGCCCTTAAATCACCACAATCAAGAAGATTGTATAAAGATGCAGAGAATGAAATTCATTTGGACTCAATTGAGGCCTAGAATATCCTACCTCTAGATAAAATTTCTATTTAAAATTATACTAAAAACTACTTTTAAAGATTTTTTAAATATATCTTAAATCCGAACTTCTTTTTTTAATGTTAGTTTACTTCTACGTTCATCCAATTTATTTGGACGCATGATATGAGAATAGGGAACGGGATTCTCATTAACTGCATAAGATCATGAATGAGCTCTCTCAAATAAGAGAAAAAATTACAAAAGCCAAGAGGCTTTATGAAGCCCAAATCTTGGCAACTAAAAATGGAGAAGTTACTCCATATAGAAGATCAGTCTTTGAAGAAAGAATTAGGGAAGCACAAAAAGAAATGAGATCGCAAGACACCAAAAAATAAATTCTTTTGTAAAAATCTATTTTGTATCAGCTACATTCTTGAAGAAATCACAGTAAGCCATTAATTCTGATTCGGTTTCAATTTTTAGATTTAAATCATTAATTGCTTTCTTGGTATCAATTCTGTAGCCATACCAATCTAGACAAACTTCTCTCTGCTTTTGGGTTTCAGAAACCTTTTGAGTACCTATTTTGTTTGAGTTACTAGTACAACTCGCAAGGAAAATAGTTGAGAGAGCTAGTAGTGGGAATAGTAGTCTTTTCATTTGTTAATCACAACAACTTTCCGTTGTTGCCGAAGAAGTCCAAGATGATTCTTCCATTGTTGAAAGGTCAACTCTATGGGTTGCCATCCAGTCACCATTAGCTTCCACAAACTTCTGAACATTACCTTCTGGAGCTTGATGAATAACAATAACTTTTTGAGGATCTTCCTTACTTACTCCTCTAAAAAGTGGCTTAATATCAAATTCTGAATGCCTTTTATCTGCTTCTGCACTATCAAATATTGCTGCCCATTCATCGAAAGTGCTTTCAATTTTAAAAGTAAAAACAGATGTTATAGAACAAGACATAATAAAATATTATTTGTAGCTTAAAATAAGTCTGTTTAATTAAGGTTTGGTTAATTATCTTTAAACGGAATTAAAATACCTTTTTTTTCAAATTTGAGCCAACCTTTTTTTTCTAGTATTTTTAAATTTCTCGTTACGGTTACTCTTGTTGAAGAAATTGAATTGCCGATAATTTTATGGGTGAAATTAAATTCTTTTAAATTTAAATAAATATATTTATCTTTTTTTAAGCCAATTATTGAGGATAAGTATAAAAGAAATTCTTTTAATTTTTCTTCTGATTTTTTTATATTACTTATTAATAAAAGTTTTTCCAATTGATCAATTCTTTTTAGACTTTTTGTTAATAAGTCTGTAGATGAAAAAAATAGCCCTCTTTTAATTGTTTTAATTTCGCAATTTGTCAACGCAATTAATTTAATATTTTCGTAGTTACATAATTCCAAATTTATTACAATATTTTCATTTATTATCCCAACAATATTTTTCTTATTCTTGATTTTTGATTCCATTATTAATATTCCTGATTTGACTTCTAAAATTGTATTTTCTTTAAATTCTATTTTTTGCTTTTCAGGAATTATCATATTTATTTCTTAAAATACTTTCACCCTAAATTTATAAAGTTAAAAATAAATTAAAAATTATTTAATTCCCTAATAAATCTGATTAAAAATTGACTAACTCAAAATAAAACAATTAATCAGAATTTAAACTCTTTTTTGGAAAAACTTAATCTCTTTAGAGCAAGTTAAATGAGGAGAATAAATTCAACACTAATGAAAAATTTTTTAAAGATAGTCTTAGGGCTATCAATAATTAGTACAAGTATTTCAAGTTGTGGGAACAAATCAAATGATTTAATTGGAGATTTAGATTTATCTGATTGCAATCCAAATAATACTGTTGACAGTAAATATTGTGATCGAGATGGAGATTTTCTCGCAGATCTACCCCTTTCCGAAGATGAATGGATAGATCCTGAAACCATTGTGTTCTCATATACACCTGTTGAAGACCCCTCCGTTTATGCAAAAGTTTGGGAAGATTTTGTAATGCATATGTCTAAGGTGACTGGTAAAAAAGTCACTTTCTTACCAGTTCAATCTTATGCTGCTCAAGTTGAGGCAATGAGATCCGGACGTCTTCATGTAGCAGGAATTAATACTGGAAGCAATACAGTGGCAGCAGCATGTGCAGGAGCAGTTCCATTTGGAATGATGGCTAAAAAAGATTTATCTTACGGTTATGAAATGGAAATTATTGTTCCTTCTGATAGTCCAATTAATTCTCCTGCAGATTTAAAAGGTAAAAAAGTTACATTTACATCTAAAACATCTAATTCAGGATTTAAAGCACCATCGGCCATTCTTAAAGGAGAATTTGGTCTTGAGGCAAATAAAGATTTCACCCCAGTCTTTTCTGGCAAGCATCAAAATTCAATAATTGGTGTTGCAAACAAAGATTATGAAGTAGCACCAATTGCTAACTCAGTTCTTACAAGAATGGATGCAAGAGGTGTTGTTGATTCTTCTAAAATAAGAACTATTTATAAATCCCAAACCTTCCCAACGACAGGTTATGCTCATGCTCATAATCTACATCCAGCTGTAGTTGCAAAAGTAAAGCAAGCTTTTTACACCTATAACTGGGATAATTCAACATTAGATAAAGAATTTAAAAAGGCTGATAGATTCATTTCAATAAGTCACAAGCATGATTGGGATGTTATTAGAAAAATAGATAAGGCTAATGGTGTTGTTTATGATTGCAAATAAAAATTTTAATCATAAATAAAATCAGACTTAATGCTTAAAACAATAAACCTCAAAAAGGTTTATCCAAATGGAGAAGAGGCGCTTAAAGGAATAAACCTAGAAATTCCTAATGGGCAAGTAGTTGCTCTTATCGGTCCTTCAGGTGCTGGTAAAAGTACTTTTATTAGAACAATAAATAGACTAGTTGAGCCCACTTCAGGGAAAGTTTATTTCGCTAATGAAAAAAATGACATTACTTCTTTAAATAAATCTAAATTAAGAAAAATAAGAAGACAAATTGGAATGATTTTCCAGGAATTTGCTTTGGTAGAAAGATTAAGTGTAATGGAAAATGTCCTTTCCGGCAGATTAGGTTACGTAGGATTTTGGAATAGTTTTTTCAGGAAATTTCCTCAAAATGATATTGAAGAAGCATTCCGTCTGCTTCAAAGAATTGGACTAGAGCATATGCTTGATAAAAGAGCCGATGAATTGTCAGGAGGGCAGAGGCAAAGAGTAGGAATTGCTAGAGCTTTGATACAAAATCCAATGTTACTTTTAGTAGATGAACCTACAGCTAGTTTAGATCCCAAAAATTCCAGGCAAATTATGCGATTAATATGCGAGTTATGTAAGGAAAGAAATCTTGCTGCGATTATAAATATTCATGATGTTTTTCTTGCTCAGAATTTTGCAGAAAGAATAATAGGTTTAAAATCTGGAGAAATTGTTTACGATGGCAAGCCAAGTGGCTTATCAGAGACAATACTTACAAAAATATATGGAGAAGAAGACTGGTCTAAAACCGTAGCAAATTAGGAAAATATATTAAATGAATTATAAGAAAGTAATTTGGAAAAGAAAACCGTTAATAAAAAATAGGTTATTGAGAATTGGATTAATTTTGCTAATTATTACTTACTTATTATCTGTTTTCCTAACTACCGAAATTGATTGGCAAAGAATTCTTGAAGGGATCCCAAGGGGTAAAATTTTTATATTTGCTTTTTTCCCTCCAGATTTTATAACTAGATCTAATGAGATTTTGGCAGGTATTTTTGAAAGTCTATGGATGACTATTGTTGCAACTATTGTGGGGATACTTATTTCTATACCTGTATCCTTAGGGGCGGCTAAAAACATAGCTCCTAAATTTGTTTATTTCTTATCAAGAGGAGTTATCACATTGTCGAGGAGTTTTCAGGAAGTTATCCTAGCAATATTTTTTGTTAAGTTAATGGGTTTTGGACCTTTTGCTGGGATGGTAACTCTGAGTTTATCAACAATAGGGTTTTTCGCTAAATTATTATCTGAAGATATTGAAGACATTAATAAATCCCAAGCTGAAGCAATCAAATCTACTGGCAGCAGTTGGTTTCAATGGGTTAATTATGGTGTCCAGCCTCAAGTTATGCCAAGATTCATTGGATTATCTTTATACAGATTGGATATTAATTTTAGAGAGTCAGCGGTAATTGGAATTGTTGGGGGAGGAGGTATTGGTTCTACCTTAAATACAGCTTTTGATAGATATGAATTTGAGACTGCAGCGGCTGTTCTTATCGTAATTATTTCTATCGTGATGATTGTTGAATATACATCTAGTCATCTCAGGAAATTAATAAAGTAATGCCAATAATAAAACAAAAGGATTACAAAACCTGGAAAAAATTTGATCGAAAAAGAGATTTACAAAACTGGCTTTGTTGGTTCTTAGGTACTTTAATTTTTAGCTTTTGTTTCGGTCTGATTAGTAGTAAAACAATCTGGTTTTATGTTTTTGATTCACATAATGAGGCTTTAGATCTTTTAGGTAGGATGTTTCCTCCAGAAACTAATTATTTCTTCACTTTAATAAAACCTATTTGGGATACTTTAAATATCGCGACTATTGGTACAACGATTGGAACTTTAATTGCAATACCATTAGCTTTTTTATCCGCAAACAATACTACCCCAAGTAAAAAGTTTATAAGACCTTTAGCCTTATTTTGCATAGTTTCAAGCAGATCAATTAATTCAGTAATCTGGGCATTACTTCTGGTTGCAGTTGTCGGTCCAGGAGTCTTGGCTGGCATAATTGCTATCGGATTAAGATCGATAGGATTTTGTGGAAAATTACTTTATGAAGCTATAGAGGAAATTGATGAAAACCAAATTGAAGCTATTGAGGCAACAGGGGCAAATAAAGCACAAATTATGACCTTTGGCATAGTGCCTCAAATTCTCCCAGCATTTACGAGTATTTCTATTTATAGGTGGGATATAAATATTAGAGAAGCAACTGTTGTTGGCTTAGTTGGAGCAGGAGGTATAGGGATAGAATTAGATGCTCAAATAGGAGACTTAGCTTGGGCTAAGGTATCAGTTATTTTATTAGCAATAGTAGTGGCGGTAGTTTTTAGTGAATGGATTACAGCAAAAATAAGAAAGGCTATTATTTAGATTAAATTAAATACTAGTATGAATATTTGAGTAAAAAAATTTTAAATGCAATTTTCTGATAGATATCTAAGTATTTGGGTTTTCTTAGCAATGTGTATTGGATCTTTATCCGGTTATTTATTTCCTAATTTATCTCAATTTATAGGCGGATTAGAACTCTCAAGAATAAATCTTCCAATAGCAATTCTTATCTGGGGAATGATTTTCCCAATGATGTTATCAATAGATTTCAAGTCAATAATAAATTTGAAATATAAGATTAAAGGATTTTCTATTGTCCTTTTTATTAATTGGTTAATAAAACCAGTTGCAATGGCAATCATTGCAGCCTCTTTTTTATATTTTTTATATGGTAATTTGATAGATCCTGTACTTGCTAAAGAATATGTTTCTGGAATGATCCTATTAGGAATAGCGCCATGTACAGCAATGGTTTTTGTCTGGAGTAATCTTGCTAAAGGCGATCCTTTATTTACTTTAATACAAGTAGCTATTAATGATCTAATATTAATTTTAGCCTTTCCATTATTGTCAAAAATTCTTTTAGGATTTAACAGTATAGATATCCCGTTAGATACTGTTTTCGGTTCTGTAATAATCTTTATTTTGGTACCACTTTTTCTAGCAATATTTTTAAAAAATAAAATCTATAGCGAAAAAAAAATAAAAAGTATTTTGAATAAAAGTAAAAGTTATTCGTTATTTTTTTTAATTCTTACAGTCTTTTTATTATTCTTTGTTCAATCAAAATCTATATTACAAAATCCTATTCATATAATCTTAATTTCAATTCCATTAATAATACAGACTCTTTTTATTTTTTATTTAACTGCTTTTTCAATGAAGTTTTTTAGGCAAAAGTATTCTATTTCCTGTCCAGGCTCGATGATAGCCGCTTCAAACTTTTTTGAACTTGCAGTAGCTGTATCGATAACTCTTTTTGGTATTAATTCAGGAGCTGCTTTGGCTACCATAGTTGGGGTACTAGTAGAAGTTCCTTTGATGCTTTATTTAGTAAATATTTCTAAGTCTTCCAAAATATTATTTATAAAGTAATATTTTCTTCTTCAAGTTTTTTCTTTAGTTCTAGTGGCATATAAGTAATATCTTTTTTAACTGCATCTATCGCATCTTTATACTTTTGAGGATTAGATAAAAGCGTTTTTATCAAGTTGTATTGACTTTCTATTTCCTGAGAGGAAAATTTACTCATTTATAAAAACTTATTACTTTTTTTATTTTAGATTGACTGTCAATTTAATCTGTCTTTAAATATCAACTCCTAAAGTAAATTTAATTTTTAAATTATTTTGGGTTACTTTAAAAAAGAATTTATTAAATCACTTAAAGTTAAAGGGTCCATATTTTTAATTGTGTTAATTATTGGATTTATTTACTCAAGTCCAAAATCAAAAGTAATTATTGCAAATTCTTTGACTTCTTCCGCTAAATTTTTAAACGAAACTGTAGAAATAACAGATAAAGATAGTTGGTTTTCTGAACCTGATTTCATTTTTAGTCTTAGGTTAAAATTACGAGAATTATTGAGAGGAACTCAAAGAGGTTGAGAAGGAGCTAAATGCTAATTATGGTAGATCGACTGTCAATCGTGATATCCAACTTTAGAAACAATATTTCCTGAAACAGGGTCAGTAACTCCAAGTTCTGGAGACAACTCTTCCATAAATCCTCTAACCTCATCAAGGTGAGCAATCATAGCTGGTCTTTGAGCTGAAATAGCTTCTGCACTTTTCCAGATCCCAACAAAACAGTAATCATAATCTCCAGTTTTAGCGATATATCTTTGAGTCATTCCCTCAAAACTTGTTTTATCTATTACTTCGAAATACTTATCTACACAATCAGACTTTAATTTAAATCGAACAACATTCATGAAATTTTGAGCAGTCATAAAAAAAGAGGGTTTTTATACCCTCCAATTTTAGATCGACTGTCAATCAATTAAATTATCCCATCGCTGCTACTTCTTCAGCAAGTTGTTTATTTCTTAGAATAACTTCTTCATCATTAAAAACAGGAAGTACATTCCATTCAACGCCAAATTTTGCTCTCCAAATACCAAAATGTTCAGCCATTTTAAGATGACTGTCAGCTTTGCATGTTACGAAAACTTCTCTGGTTTGAGGAGCATGGACTCAACTTATCAATTCAAAGCCGTCAAAATTATCCTTAAGTGCGCCGGAAGCAATATATTGTTCAAAGAGTTTGTACCCTTTTCTAAATTCTTTAAAACTCTTGCGGTAGTTGGGCTTTGGGCTATGCCCTCGCCGAGAATTGAACTCGGGGCCTCTCCCTTGCCAAGGGAAATTTTTATATACTAAAGCTATTGGTATGACTGATGTTAATTGGTATATATTACTAAGTATTAACTATTTAGTGCGATAACTAGTGCGAAGAGAATTAAAGATAAATAAATTGGCGAGGTACTAATTCTATTAATAGTTCTACAAAAATCTTTGATTATATTCAGGCTAACTAAAATAATTATTAAGATTAGGGTAAGCTAAGCCATAACCCCTTGTTAGAACTAAATTTATTCTACAAATCTATAATATTTAATGCTATAAATACAGTAGTTACACCTACTTTATGTCTTTTTTTGAGCAAGAGCTAGATGCAAAGATGGGCAAATCAAATAGTAATGCCTAAAAGAGCAACTAAACAGGAAACTGAATTAAGGGTTGCACATGCTGCTGAATTAGTTGCTGAAGGACAAGCCTATTCATCTATTACTTCCCTTGTTGCCGCAAAATATGGTATCTCAAGAAGAAGAGCCAGGCAGATCACTTCGAATGCTTATCTTTTATTGAAAAATGATATTGAGGAAGGGGACTTAAATCGCCCTGAAATGACAGCGAAATTAGTATGTACATTAGAAAATGCAATGCATAGAGCAATGAGAGAAAAAGAATATTCTGCAGTTGCAAGTAATGCAAAAGTCCTTATGAAATTAATAGGTTTAGAAGCAAAAACACAAATTAGATAATTACTTTTTATTAAAAATATAACTTGCAAAAATCCCTTTCTTTTTGTTTCTTTTTTTTTCTTTTAAACAATTCATAACTTGCTTATAACTTTAAAATGTGATTCTAATAATGCATTCAATTCTTCTAAAGCAAAGCAGTGGTCTTGGATG
>CACIWI010000003.1 GCA_902590355.1 uncultured Prochlorococcus sp.
GAATTGTTCAAAAACCATTTTATTTGATGGACAATACCTCTTAAAACATTTATTTCGTGCATTGATGTATTTGCTCTCAAAATATAATTCTTAAATTTACTGATTTTTGCCTTAGAAGTATGTTTTAAGAGATATCCAACTCGCAAAAGCATTTCCTCGATCTCCAAAAATGTATCATGTACCTCGTTCGATGATGCCAAGTTAAAAACTTTTAATTCATTATTAAAATTCTTTTCAGAAGACTTATTCAATTCATACAAAACTATTGCAACAGCGTGAGAAAGATTTAAAGAAGGATTATTCTGAGATGTTGGGATGTTAAAAGTTTTATTTGCCAGAAGCAATTCACTGTTAGTTAAACCTCTATCTTCTCTTCCAAATATAATTGCTAAATTATTTATCTTATTAAAGGATAAAGTCCAATCAAATATATCTTCAGAAGATACAAAAAATGAATCTTTTTTTACATCAATCCTTCCACAAGATGCTAAAACTAAATCACAATCAAAAATTGCTTTCTTAAGATCATCAAAAATCTTACAATTTTCAAGAATTTTTTGGCCTTTAAGTGCCATTTTTTTTGCTTCTAAAGAAAATATATCGCATTTAGGAGAGACAATTCTTAATTCATCAACTTCAAAATTAGTACATAATCTAGCAACGCTACCTACATTTAAAGGGCCATTTGGTTCAACTAATATTACCTTTAAATTAGAAAAATTTTTTCCCAAAATCATTCAAGGCTATGAAGATATTTTAATAAATTGGACATATTTACAGGGTCTATTTCAAAACTTGGCATAGGAGGAGTAAGGCCTCCAGTAACTTGTTTTATTATCTCTTTATCATTCAAACGTTGAGTTACTGAGTGTAAGTCTGGGCCAACTAATCCTCTTGCTGTAATCCCATGACATCCAACACAATTTATCTTAAAAAGAGCATCTCCTTCCTCAGCAGAGCCATTAAGCTCAAGAGTTTTAATAATATAATTATTATTTTCATGATTTTTTACGAAAAATATGGAAAAACAAATCAATAAAACTCCAAATAAAATAAAAGCAATCTTTAAGAATTCACTTTTAAAGTCTCTTTCTGCTGCAGTTGATGAAGATGTTGACACAAAAAATATTCTCTATGTAACAATTGTGAATAAGAAATTCAAAAAAGGCAAAAAAAATGATCGAGCCTCTTCTATGTGGAATTGTTTTAGGTCTAGTTCCAATAACTCTTCTTGGATTATTCGTAAGTGCATGGAATCAATACAGAAGAGGTTCAGGGATGCTGGACATTGATTAAAAATGTTAATCTTGACTGCCCATAATTTCTAACATCTATAGTTTCCCACAAATTACTTTTTTTAATAAATAGGTTTGGAGAATGTTCACAAATAACTGTTGAATCTTTCTTTAAAAAATTACAATTGAATAATTGATTTAAAACCAATTCATGGAAATTAACATCGTATGGAGGATCTATATAAACAAAATCAAATTTTAATTTGTTTAAATCTATATTTTTTGATGATAATTTTCTCTCATAATTTGGTTTTGTCCATTTCAAAACGTCTTTACAAATAACTTCGATATCATTCCTCCTATTCTCTATATTCTCCAACGAGAGTAAATTTTCTAAGCAAATTTTTGAATTAATTTTGTTTTTTTCAATTGCAAGTATTTTGCTTGCCCCGTGATTATAGGCTTCACAAGATATAGCCCCTGTTCCACTAAATAAATCTAACCAGTTACTGTTCTCAACTCTATTTTTCAATATATTAAATACAGCCTCTCTCACTCTTAAAGTTGTAGGTCTGGTAAAGGAATTATTTGGACTTTGGAGTTTTTTACCACCTATTAATCTTAAGTTTGTCTTCATCAGTAATTATTAATTATTGAATATTACTAAGCCATCGTCTCAAAAGTTTTTCACCGATTTTTCCAGATTTTTCCGGATGAAATTGACAGGCCAATAAATTATCATTCTCAATCATTGCAGTTAATTTTTCAGAGCCATAATCAACCTGAGCTGCAATAATATTTAAGTCATCTGGTATTGCATGATAGGAATGGACAAAATAAACCCAATTATTTAATTCTTCAATCCCAAATAAAGTATTTTTTTTTGTAGGTAAAAGTTGACACCAACCCATATGTGGGATTCTTTGGTTAACAATATTGGGTATTTTTTGTATTTTTCCTTTTAAAATTCCCAGACCTTGAACTTTTCCTTCATCACTAGATTCAAAAAGGAGTTGGAGACCTAAACATATCCCAAAAAAGGACTTCCCACTTTTAATCCAATTTTTCAAATCAGTTATCAAATCAGTATTTATGAGATTATTCATTGCTGGATCAAATGCTCCAACCCCAGGAAGTATTATCGCCTTACAAAGCTTAGAATCATCAAAATTTTTAATTAATATAATTTCTTCTCCAAGACTTTCTAGAGATTTCGTTACAGAATGAATATTACCCATTCCATAGTCTATTAGTCCGATTTTATGCAAAGCTTTTAAATTTATAAATGCTTAGTTAAAGTGCTCGAAAGAGTTGCTTTTGGCACAGCACCAACAACGGTATCAACCTTTTGGCCACCTTTAAAGATCATTAATGTAGGAATACTTCTAATTCCGTATTGACTCGCTACATTTGGATTTTCATCTGTGTTTAATTTAAAAACTTTAATTTTCCCTTCAAAGTCTTTTGAGATTTCTTCTACAACAGGAGCGACCATCCTACATGGACCGCACCATGGCGCCCAAAAATCAACCAATACTGGTAGATCACTTTGGAGTACATCCTTGTCAAATGAAGAATCAGTTACGGCTGGAGCTGATGACATAATTTAAGTATTCCTTTTTGAAAATTTAGCAGGCAATTCTTTTAAGTGATGGTTTCATTACAGATAAAATAATATAAGTAACAAAATATCTAAAAAAGCCCGATTAATCGGGCGATTTAGTGTGTGAGGAGTATGGGGTTTCCCCCATCATTTCATAATAACTCCTAATTAGAAAATTTTTCAATTTAATACTTAATTCACTAAGGTTTTATAATTTTGTTCTAAATGAACTACTTGCCCATCCCAAGCTGCTGAGCTTTTTGATAAACCTTTCCCTCTGTAAGAAGCGATGGTGCGATAACTATTTCAACTTTTTGCATTTCTTTAATATTTTTTGCCCCGAGAGTACTCATTGAGGTTCTAATGGCTCCTAATAAGTTATGTGTCCCATCATCAAGTAAGGCAGGGCCTTTAATTATCCTTTCTAAGGATCCTGTAGAACCAACTTCGATTCTTGTGCCCCTTGGCAATACTGGACTTGGAGTAGCCATACCCCAGTGAAATCCTTTACCTGGGGCGTTTGAGGATTTAGCTATTGGGGATCCAATCATTACAGCATCTGATCCACATGCTAAACATTTACAGATATCTCCGCCCGTCACAATTCCTCCATCGCCAATAATAGGAATATAACGACCAGTTTCTTTAAAGAAATCATTTCTTGCCGCACTACAGTCAGCAATTGCAGTTGCCTGAGGGATTCCAATTCCCAATACGCCTCTTGATGTACATGCCGCTCCAGGTCCTATCCCAACCATTAATCCTGCTACTCCAGCGTCCATGAGAAGTTTTGCAACTTCATATGTAACACAATTTCCTGCTACAACTGGGACATTCATAGATTGGCAGAGATCTTTAATATTTAAAGTTTCCTTACCTTCCATACCAAGATGTTCAGTTGAAACGACTGTTCCTTGAAGAAAAAATAAATCTATTTTGGAATTATTAAGTGTTTCTTTAAACTTAATAGCAGCTTGAGGAGTCCCACTAAAAGCAGCGATGCCTCCTCCTTCTTTGACCTCATTTATTCTTTGTAAAATTAATCCCTCCTTTACGGGTTCATTGTATATCTTCTGCATTAACGGAACAAAATCATTCTTCCCGACTGATGCTATTTGGTTCAATATTTCATCAGGGTTTTCATATCTTGTTTGTATGCCCTCCATATTAATAACCCCGAGGGAACCTAATTTTGTGAGTTCTACAGCCGTATTGACATCGACAACACTGTCCATGGCACTAGCTACAATAGGAACCTCTCTTTTGATATCACCTATTGACCAAGAAGGATCAGTTAAATCGTAATCAAGTGTCCTATTACCAGGGACTAAAGCTATTTCATCGATACCATAAGCCCTTTTGACTTTTCTATTTAAACCAAGTTCAATATTCACGGAATTTTTTCTTTATTCTGATTAAGTTAACAACTAAAGGGGTAATAAGCCAAGGTTTATACAAAAACAACAGGTTTTATTTTGATTTGTGTGTAAATGTGAGTATTTCGGAATTAAATAAATATTTTTTTTTATTCATTATGACAATCAGCGATTATTATTAAAAAAAATATTTTTATATGTCTGATATTTTAGATTCTGATAACTCAGGATTAAGCGAAGATAACGATCGAATTATTCAGACAGACCTAAGAAATGAGATGTCTCGATCATACCTTGAGTATGCAATGAGCGTAATAGTTGGTCGTGCTCTTCCAGATGCAAGAGATGGATTAAAACCTGTTCATAGAAGAATTCTTTATGCAATGTATGAACTTGGTTTAACTAGCGGTAGACCATACAGAAAATGTGCAAGAGTTGTTGGAGAGGTACTAGGTAAGTACCACCCTCATGGCGATACTGCTGTTTATGATGCTTTGGTTAGGATGGCTCAGGATTTCTCTATGAGGATGCCACTCATAGATGGCCATGGAAACTTTGGTTCTGTTGATAACGACCCCCCAGCTGCAATGCGATATACAGAATCTCGTTTACAGTCTCTTACAGATGAAAGTTTATTAGAGGATATTGAATCTGAAACTGTAGATTTCGCCGATAATTTTGATGGTTCTCAGCAAGAACCAACAGTTTTGCCTGCTAGGATTCCTCAACTACTTCTAAATGGATCATCAGGGATAGCAGTAGGAATGGCAACTAATATTCCACCTCATAACTTAGGGGAATTAATTAATGGTCTTAAATCAATAATCAAAAACCCTTCAATTGAAGATAGAGAACTTTTTGAAATTATTAAGGGTCCTGATTTTCCCACAGGTGGTCAAATCTTAGGCAGAGAAGGCATCAAAGAAACTTTCAAAACAGGGAGGGGGTCAATAACTATGAGAGGTGTAGCAAATATTGAGCATATAAAATCAACTGGAAGAGCAGAAAAAGATGCAGTAATAATTACAGAGCTTCCATTTCAAACAAATAAAGCGGCATTGATAGAAAGAATTGCTGACTTGGTTAATGAAAAAAAATTAGAAGGTATTTCTGATATTAGAGATGAAAGTGATCGAGACGGAATGAGAATTGTTATTGAACTAAAAAGGGATGCCTACCCACAAGTAGTTTTAAATAATTTATTTAAGTTAACTCCTCTACAGAATAACTTTAGTGCAAATATCCTTGCTTTAGTAAAAGGAGAGCCCACAACACTCTCACTCAGGAAAATGTTAGATGTATTTCTCGACTTCAGAGTGGAGACAATAAGGCGAAGAACAGGATTTTTATTAAAAAAGGCTGAAGAGAGGGATCACATTGTTAAAGGTCTTTTATTAGCATTAGCTGCTATGGATGAGATTATTAATCTAATAAGATCAGCAAAAGATACAGTTTCAGCCAGAGAAAAATTACAAGCTGATCACAAGTTATCTGACACTCAGGCAGAAGCTATTTTACAAATGCAATTGAGAAGATTAACAGCTCTAGAAGCAGATAAAATCAAAGGAGAACATGATGATTTAACCAGAAAAATCAACTCATATCAGCAAATATTGAATAGTAAAGAGAGAATTTTTGAAATTATTTTAGAAGAACTTAATAAAATCAATGAAAGATTTTCGTCTCCGAGAAAAACAGAAATACTTGATTTAGGCGGTGGTCTAGACGATATTGATCTTATCGCTAATGACAGATCTGTAGTTTTATTGACTGAAGCAGGTTATTTAAAAAGAATGCCTGTTAATGAATTCGAATCTACAAGTCGTGGGTCTAGAGGTAAAGCTGGAACAAAGACACAAGAAGATGATGAAGTAAAACTATTTATAAGCTGTAACGATCATGATACTCTTTTGCTTTTCAGTGATAGAGGAGTATCTTATGCTCTGCCAGCATATAGAGTTCCCATGAGTAGTAGAACAGCTAAAGGGACTCCGTCAGTTCAACTTCTCCCAATACCAAGAGAAGAAAAGATAACCTCACTAGTTGCAGTAGATTCTTTTGAAAACGATTGTTATCTATTAATGCTAACCAAGTCTGGATTCATAAAAAGAACATCACTTTCCGCTTTCTCAAAAATTCGATCTAATGGATTAATAGCAATAAATCTTGAGGATGGAGATGCTTTAACTTGGGTTAGGTTATCAAGAGAAGGCGACAGTGTTTTGATTGGATCAAGAACAGGAATGGCGATTCATTTCAGACTAGATATTAACGAATTAAGGCCACTTGGCAGGACTGCAAGGGGGGTTAAATCTATGAACCTTAAGGAAGGAGATAATCTAGTATCTATGGATGTTTTGAAATCAGATTTAGTTGATCAATTAGCCAAAAGTGAAGATCTTACGGAAGAGTCTGATGAAAATCTTGAAGTTAACTCTTCAGAAGGTCCTTGGGTACTAATAGCAAGTGCATTTGGACTAGGTAAAAGAGTACCCGTAACTCAGTTTAGATTACAAAAAAGAGCTGGCATGGGATTGAGAGCAATAAAATTCAGAATTAAAGACGATGTATTAGTTTGTTTGAAGGTTCTTGGAGAAGGGGAAGAATTACTTTTTGTGACTGAAAAAGGTGTGATAGTTAGAACAAACGCAGATAAAATATCCCAGCAATCTAGAGCCGCTACTGGAGTAAAACTACAAAGATTGGATGAGGGTGATCATTTATCAGAAGTTGTTTTGGTTCCTCATGAGCAAACAGAAGAAGAAGTCCAATTGAACTCAGACAAAGAAAATTAAAAGATATTGGTTTATTAGATCACATGGAATTACTTGATATTTTAATTTTAGGTTCCGGACCGGCAGCACTATGCTTAGCTTCAGAATTAGCTAAGCAAGATCTTAAAATAAAGGTAATATCAACTAAATCTCCAAATGAAAAATGGGAGAATACATATGGCATTTGGGCTTCTGAATTAGAGGAATTAGGATTAGAGTCTTTGTTATCTCATCGGTGGTGTAAAACAGTTAGTTTTTTTGGAAATGGGGAAAATAAAAAGGGAGATAATCCAACAAAACATAATTATGATTATGGTTTAATAAATCAAGAAGCTTTTCAAAATGAACTTTTAAAAAAGTGTAAAGGGATTGAATGGTTGAATGAAACAGCAACAGATATTAAAGAGAAAAATAAACTATCTGAGGTTATTTGTTCTTCAGGACTAAGGCTAAAAGCTAGGTTAGTCATTGACGCAAGTGGTCATAAAAGTAATTTTGTAAAAAGACCGATCCAAAATGAAATCGCTCAACAAGCTGCTTATGGAATTGTTGGTAAATTTTCATCACCACCAGTCAAAAAAGAACAGTTTGTTTTAATGGATTTTCGTCCAAATCATTTAAACAATAAAGAAAAGTTATCATCTCCTTCCTTTCTCTATGCAATGGATCTTGGAAATGAAACCTTTTTTGTTGAGGAAACATCTTTAGCAAGTTATCCTGCTCTATCCCAAGAAAATCTCAAAAAAAGACTTTTAAAAAGACTTAATAGTAAGGGTATTAAGGTAATTGAAGTTTTTCATGAAGAGAATTGTCTTTTTCCAATGAATTTACCCCTCCCATTTAAAAAACAATTTGTTCTTGGTTTTGGAGGCTCAGCAAGCATGGTGCATCCTGCATCAGGATACATGATCGGATCTTTATTAAGAAGAGCTCCACTACTTGCAGAAAAATTAGCAATCTTTTTAAAAGAACCTAATCTAAGTTCTCTTGAACTAGCGACAAAAGGTTGGGGGGTCCTTTGGCCTTACGAGTTAACACAAAGACATAAACTTTACCAATATGGTTTAAGAAGATTGATGAGTTTTGACGAAAGTAAATTAAGGAGCTTTTTCTCAAATTTCTTTAAATTATCGACCAATGAATGGGTAGGCTTTCTTACTAATACACTTCCTCTTCCAAAACTAATTTATGTTATGAGCAAAATGTTTATAAATTCACCTCTAAAAGTAAAACTAGGAATGCTTAAATTAAATTAGTTTTTTTATTTTCGCCAATCATCAATATTAACATCTGGGAAAACTTTATCTTCTTCCTCAATATCTTCAAGAAATTTTAAATTAAAATTGGAGTGATTTTTAATCATTTCAACAATTTTCCAGAATCTGAACAAATGTCTTTCTATCCTCTCTTTTGCAAGCTCAGTTGTAGTTCCAGCTCTTAAAATAAAACTCCAATCAGAGGACTCAGAGAGAAGTAATTCTCTTGCTGCTTGCTTGAAAAGTCTTAAGGATAAGTCATTATTGTAATTTTTCGAGCATAAATCAACAAAAGTTGAACCTGCTTTTGTGATCTCTGGAACAATCCATGCATTTGCATCATTAATCCAGTAATTATGGTAACCTCCTTGTCCCCAGCTTGATGGTGATGGATCACAAATCTGAAGTTTTGGCTTTTGAAGTAAGAATTCTTTTAAATTTGTAAGCTTAATTGAATATTTACTAGAGTTCTTCAAAATATTTTCAATAAAAAAAGGTCCCTCATACCACCAATGACCAAATAACTCTGCATCAAATGGAGCTACCAATAAGGGCTTAAAGGAAGATGATAATGTTAATTTTTCTAATTGTTTAGATCTTTCGAGAAGATAATCATCAGCATGTTCTGCAGCCTTCTTCTTGGCTTCATTTTCTAAGTAAAATGCCTTTTCCCCTAATGGGGCCTTATCATCTGTAATCTTATGAAACTTCAAACCCAAAGGTCTTTTAGTTGAGATACCTTTCTTTTGGAGCTTGGAGATAGGTAATTCCCATCCCAAATCTTTGTGAAATTCCCTGTAAACTTTATCTCCAGGGAATCCATCCTTAGCAGACCAAACGGGCAAAGTTGACTCACTATCTCTTCCAAAAAAGGCAACTCCTTTTTTCGAGCAGATTGGAGCGTACACACCATACCTAGGCCTGGGTGTGGCATTAAGAATCCCATGACCGTCTAAAATTGCATATCTTATTCCGGAATTAATTAGTATTTTGTCTAAATTCTCATAATAAGCACATTCAGGTAACCAAATACCTAAAGGCTTTGTTCCAAAAATATTTTTATGGCTCCTAATTGCAGTATTAATTTGTCCTTTTACAGTTTCAGGATTCTCCCTTAGAATTGGCAAATACCCGTGAGTAGCAGCACAAGTAAGAATATCCAAATTTCCAGATTTATTTAAAACCCTAAACTTTTCAATTAAATTTCCAGAACAATTATGCCAATATAAAATTTTTTCATTAAGATTTTTCATTAAAAATTCAGAGGCATTTTTTTCTTCTAGTGGTAGTTCGTTTAAGAAATCATTCCTTGTTTTAATCCAGCTTGGGAAAGTTTCTTGAATTTGTTTATTATTTAGAAGTGATAATAATGTTGGAGATAAACTAATAGTAAGTTTTGTATTTTCAGGATTTTCATTTTTGGAAGATTCTATTGATTGAAGTAGTGGTATATAACATTCCAAAATCGCTTGAAATAACCAATCCTCTTCTAAGGAGTTCTTTTCATTTTTTCTGACATAAGGTAGATGAGCATGTAAAACTATCGCTAACTGACCTAAAACATTTTTTTGGGAGTATTGCCCATTCATACTTTTTATAATTTATGCATGTAATTTTATAAAAAATCAAAAATAACGTTTTATAAAAGGAAGTTTAATCCTAAAAGAATACTTTAATAAGTTAAGTATTTCATTTTAATCTTCAGAATTTTAACCAATATTGTTTAAGTTACAAAACTTGCAGAAAATTTTTAATGAACTAAATCTAGTCAAATTTTTTTAATTAGCTTAATATAAGTTTAGGTTTTTCCCTTTTATGTCAAAAGATCCTGGAAGAATTTTGATCTTTGATACAACTCTTCGAGATGGAGAGCAATCTCCTGGTGCCAGCTTAAATCTCGAAGAAAAGCTTGCTATCGCTCATCAATTAGCAAGATTAGGAGTTGATGTTATTGAAGCTGGATTCCCTTTCGCAAGTCCAGGAGATTTTAAAGCTGTTAATAAAATTGCCAACGCTGTAGGGAAAAAAAATGGGCCTATAATATGTGGTTTAGCTAGAGCATCTAAAGGAGATATAAAAGCATGTTACGAAGCAGTCAGTCCAGCACCCAAGAAAAGAATACATACTTTTATTGCGACAAGTGATATTCATCTTAAACATAAACTTAAAAAATCCAGAAAAGATGTTCTTCAAATAGTTCCAGAGATGGTTAATTATGCAAAATCATTGGTAGATGATATTGAATTTTCTTGTGAAGATGCCTCAAGGAGTGATCCTGATTTTTTATACGAAGTAATTCAACTAGCAATTTCTGCAGGAGCGACAACAATAAATATCCCTGATACTGTTGGATTTACAACTCCTAGTGAATTTGGAAAACTAATTGCCGATATAAATAAAAACGTTCCAAATATTGATGAGGCAGTAATCTCAGTTCATGGTCATAATGATTTGGGTTTAGCAGTAGCCAATTTTCTAGAGGCAGTAAAAAATGGAGCAAGACAACTAGAATGTACTATTAATGGAATTGGGGAAAGAGCCGGTAATGCCTCTCTAGAAGAATTAGTAATGGCACTGCATGTTAGGAAAAGTTTTTATAATAGTTTTCTCAAAAGAAATCCAGATTCACCAACTCCTCTTACCGCTATAAGAACAGAAGAGATAACGAAAACATCAAGACTTGTTTCCAACCTAACTGGAATGACTGTACAACCTAATAAAGCAATTGTGGGCGCTAACGCCTTTGCACATGAATCAGGCATTCATCAGGATGGGGTTTTAAAAAATAGACTAACTTACGAAATTATCGATGCAAAAACGGTTGGTTTGAGTGACAACAGAATATCATTAGGAAAACTTAGTGGAAGAAGTGCCGTAAGAGCAAGATTAGAAGAGATGGGATATGACTTGAGCCGAGAAGATTTAAATGACGCTTTTGCTCGTTTTAAGGATTTAGCTGACAGGAAAAGGGAAATTACTGATAGAGACTTAGAAGCAATTGTAAGTGAACAAGTTCAGCTCCCAGAAGCTAAATTTCAATTAAGTCTTATACAAGTAAGTTGCGGCAACGCATCTAAACCTACTGCTACCATTTCGCTTCTAAATACTGAAGATAATACAGAGGATACTGCTGTATCAATAGGGACTGGACCCGTTGATGCCGTATGCGAGGCTTTAAATAAATTAGCTAAAGTTCCTAATGAATTAATTGAATTCTCTGTTAAGTCGGTTACAGAAGGCATTGATGCTTTGGGCGAAGTAACAATAAGAATAAGAAGAGATAATAAAATATATTCTGGTCATTCTGCTGATACGGATGTTGTAGTTGCCGCAGCGAATGCTTACGTTAATGCTTTAAATAGGCTTGTGTTTTCTGAGAAAAAAAATTCAATTCACCCACAATTTGATAATTTAGAAAATTCGAAAGATTCTTTTTTATCTAATCACTCAAATTAAATTATTTTCTTAGGAATATTAAGTAGCATTAAAACTAGTCTCTTAATACTGTAGATTAATTGAATAGTTAATGCGGTAAATAATGAGAGAAAGGTTACTAGGATATTGGGCACTTTCATGGGTCGGGTTAATAAGCAATATAATTGCACTTCCAATAATCGCATTAATAATAAGTTATGGGCCTCCACTAAAAGTTGCAAATATAACTCTTGCTATAAGTCTTGGTTGGCCTGCTGCGATCGTTGGAATAGTTTCTTCAGCAGCTCTTTTAGCAGAGAGAAAATGGGGGGTGACTTTAACTCTAGTATCTTTATCAATGGTAATTTCTGGGACAGGTCCTTATTCAGTGGTGAGACTCATAACTCTTAAAGACATCTTTGGAATTGGTGGGTTTACTCTTTTAACAACACTATTAAGTACAGGAGCACTTATATATTGGTGTAATCCAAAACATCGAAGAAGTATTAGGCTATAAAATTAAAAATTAAGAAAAAGTATTATTCTTGCTTGTAGGATACTGAATTCTTCTATGTCTAATTCTTTTCCACACATTCAAGAATGCCCTTTTTATTAGAAAAATTTCTCCTTTCGACAAATTACTATCATCTAGTTGCCCATCTTTTTGACGCGAGTAGATAATATTAGATATTATTTCCAAAGCTTCTTTATCAGAGGCATTAATATTCATAGCTCTCAGTGCTGCTTCACATCCATCTGCAAGCATTAAAATAGCTGTTTCTTTTGACTGAGGAATAGGGCCTTTGTATCTAAAACAATATTCACTAATCTCAAGATTTTTTTCTTTAGCTTTTTGAAAAAAATATCCCATTTTTAGGGTACCTTGATGTTCAGGGATAAAATTAGCTATAAGTTTAGGTAGTCTATTTTTTCTTGCAAATCTCAATCCTTCATCAACGTGCGCCTGTAATACTTCTGCACTTTTAATCGGATCATCTAATTCATCATGCGGATTTTTTGAACCATCCTGATTTTCGATAAACCAATTAGGTGCATGTAATTTACCAACATCATGATATAACGCACCAGTTTTAATTAAATCAATATCACCACCAATCATTCTTGTAGCTTCCTCTGCTAAACCACATATAAGTAAGGTATGTTCAAAAGTACCAGGAGCCTCAAGAGACAATCTTCTAATTAGAGGTTTTTCCTTATCAGCCAATTCAAGTAATCTTGCTTTAGTTAATAATCCAAATAGCGATTCAAAAATAGGAATAAATAAAATAGTAAAAAGCATTACTATGGCCAATAGCAAGGAATCAGAAAATATATCCCCATTAGCTAAAACAAAATCTTGCTTATTAATAGGAGATATTTTATCTTTACCTATCAATATCCATTGACTCAAGAATGATCCTATGGGGACCAAAATTGATAGTTGAAGTAATTGTGCTCTACTTCTTATTCTTCCTCCAAGTAGAGATACTGCTAAAGAGCAAACTAATAAAATAATAAATAAATTATTATTTATAGCAACTGCTGGGTCTGGCCAACTAAAGCTTGCTATCGATACCCAAGCTAAAGCTGTTATGCTTCCCATTCCTTGAGAAATTATTAATGCTGGTGGAATTATCATAGATAATGGGCTTATTGTTGAAGCTAAGGCTAATTTCGTAACTTGTACTCCTAAAAGAAGAGTAATGATTAAGACAATCTGTCTGGAAGAAATTGTAGGATTCTCTTTTTTTGAAACTAATATCAAAATTCCGGAACTAATAAGTATTTCAATAAAGGTTAAAAGCCAAGAAAAAATATCTGCGATATTTAAAGGCGAAATAAGAAGTAGTTTATAAGATGAAATTATTGAATTTAAAATGCATAGTAAAAAAATTATAAGATTATCTATTCTTGAAATTCTAATTGGTTGTTTTACTGGAACTTGACTTCGCCTCCATAGATAAAACAATTTCTTTAAGGTAGTTGTAATGTTTTGCACAGAATATAAATAAATCTATTTGAATAATTTAAAATTATAGGCATGCTAGATGTAAAAAGGAGATGTTTTTATAAATGTCATTAAAATTAGACGGTAAAAAATTATCTCTTGAAATTGAAGAGAGATTAAATGACTATATTTCTAGTAATAAAAAAATCGCGAAAAGAGCCCCTGGTTTAGCTGTAATAAGAATAGGTGAAGACCCTGCAAGTGGTGTTTATGTTAATAACAAGGAAAAAGCTTGTTCAAGAATTGGAATAAAAAGCTTTATATTTCATCTAAAAGAAAGTGTAGAGCAAAAAGAAGTTGAACAACTAATAATCAAACTTAATTCTGATAAGGATATTGATGGAATGTTGCTACAACTTCCTATTCCAAAGAAGTTTGATGAGCAAAAACTGATCAGCCATATTAATCCAAGCAAAGATGTCGATGGATTAAATGAGATAAACATCGGAAAATTAGTGAAAAATGAGCCCGCGATGAGATCATGCACACCTGCAGGAATTATTAATTTATTGAAATCCCAAAATATTACAATTGAAGGCAAGAAAATTGTAGTTATTGGAAGAAGTTTGCTTGTTGGGAAACCCCTATCGCTTATGTTGTTGAATCTAAATGGTACGGTAACAATGACTCATTCAAAAACATTAAATTTGAATAAAGTATGTAAGGAAGCTGACATTCTAATTGCGGCTGCAGGAAAACCTAATCTTGTAGATTCTAGTTTTGTGAAAGAAGGAGCAGTAATTATTGATGTTGGAATACATAGATTAAAAAGTTCTGATAAAAATCAAACCAGATTATGTGGCGATGTATTATTAGAAGATGTTATTTCTAAAGTGTTTGCTTACACTCCTGTACCAGGAGGTGTTGGACCAATGACAGTAACAATGTTACTAGTAAATACTATTTTTAGCTGGCAAAAAAAATTTGGTTTATCATCATCCCTTAATGACCTTTTGCCATAAACTCCAAGATGAATTTTTTTATTAAACGTATAAAATGACTGAAGTAATAAATAGTATTTCTGATTTTGAAATATATCTTAAAAACACAAAAAAGGTTGTAGAAGAAGCACTTGATTTTTCCTTAGGCCCTGAGAATCCAGAAATATTAAGAGAATCAATGAGATATTCCCTTTTAGCTGGAGGTAAAAGAATACGTCCAATTCTATGTTTAGCATCTTGCTCACTGGCTGGAGGAGAACCCTCTCTTGCTGTTCCTACTGCAGTAGCAATAGAAATGATTCATACAATGTCCTTAATTCATGATGATCTACCCGCTATGGACAATGATGACTTAAGGAGAGGTAGGCCGACAAATCATAAAGTATATGGAGATGCAATAGCTATTCTTGCAGGCGATGCTTTATTAACCAGGGCCTTTGAAATGGTCTCTTTAAGAAGCCCTGGAGTCGATCCAAATAGATTATTAAATGTAGTTGGCGAATTATCCCTAGTTGCTGGTGCTCCAGGCCTAGTCGGGGGACAAATTGTTGATTTGGAATGCGAAGGCAAAGAAGTCGACCTTGAAACTCTCGAATATATTCATCTTCATAAGACTGGAGCTTTATTAAAGGCTTGCGTGAGAACAGGTGCGATGATCGCAGGCGCTAACGAAAAACTTTTACAAGCTCTAACAACATATGCAGAGGGAATTGGTTTAGCCTTCCAAATAATAGACGATATTCTTGATTTAACTTCCAGCAGTGAAAAGCTTGGTAAAACTGCCGGCAAAGATCTTTTAGCTGATAAAACTACTTACCCTAAATTACTTGGAATGGAGGAGTCTAAGAAAAGAGCATTTGATTTAGTTGAAAAAGCAAAAAAAGCAATTGAACCTTGGGGTGCAGATGCAAAATATCTAATATCCTTAGCCGACTTTATTACAAATCGAGACAGATAATTAGTTTTAATTTATGTCTGAGTTTTTTTCCTTTTTTAATAATTCAGTTCTTTTCTGGAGCTTATTATCCTGTTTACTGGCTCAATTCTTTAAAATCATATTCAATTTCTTTTCAAATGGAGAGATAAGATTTGGAATTATGTTCGAGACGGGTGGCATGCCTTCAAGTCATTCTGCTTTAATAACTGGTGCCGCATCTGGCATAGGTTATGAATTAGGATTTGATAGTTCAATATTCGCATTATCAGTTGCTATAGCACTAATAGTTATGTATGACGCTAGTGGTGTTCGAAAATCAGCTGGAATTCAAGCTGCGGAAATCAATAAAATATCAAAAAAACTTGATCCGCAATCCGAATTACTTTTGAAAGAAACCCTTGGCCATACAAAAATTGAGGTCATGGTCGGGAGTTTTTTAGGACCATTAATAACTTTGCCTGGAATGTTTTTTTTAGGTTCTCCTCTTCAAATATTTGATTTGATAATAAATTAAGAATCCTTTGAAAAACTAATTTGGATGGAGTCTATAAAATTCTTTGCAACTTCTTGAGAACTTGGAAAATGTAAATGAATCCAACTTGCATGTAAATTTTCATCAAAAAAGCCTTCATTTTTGTATTCAGTTTTCCAAGATTTAATCTTCCATGGAGAAGAAAATTTCTTCTGATGCTCAGCTTTTCTTAAATCAAGTTCAGATAAATTATTTTCAATTTCCCAATAATGAAATTCATGTCCTCTAATTAATTGATTTTGTTTAATGATTGGAGAATCTTTTAAACCCTCAATGTATCTATAACCTACTGAAAGTTTACTTTTTTTGGATCTAAAAGGCAGGATGCCGCACATTTTATGATTATTTCCATTTTCATCTTTTATAAAGTCTCCTAAAAGCATCATCCCTCCACACTCTGCATAAATAAATCCATTTTTGCGGAATTTCCTTAACGAATTTAAGCTTTTTGTAGAGTTACTTATATGCTCAGCATATTTTTCAGGGAACCCCCCAGGAATAATTAAAGAAGAAGCCTCACTAGGTATTTCTTCATCATCATAAATACTCCATGAAATCAATGGTATACCTATTTCGCTTAAAAACTCCTTAGTTTCAGGGTATTGAAAATGAAAGATTTTATCTTCTGCAATTGCGATAGGTTTAATTTTGTTTATTTTGAAATCTTCAAAACTGACAGAATTAAATATTTTCTTTTGAGGAGATTTCAGGAATTTAATAAGAGACAATACATCAAGATTTCTTTCGGCGAAATTTGCAAAATATTCAACATCAATTTCTTTACCATTATCCAATGGAGATATCAAACCTAAATTAGCTTTGTTTAAAGTTATTTTTGAATCAGATGGTAAAAAACCAAGAATTTCGATGTCTTCATTTTTAAAAACTTCTTTGATTAATTTTTTATGTCTATTTGAATTAACGTTGTTAAAAATAATTCCTGATATTGACAACTCACTATCAAAATCTCTAAAACCTCGAACAGTCGCCAAAAGAGAGGCTACTTGACCTCTAGCATTAACAATAAAAATTACTGGAGCATTAAGAAGTTTAGAGATATTTGCTGTGCTGGAATAGGTTGTTGATCCTAATCCATCAAATAGACCCATTGCTCCTTCAATTAACGAGAACTCATATTTCAAAGAATGTTTTAAAAAACTTTCTTGAACCCATTCCTCACCACTTAAAAAAATATCCAAATTCCTACAAATAGGTTGGCCAATTGAACTTAGTTGCTGTTGATCAAGATAATCTGGGCCAACCTTGAAAGTTTGTATCTTTATACCCTTTGAGAACGCCCAACAAGATATCAAAAGCGATATTGTAGTTTTTCCACAATCAGTTGAAGGAGAAGATATTACACAAGGCATTTATTAGTTATTAAAACCATTGAATATTTGAAGAGCTATTTTAATAGAATTTTCAAAAAGAGGACTTGTATTACCTCTACTACTTGCCAATAATTTACTTACATCATACTCTGATGTAGAAAAGGAATTTGGAACCACTTGTTCTATTAATTCCATATTAGCCATTCCCCCTGCTTCAAGTCTCATACATTCCACTGATTCACAGCCAAGTATTACACAAGTATTATTTTTTTGAACCTCACTAATTCTTGAAATCAACCTCAATCCTATAACTTGTCCTAAATGAATACTTGGATTTCCCAAAGATAAGGGATTAATCGACGCAGAAATTATTTCGCCATTAATTCTTTCAAACTCTATTTTTGTTGACTCTGTATCCCTTTCAACTCTTAGAAAAGACCAACCAAGTTTATCACTAATCCATGAGATCAAAAACAAAGCTTGAATAATATGATCTCCTGCTATATCAATATCAACATCAGTAATATGATCTAAGATTGGTCTCCTCGAAGGCGGATCAAAAATCATTGCCAATGATTCCCTCCAATTTTTCAACCTAACCCAATTTAAATCATTAATAGCTTTGTCTGAATTATTTAATTGATCTAAAACTTTTAAACATCTGTGAGGCGATCCAAGAGCAGTATCAATGATTAACCTTAGACCATAATTAGTAAAATATTCGAAGATTTCAGGTGATTCATCTAAGCTTCCATTCCACCACAACCATGAAGGCAATTCATCAATAGATAATTCATCAATTATTTTTAATCCCTTATTGGATATTGAGGCTGAGTCTCCCCTAATAACGACTAAATCCCCACAGATAGGTTGCATAGCTGGCGTATCACTTAATGGACAGTATGCGGATACAAAAGTTTTGATATCTGAATTTTTATTTAAGGTTGGCGCTAGAGTTATTAGTCTTCTTGGATTCAATGTACTTATTGAAGATTCAAAAAATTGTCCTCTAAAGTCTTCAAAGTCATTATCAGATAAATTTTCCTTCAATAAATTCAATAATTCTTCACTATTTAGGGAAGTGGTGATTGGAAGTCCCTGATCTAATATAAATTTTTTAGCAACTTCAATTATCTGTTGACTTAAATTTCCAGTAATTGGTCCATTTACTAATCCTTTTTGAACCAAACATTGTTCTAGCCAAGCAGGCTGCCAGACCATTAATGTAAAAGTGTTTGCTCCAGTATTATCTTTATCTTCTGAAATCCATAATTTATTAAGGTAATTAGAAATTTCCTGACAAGGAAGCTCTAATGGGGTTTGGAGTGTAAGTTGAGGTTTCATTTTTAAGGTCTACGCCAGAAAATATTATCTTTTGAGAGTAATTGATCAGATTCAGGAGGGCCCCAAGTCATAGATTCATAATTATAAATAGGTAACTTCCAAGGAGAATTATCCATTAATTCTATTAATGGCGTATAAAGTTTCCAGGCCGCCTCTACTTCGTCGCTTCGGGTAAATAAGGTTGGATCAGAAAGCATTGCATCCGCTAATAATCTTACATAGCCTTCATCTGAGGGTTCTCCAAATGATTCATCATAAGAAAATTCCATTTCAACAGGTCTTGATTTCATTCCAGAACCAGGAGATTTTACCTCAAACTTGAAAGTAGCCCCTTCATTTGGCTGAATTCTAAGGATAAGTTGATTTGGGGCAGGATTTATTATTGTTGATTCAAATAAATGAACAGGAACGTCTTTAAAAGTCAAGACTATTTCTCCCACTCTTTTAGGTAGTCTTTTCCCTGTTCTCAAATAAAATGGAACACCTTGCCAACGCCAGTTATCAACGAAAACTTTTGTCGCGATATAAGTTTCTGTTGTGCTATTGCAATTAACACCACCTTCCTGCCTATATCCTTTGAGTCGATTTGAAATATTCCCTCCTTCTCCATATTGACCTCTTATGCAACAATTCCAAGGTTCATTTTCGTCAGCAAGTTTTGAAGCTTGAAGAACCTTAGCTTTTTCATTTCTTATTGCTTCTGGCTCAAACTTTCCAGGAGGTTCCATAGCAGTAACAGCAAGCATTTGGGTCATATGATTTTGAAGCATATCCCTTAAAGCACCTGAACTTTCGTAGTAACCTGCTCTATCTTCAACACCCACTGTTTCAGAGGAAGTGATTTGAACACTTGATATATAATTTCTGTTCCAGATTGGTTCAAAAATAGTGTTAGCAAACCTCAAAACAAGAATATTTTGTACTGTCTCTTTACCTAAATAATGATCAATCCTATAAATCTGACTTTCTTCAGCACAACTTTGAACGATCTTATTCAATTTTTTTGCACTTGAGTAATCTCTTCCAAAAGGTTTTTCAATTACTAAACGACTTTTCTTAGGGTCATTTAAAAGGCCAGCTGTTTTAAGAGCTTTACATCCACTTGCATAGAAATTCGGAGATACTGATAAATAAAATGTTCTATTACCATGAGTAGCTTGTGTTTTATCAATTTCATTTAATCTTTTAGAAAGCCTTACGACATGATCACTTTGTTGTAAGTCAACAGGTTCGTAGAAAAGATAATTAGAAAATTGTTCCCACTCTCTTTCTTTACCAGATATTTGATTGGAGAGCTTTACTCTCATCTTTTCCCTAAACTCATTATCAGTCCAAGGTCTTCTCGCACAACCAACTATTCCAAACTCACTGGGAATTCTTCTTTGCAAATAGAGTTCAAATAAGGCTGGTATTAATTTTCTATGAGTAAGATCTCCACTAGCACCAAATATTACTAAGCATTGGGGAGATATGACTCTTTCCTGACGTAAACCTAATCTTAGAGGATTACTTAAAGTTGAAGGCATATTTTTCGTATTCTTTTTTTAAAATCCTCTTTTTTTCTAATATTAGCTACATATTGTGTCTAAACCAAAAAGTATTTAATACTTGCAACTTAAATCTAAATATTAAATATCTAATAAGTTTCTACGTGCCATCTTCCTGCTTTTTTTAGTTGAGGTCTTAATTCTGACCAATTCAACCCTTTTTCATCTGCGGCCTTAGTCATTGCTTCATCTATTCCAGGCTCCATACCTTTTAATCCACAAAGATATATATGTGTCTTTTCATCTTCAATCATATTGAAAAGTTCGTTAGCTGACTCTAGAACTCTGTCTTGAATGTACATCCTTCCACCTTTTGTATTTTGCTGCTCACGACTAATAGCTTTTGTATATTTAAAATTATCAGGATTATCAGTAAGGTATCTTTGTAGATCTTCTTCGTATAACAAATTAGCTGATTTTGGAGCACCCATAAATAACCAAGCTTTACCCTTGAAATTCCATTTATTCTTTTCCTTTTCAGTTGGTTCAAACATTCTTCTTAAATAAGCCCTCATTGGTGCTATTCCAGTTCCAGTGGCCAACATGACAATGTTAGCGTCCTCTTCGTCAGGGAGAAGCATTTCTTTACCTACAGGGCCTGTTATTTTTACTTTATCTCCAGGCTTAATATCGCATAAGTAAGTAGAACAGACTCCATTAATGGTTTCACCATCTTTCTCGTATTGAAGTTGTCTTACACAAAGAGAAACTGTATTTCCATTAAAGTCGTCTCCATGTCTGGTACTAGCAATTGAGTACAGTCTTAATTTGTGAGGTTTTCCATTAGCATCTTCTCCTGCTGGCATGATACCAATACTTTGACCTTCTACATAATTTAAAAATGGATCACTATCTTTAAGGTCAAAAGTTATGTGATTAACTCTACCAATTGCTCCTTCTTTAAGAAGACTATAGTTTTCAATGACTGTTCCCTCGAAAGGTGTCTTAGGACGGTAAATATTTACTGGAACATCTGCATGTTTTTTCTTCACTACTTTTGGAGCTTCTGTTTTTGGAGCTTCTATTTTTGAAACTGCTGCTTTTTTTGGTTCCACAGCTTTTGCCTCAGGTTTTTTTGTTTTTGCTTCTTCAACAAATTTTAAAGCTCTTTTGTTAAAAGTTGTGAGTATAAAATAAAAAACAGCTATTACTACTGGTATATGAGCTAATCCGCCTGCGATTACTTTTGCTTGTGAGTACATTTTTTAGATTTCTTTTATAAAAGATTATCAATTTGTAGTTTAATTTGTAGTAATTTCACAAAAATGGTTACGTTTTGAGATCGGGATAAATAAAAGAAATTATTTTAAATTTTCAGTATTTTTTGTTTTTATCAGTATAGTTACACAGAAATAATTTTTTATCTAATTTAAAAAATTCATTTATGGATAATCCTCAAGAATCAGTAGTTCACTCTAAAAGCAATAATTACAGGACAATTGAGCAAACGATGGAAAAGCTTTCTGGCGGAACAAGAAGACTTGCAGCTCAACTTACAACCTCTGCGAGTCAGGATTCATTATGGAATGTTCTAACAGATTATGATCGACTAAATCTTTACATTCCAAATTTACTTTCAAGCAAAAAAATATATCAAAAGAACAATAATGTGCACCTTAAACAAGTAGGGGCTCAGGATTTTCTTGGTATGAAATTTTCTGCTGAGGTAACTATTGATTTATTTGAAGATAGGGAGCTTGGCCTTTTAAGATTCAATTTGATTAAAGGAGATTTCAGAAAATTTGAAGGTAGTTGGAAAATTCAAAATATTAAAAATACTTCCAAAAATTCATTAATTTACGATCTTACTGTTCAAGGATGTCAGTGGATGCCAATCGGTATGATAGAGAAAAGACTAAAGAAAGATCTATCAGAAAATTTAATTGCCGTAGATAGACAAGCAAAAACCCTGATAAATTTAGTTTAAGTTTTTTTAAATAGCCCCAAGGGGATTCGAACCCCTGTCGCCTCCGTGAAAGGGAGGTGTCCTAGGCCTCTAGACGATGGGGCCAGGAAATTAGCATTGACAGCTTATTAAAAATTAAGAGTAAGGCTAGCCTTTCGTCAAGTATTGTTGATCTTTATTTTGTCCTTGCCACACAGGAACAGTGAAATGAAAGCAAGAACCGACGCCAATTTCAGATACAACCCATATTCTTCCCCCATGGACCTGCACTATTCTTCTACATACAGATAGCCCTATCCCAAATCCTGAAGTTCCTTCAGATGTCTGTGGAAGCCTTACTCTATCAAGAAAGATCCTTTTCTGTTCGCTCAAAGGAATCCCTGCACCTTTGTCACAAATTGTTATTTCTACCCACTGATTTGTCTTATGGATCATTGTAATTTTTATGGATCCAGAGTCTTTAGAAAATTTAATGGCATTTTCAATTAAATTTAAAAATATTTGCCTCATTCTTCTTTGATCAGCGTATACACTTGGTAGATCAGATGGTATGTCAGTATCAATTTCAATATTTCTTAATCTCCAGAACTTTTCTAATTCGAGTATCACTTCAGCACTAATATTACCTAGTTCAATTTTTTGAGGATTAAATAAAGCTTCCCATTTTGTTGTTCCAACCTCTAAAAGATCCTGAGATAAGAGTTCAATCTCTTCTAATCTTCTTTTAATTACTTCTTGCAATTTTGTAATATCTATTTGTCCAAGTTTTTGACTTTGGACCGCCAAAGTAGCTGCAGTTAGGGGAGTTCTTAATTCATGTGCGACCATTCTTAATAATCTTTCCTGAGACTCTATTCTCTTTGTTAAAGTCTCATTCTCTTGTCTTAAAACAAGAAGTTCGTCTTCCAGAAGAAATTCTTTTTGAGTTCTTATTGAATCAATTTTGGATGGTTGCAAATTAATCCCTAGATTTTTTGTTAAGCCTTCCTGAGTCCATCTTGGCAACCACTTTTGCAACTGAGAAAAAATATTACTTCCAGCAAATATTTGCTTTGGAGCTGGAGAAACCTTAATAAGAGCAGGGATAGCAACTAATCTATGTAATTCGAGTAATTCTGGTTGTTCTGAAGGCTCAGAAATCTGAAGAGATATCTCAAATTCACAATCATCTGACTCTAAATAAGCTATTAGAGACTTAATATCATTGCTAGAGAGTTGATTTCTAGCTGCTACAAGTATTAATTTTAGCTCTTTTTTATCATTCAAATGATTTCCCCAGAAGTGTTGAAAAGCTGTTAATCCTTATAAACACCTTAAGATATTTATTTTTATTCTACAAATAAGCTATTAAATAAATAGGACTTATTTATAAATGATTGTTATTAATCAACAGAAAAAACCAAATTTTGGAGCTAATCCTCCAGAAATTAGTTTAAATAACAATTTAAAAAGATGGTTTTCGAGGAATATTGGTTTGTGGCAATCTAATAGAACGTATTTTCTTGATGAACCACAAAAAACTTATAATTTAACTATGAATATAAACATACAAGCTCTTGAGAGTAAAACCGAATGGGAGTCGCATTATAAATTCACTTGGTACCCGGAAAAAAAATATAATTTCTTTGACGAAAACCCCCAGTATAAAGAACAAGGCGAAATGCGAGCATTCCTAAAAGGTCATCAACTTTTTAGGGAAAATTTTTATTTAAGTAATGATGAAGGGATTTCAAATATTAAGCAAGTTGACGAACACGAAATGATTTTTGAATCTTCTTACAAAGATTGGTACATAATTGAACATACAAGACTTGTAGATTCGGATAATTATAGATTTAGGGTTATATATTCTTGGAACAACAACAAACTAAAAATAGTAGAGAATCATCACGAAATAAAAATTATTAAGTAAGAAATTTTTTTAATAAAAATCAAAATTCAAAATGTTATCTTGTATTAAATGTTATTAGTTAATGGGTCTTAATTTTTATTCAAAAAGAATTCTCAAATGGGTTGGTATTAGCCTTACTTTACTTTTTCCAATTTTTGAGATTAATAAAATAAATAAACAAATTAAAGCCGAAACAAAACTAACTGCCGCTTCTGAAAAAGATCTATTCCTATATAGGCAAATGGGGGCTTCTTATCTTTGTATAGCCTCAAAGGCTGAAGTAGATTTTAATAAAGGTCTTGGTGTTGCTAGTGCTACTTTTGCGAACGTTATTGTTGGCAAGCATGGTGGGGTTATTAAAGAATTAGGTAATGAAAAACTAGACGAAGAGAAATTATACAACGCAGGCACATTTCAGATTGTTGGAAGTGCACTTAATATTTGTCCCGAAAGCATTCCGGATAATATAAAAAAAGATTATGAAAAAAGGTTAAAGGAACTAGTAAAGGGAAACAAAAAATAATTTCCTAGATTATCTAAACATTGAACTAACTGAACTTTCTTCGTGGATTCTCCAAATAGCTTCACCTAGCATATTTGCAACAGAAAGGACTTTTAATTGAGGGAAATTATCTTTCAAGATAACTGGTATGCTGTTAGTCACAATAACTTGTTCGAAAAGATTCTTGGTACTTAACCTTTCATAAGAAGGAGGAGAGAATACCGCATGTGAAGCGCATGCAAATATTCTATTAGCTCCTTCTTTTTTTAGTAAATTAGCTCCAGAACAAATTGTGCCTCCCGTATCTATCATGTCGTCTATAAGAATAGCCGTTTTACCTTTGACTTCACCAATAACTGTTAGACTTTCAGCGATATTATGTGCAGATCTCCTTTTATCAATAATCGCCAAAGGAGCATCCTTCATTAATTTTGCGAATGCTCTTGCTCTCGCCACTCCACCTACATCAGGAGAGACTACAACTATTTCTTCTAAATCTAAAGTTTCAAGGTAATCAATTAATACAGGTGAACCGTAAATATGATCGCATGGAATATCAAAATAGCCTTGTATTTGAGCCGAGTGCAAGTCCATGGCAAGAACTCTATCGACTCCAGATTTTTCTAGTAAATTAGCAGTTAGTTTTGCAGTTATAGACTCTCTTCCTGAGGTCTTTCTATCTGCCCTTGCATATCCAAAATAGGGAATTACAGCAGTTATTTGTCTTGCAGACGCCCTCTTACATGCATCCACCATTATCATAAGCTCCATTAAACTATCGTTTACAGGAGCGCATGTAGGTTGTATCAGGAAGACATCACAACCTCTAATAGATTGCTGAATCTGGACATAAAGTTCTCCATCTGCAAATCTTTTAGATATTAAAGGTACATTTTCAATACCTAAGTATGATGCAATTTCTTCAGCTAATTTAGGATTTGTTGTCCCACTTACTAACCTTAATCTACTATTAGTTAGATTAAAGTCCGATTCTTTACTTTGCATTGCCGTGATAAAACTTGTCACGAAATTTGCACCATAAAACTATATCCTTATCGTAGTCGTTAATGTGAATTTCGCAAAAGATAATAACTACATGTTTTCAAAAGTCTTATCAATTAAGCCACATAAATTTTTGAATAAAAATCAGTATTTATATTTTTTCAGTCTTAAAAACTAGGAATAATATTTGTCAATTAAAAAAAATTTGTATATGGTTTATTTAGAAAATTAAAAACACTTTTATTTTAAAGAATCAAAATATAATTAAAATATGCCTATAAAGCCAATTCTTGCAAAAAAATCATTAGGCCTACTTATGCATCCATCTTCTATTCCAGGAGGAAGGGTATGTGGAACTTTTGGTAGAGGAGCTAAAGGGTGGATAAAAAAACTACATAAACATGGAATTGAGTACTGGCAATTTTTACCTCTTACTCCGACTGACTCAACAGGTTCTCCATATAGTTCACCATCTAGTTTTGCACTAAACCCATGGTTTTTGGATATAGATGATTTAATTGAGAAAGGTTTTATCCTTATTTCAAATAAAGAAAATCTAGGTCCAACAAATCATAATAATGATCATTTTGATTTTGATATTGCGAATGATTTAACAAAGAAATTAGGTCACCTCCTTTTAGAAGGTTGGAGTTCACAATCTGAAGAAAGAAAAATTAATTTTAATAAATGGATCAGGAGTAATTCTTGGGTTGAAGATTATGCAACATTTGTTGTTATCAGAGAGGAATTTAATATGTTGCCTTGGTGGGAATGGCCTCAAAAATTTAAATTAAAAAATAACAAGTTCTTAGAATCTTGGATTAAGAAAAAAAGTGAAGAGATACTTATTAAAAAATTAATACAGTGGCATCTTGATGAGCAATGGCGCGCTATTAAATACTATGCAAAATCAAAAAATATTAAGCTAATAGGAGATTTGCCTTTTTATGTCTCTAGGGACAGCGCCGACGTATGGAGTAATAAATCATTATTTTCAATTTTTAAAAATGGAGATTTAATCTTTCAAAGTGGTGTCCCACCTGATTATTTTTCATCAACAGGACAATTATGGGGTACCCCAACCTACTTTTGGTCAAAACATAAGAGGACTAATTTCGATTGGTGGAGAAAAAGATTTCAAAGGCAATTTGAACTTGTGGACATATTGAGATTTGATCATTTCAGAGGTTTAGCAGGTTACTGGAGAGTTAATGGGAGTTCTAAAACAGCAATTATTGGAAAATGGATAAATTCTCCAGGTAGAACACTTTTAAATAAAGTAAAAAATGATCTGGGGGCTGACTATCTACCCATTATTGCGGAGGATCTTGGAGTAATAACACCAGATGTTGAGAAATTAAGGAAAAAATTTGAACTGCCTGGAATGAAAATATTGCAATTCGCTTTTGATGGCAATGAAGATAATCCTTATTTACCCAAGAATATTGAAGGACGAAATTGGGTTGTTTATACAGGTACACACGACAACTCTACTTCTGTTTCTTGGTGGGAATATCTAGATTATGAATCCAAAAAAAGAATAAAAGATGAGTATAAATTTTCAGGAAATCCTTCTTGGGATTTAATAGAAATTGGCATGGAAACAAATGCTAATCTCTTTATCGCTCCAATACAAGATCTATTATCTCTAGACGATTCAAGTAGATTAAACACACCTGGCACAACAAAAGATAACTGGAAATGGAAATTAAATCGATCTTTAGAAGAAATAGAACATAATATAAAAATCTTTAGTGAGCTAGGAAATAATTTTGGTAGAACTCGAAAGTAGACTTTATAATCAATTATTTATCAATGATTTTATTTTCAATATTTTGAATCTCAATAACATTTACATTTAAAATAAAATATCTCTTTAATATAAATATAGTTAGAACTAATATAAAAAAATACAAAAGACTTCCCTGCCATGTATTGATAAGATCGAATTTCCGAAAAAGAAAATCCTCTCCCTTTTTCTTTGATATTTTTCTTTCTTTAACTGCTAAATTTAATAAAGTATTTTTTTTTAATACTAAGCAATCCTCTAATTTAATTAACAAAGATCTTATAAAAGGATACTCTGGCCTAATACTTTTATTATTATTTTCAATAGAGTTTATTATTCGTTCAGGAATTTTTGAAATTTTTGACAATTCTTGAGTTGTAAGGTTTTGTTGAATTCTTGCTTCTTTTACTAACTTTGCAATTTCTAAATATTGGTCAACCAATCCAGGAGTAAATTCTTTATTTTTTTCAGATTTTTTATTAAATAAAAAGAAATTTTTCAAAATATTCATTTAATCTTCCAAAGCAAAATAATACTTACTTCTCATTTTTAAACCAATACTAATAAAATTGAAATATTAGGTAAGTTTATTAGAAATAAATATTAAAATTAAACTGGTGAAATAATATTTTGCACCGCACTTTTTGCGATATTCAGAGGGCTAAAAGTATCTCTAATTAAAGCTAAGAGTTTTTTCGCATCAGTAAATTCTAATTTTTCATCTTTTATTAGACTTAAAAGAAGATTCTTCCTGACTTCGGATCCTTGTCTACTGACAAATAATTTCAATCCTGCATTTGCAACTGGTATGAGGTCTGAATTAATATTCTCTGAATCTTTAAATAGAATGTTTAACAAACTCTCAACTTTTTCTATTTGAATGTGTCCTTTTTTATCAAAAACGACTTCTAAAAGGATTTCTAAAATCTCTTCAGAATTATCAGTCAGTAGTTTTTTAGCAATATATGGATAAGCTATTTTTAAAATTTTAAATTCAGGATCTAACCTTAGTGCTAAACCTTCTTGACTAACAACGGCTCTTATTATTAAGGCAAACCTACTGGGAACTCTGAAAGGATAGGAATACATTAGTTTTGAGAATTTGTCAGTTACATTTTTAAGATTAAAATTACCAACCTCAGCTCCAAAAGATCCTCCTAGAACTTCTTTTAATGGTTCAACAAGTTTTTTAAGATCTTGTTCTTTGGTTAAAAACCCTAATTTCTGGAAATCTTCTGCGAGAAGATAATATTCTTGATTTATAATGTGAACAATTGCTTTAATTAGAGTAAGTCTATCTGAATTTGTAATGGTATCCATCATTCCGAAATCAACATAAGCTAAATTCCCACAATCTGCATTTCCTCCTTTGAGAGCAAACATATTACCTGGATGTGGGTCTGCATGAAAATATCCAAATTCAAATAATTGCTGCAGTCCACTTATGACACATGTTTTTATAAATGAAGCAGGTATTAAGTTATTTTCCTCTAATAAAGCTCGATCTCTTAACTTAACTCCATCAATCCAAGAAGTTGTGATTACCCTTTTGGATGAAAACTTTTTTTCTAATTTAGGAATAAAAATATTTGGGTTTTCTTTGAATAAATTTGCAAACTTCAAAGCATTTTCGGCCTCTTTTTGATAGTCAATTTCATCAAAAAGTGCCTTACCGAATTCATCTATTATTTCTCCAATTCCAACACCGATATTTAATGGCAGGAGTGGGGATAAAAAAGTTCCCAAAAATCTTAAGATTACAATATCCCTTCTTATGAGAAAGTATAAATAGGGCCTCTGTACTTTCACAGCTAGATAAGAATTATTTATTTTTGCTTTATAAACTTGACCTAAGCTTGCTGAAGCAATAGGACTATCTGGAAACTCTTCAAATAATTCATTAGCAGGGGATCCAAGTTCCTCTTCAATTATTTTTAAAGCAATTTTTTGATCAAATGCTGGGAGATTATCTTGTAATTTTGTAAGTTCTGTAAGCCAATCTTGTCTAACAAGATCTGGTCTAGTTGAGAGTGCTTGGCCTAATTTGATAAAACAAGGTCCTAAATCAGTTATTACATCAAAAAGATATTTCGAGAGATTTTTTTGTACATTTTTATTTTTACTGTTACCTTGAAAAAGTATTCTTAAAAAAAGAAAAATAAAAGTTAAAAGGATATATAAAACTCTTGGGATATAAATCCATGGTCTCAAAATCAACCAAAGGAAGTCATCTTTTGCTGAATATTTCGAATAAGATCTTTCCATTAAAATTAAAAAATATCAAAAAAGATTACTACATAGTTCATTCTATATATGTCAATAATACTTTATGAGCATTTCATCTTTTCTAACTAAAAAGTTTTTAAAGTCCTTATTCTTTCCTGCTCATAACAGAGGGGCAGCTTTACCAAAGAAATTAGTAAAGTTATTAAAATATCCACCTGGATATTGGGATTTGCCTGAGCTACCAGAAATAGGTTCCCCACTATCCCAAAACGGATTAATTGCTAAATCTCAAAGAGAATTCTCCGACAAATTTGGGGCTAAAGGATGTTTTTTTGGAGTTAATGGAGCTTCAGGATTAATACAATCAGCAGTAATTGCAATGGCAAATCCAGGCGAAAATATCCTGATGCCTAGAAATGTTCATATAAGTGTTATAAAAATCTGTGCGATGCAGAATATAAATCCAATATTTTTTGACCTAGAATTTTCAAACGTAACGGGGCATTACAAACCAATTACAAAAATTTGGTTGGAAAATGTATTTAAAAAATTAAATTTTGATGAGAATAAAATTTCAGGGGTTATTCTTGTAAATCCCTCTTATCATGGTTATGCCGGAGATTTAGAGCCTTTAATAGATTGTTGTCATCAAAAAAATTTACCTGTTTTAGTTGATGAAGCCCATGGCTCATATTTCCTTTTTTGTGAAAATCTTAATTTACCAAAACCGGCCTTATCATCAAACGCTGATTTAGTAGTTAATTCGTTGCATAAGTCGCTCAATGGATTAACTCAAACGGCAGTGCTTTGGTACAAAGGGAATCTAATAAATGAAGGTAATTTAATTAGAAGTATTAATTTACTGCAAACTACCAGTCCAAGTTCCTTATTACTTTCTTCTTGTGAAGAGTCTATTTGGGACTGGCTTAACAAAAAAAGTTTATCAAAATATCAAAAAAGAATTTTAGAAGCAAGAAGTATTTATAAAAAATTAATTCAAAAAAATATTCCCCTCATAGAAACTCAAGACCCCTTAAAAATTGTAGTAAATACCTCAAAGGCTGGGATTGATGGTTTTACTGCTGATAATTTTTTTTATAGAAATGGCCTTATTGCCGAATTGCCAGAAATGATGACTCTCACTTTTTGCTTAGGATTTGGAAATCAAAAAGATTTTCTCAATTTATTTGAAAAGTTATGGAAAAAATTACTATTAAATTCCAAAAATTCTAAAAGTTTAGAAGTACCCAAATCGCCCTTTAAATTAGTTCAAACTCCCGAAATCGAAATTGGAATAGCTTGGAGAAGTAAGACTAGGAGTATTTCTTTCTCACAATCGTTAAATAAAATATCTGGAGATATTATTTGCCCTTATCCTCCTGGGATACCTCTACTAATTCCTGGCGAAAAAATTGATTTAGATAGGTTTAATTGGATAAATAATCAAAGTTTATGCAACAAAGATCTGGTAAATTTTAATATAAGAGTCTTAGAATAATAGTAATTTCATATGAGATTAAGAAGCGGATTACTTATAGGAATTTTTGGTTTAATTGTTGTTTTGTTGGGCGGATGGTTTTTTACATTGGCAACTGCTTTGCTTACATATTTAGCATTATTAGAATTTTTTAGAATGGCAGAATTTAAAGGAATAAGACCAGCTACAAAAACCACATTATTTTCATCCTTTATTATTATAATTTCTGCTTATCTTGAGACTATTGGTTTGCTTGAAGGAGAAATTTCAAATTCAATTTTGCCAATATGTACAGTTGGGATATGCACTTGGTTACTCTTGCAACCAAAACCTGGGACAATTTCAGATATTGCAGCCTCTATTTTTGGATTATTCTATTTAGGTTTTTTACCTAGTTACTGGATTAAGTTAAGGGGATTAGATTCAGTAATAATAAGTTCAAATCAAGGTTTTATGTCCTTTGAGAACTTATCAAATACTACAGGTCTTCATTTAACTTTAACTTCTTGTTTTTTAATTGTCGCTAGTGATATTGGCTCTTATTTCATTGGGAAGTCATTTGGTAAAACATCTCTATCTCCAATCTCACCGAGCAAAACTATTGAAGGTTTAATTGGAGGGTTATCCTGTTCAACTTTACTAGCAATATTTTTCGCATTTTTAATGAATTGGGAACATCCTTTATTTTTTGGAATAATATATGGAATTTCAATTTCTCTTATGGCATTAGTTGGAGATTTAATTGAATCTATGATGAAGAGAGATGCAAAAATAAAAGATTCCGGAACTTTTTTACCGGGACATGGAGGAATTCTCGACAGAATTGACAGTTACATCTTTACTCCATCAGTTTTGTATTATATTTTTATAATTCTCAAGTATCTAAATTAATTAAAATTTTTTTATTCCAAAAAATAATCTTGGATAACTTTACTAGTTAATGATGGAAGATCTATATGTGGAAGATGACCACAATTTTGTAACCCTACAAAATTTAATTTTTCGATACTTCTTATATTTTTAATCTCCTTTTTTCCAAGAATTCGATCATTTTCCCCACATAATGTTTTTATTGGGATGTTTTGGATATATTTTTGAGTCCCTGCAAACCCACCACTTTTTGCAAATGATGCAAGCGAATTCCTCCATCCCTTACAACCTAGATGAATTGAAGCAATTTGCTCTTCCATCTCACCAACACATTCATCTGGATAAGCAAATGCTTGCCTACAAAGACTTTTTCTGACTTGAGGCAATCCTAGAAATGAGGCGCCAATTTGATTAAGAGGGAAAGGGATACTTTTAGGTTCTCCAAATAATCCGGCGGGGGACAAAAGTAAAATTTTATCAATAGAATCAGGAATTTCAAAAGCGAGTTTTAAAGCTGTTGATCCTCCCATAGAGGCACCAATAATATTTAGATTCTTTCCTATCTTTAAGGTCTTAATGAGATCAATTAAATGTGAAATTATTTTCGAGGAATTGTATACATTTGTTGCACACCTGGGACTAAAACCAAAACCCAGCAGATCAGGAACAATTACCTGGAAATTTCTTTTTAGTGATTTATATATTCTCCTGAATTCTAAAAAACTACTATCAAAGCCATGTAGAAGAAGTATAGGTTGACCCTTTCCTCCCATAACTACAGGGAATTTTAAAGAATTCCAGTTTTGGTTAAGTTTTATCCACTTTACATCATTTGCCAAATAAAGACCTAAAGGATCTAATAGTGAAAATTTGGCATTTTCAAAAAATTCTGCATTTAAATCATTTAATTCTTCAAAATTGTTTTTAGTCAAAACAATGTTTATGTTTTAATTTTTTGTTGTTCAAAATTTGCAATAACCTCAACTATGTCCCTTTTATTAATTTTAAAAGGCAAAAAGTGAATCTCAGATTTATCTCGACAAGTAAAATCAGCAATTTTCTCTAAATTATTATTTTCAAAAACATTTATTCCAAGTTGTGCGATAGTAGTTGGCAAATTCAATTTTTTCATAAGTACAAATAATTGTTTAATTGATTGATCAGCTAATTTATTATTATTTTTCATTTCTTCTAATCTTAATTGCAATAATAATCCAACTCCAACAATTTCACCATGCAAGAATTTATTAGGGGTGATTATCTGTGTAATTGCATTATGAATAGCATGTGCTGCAGCTGTCCTACACTTTTCTCCACCAATACCACCAACTAATCCAGCTGTAAGTCCACATGCTTCTACAGTATTTCGCCAAGAAGGATTATTTTCGAATTGACCCTTAAATGCTTTTTCTCCATCTATCAATAGTTGATCTCTTAAAACTCTTGATATCTGAATTGCTTGTTGAACAAGGCCATCATCTATTGTCGAACTTGTTATTGAGGATTCGTACCATTTTGCTAAGGCATCTGCTATCCCACTAGCAAGTGTTCTAGATGGAGCTGTTTGAATAAACTTATGATCATAAACTAATATTTTCGGACAAGATCCTAATGCAACATCCTTTATGAATTGACCATTCTTTGTATAGATATTAGATAAGGCTGTCCAACCTGCACATGTAGAAGAGCTAAGGGGGACTGTGATACAAGGAATATTAAGAGAATCGGCTATATATTTTCCAGAATCTAGAACTTTACCACCTCCTGCTGCAATAACAGAATCGTTATTGTTTTTTAAAATGATATTCTTAATCCTTGAAATATCTTCATAACAACAATCAAATTGTAAATTAGCAAAATTAGGATTAAGGTTTTGATTTTTTAAATCATAAAAAATTCTATTTCTCAGATTATTCGTATTAATTCCCCTACCAAGAACTAAAGGACTTTTAGTTAATTTAGTAATTTTAGGTAAAGATTTTTGCCAAGCATATTTTCCCCTAAATATAGTTTCTGGAGAGATTGAATGCATATTTACTTTGAATGTCTAGAAGTTAGCGCTTGCTAATTCTTGGGGAGATTCTTCAGAAGAAATATTTATTGTAACTTTTTTATTATCATCTATATCAACTAAAGCCTTATCTCCATCTTTTATCCTCCCTGATAGAACTTCTTCAGCTAAACTATCTTCTAGTAAACGCATAACAGCTCTTCTTAAAGGTCTTGCTCCATAGGAAGGGTTATAACCTTCTTCAACAAGTCTTTCTTTGAAAGCATCAGTTACATTTAATTTTATACCTTTGTCTTGCAATCTTGCAAAAACTTCTTGCAACATAATTTCAGCAATTTCTTTAACCTCATTTTTAGTAAGTTGTCTGAATACAATTATTTCATCAAGCCTATTTAAAAACTCAGGTCTAAAGTATTGCTTTAGTTCTTCATTAACTAAAGATTTTATTCTATTGTATTGGCTATCTTCAACTGAATCACCCGAAAATTCAAATCCTAAACCGCCCCCACCTTTCTCAATCACTTTAGAGCCAATATTAGAAGTCATTATTAGCAAAGTATTTTTAAAATCTACGGTTCTACCTTTGGAGTCTGTTAATCTACCGTCCTCGAGTAGCTGCAATAATAAATTGAATACATCTGGATGAGCCTTTTCAACTTCATCAAATAAAACAACAGTATAGGGACGTCTTCTGACGGCCTCAGTAAGTTGACCGCCTTCATTAAAGCCAACATACCCAGGAGGCGAGCCTATAAGTTTACTAACTGTATGTCTTTCCATAAATTCTGACATATCTAATCTGATCATTGCTTCTTCACTACCGAAGAAATATGAAGCTAATGATTTAGTCAATTCAGTTTTACCAACGCCGGTAGGACCGGAAAAGATAAAACTTGCAATTGGCCTATTAGGATTTTTTAATCCTACTCTTGCTCTTCTTATAGCTCTTGATACAGCCTTAACAGCTTCATCTTGTCCAATTAACCTTTGGTGAAGTGTCTCCTCCATATTAAGAAGCTTTACTGATTCAGTTTCTGTTAATTTTTGAACTGGCACACCAGTCCATGAAGCTACAATGTGAGCTACATCTTCTTCACTAACTAGGGGACTTTGTAAGAGTTTTGAATCACTTTTTTCAGACTTACTATCAGCATCAGATTGATCTCTTGCTGTAGATTCTTTTTTATTATCCAATACTTCTTTAATTTTTGCAGACAATTCAATCTCTTTTTCACGTAACTGACCAGCTTGATTAAAATTTTGATCTCTTACAGATTCTTCCTTCTGTTTTTGCACTTGTCTTAGTTCCACATCTATTTGTTTAGCTTCAGGCGGAAGTTTAGAATTTATTAAACGCACTCTACTTCCAGCCTCGTCGATGAGGTCTATCGCCTTATCAGGTAGATATCTATCAGATATATAACGATCCCCTAAATGAGCTGCTGCCTCTAATGCATCGTCAGTAATTTTTAAACGATGATGCTGTTCATAACGCTCTCTAAGACCTTTTAAAATTTCGATTGTATCTTCTATAGATGGCTCACCTACCATTACAGGTTGAAATCTTCTTTCTAGAGCTGCATCTCTCTCGATATGTTTTCTATATTCATCGAGAGTTGTTGCTCCAATACATTGAAGTTCTCCTCTAGCTAATGCCGGCTTTAAAATATTTGCTGCGTCAATAGCACCTTCGGCAGCTCCAGCACCAATTAAAGTATGAACTTCATCTATAACCAGAATTACATTACCTGCTGCTTTAATTTCTTCCATTATTTTTTTTAACCTTTCTTCAAATTCGCCTCTATATTTTGTTCCAGCAACTAGAAGTCCTATATCAAGTGTCAAAACTCTTTTATCCTCCAAGATGTCTGGGATATCTCCATTTTGTATTCTTTGTGCTAAACCTTCTGCGATAGCAGTTTTACCTACACCAGGCTCACCAATGAGAACTGGATTATTTTTTGTCCTCCTGCCTAATATTTGAACTACACGATCTATTTCTGAATGACGGCCGACTACTGGATCTAATTTTGATTCGCTAGCTAATTTTGTTAAATTTGTCCCAAATTCATCAAGAGTAGCAGTTTTTAAATTGCCCTTATTTGTACTAGCCCCTGAACCAACTTCAGCTGTTTCTCCAAGCATTCTTATAACTAGAGTTCTTACTTTGGTAAGGTCAACATTAAGGTTTTCAAGAACTCTTGCAGCAACGCCTTCACCTTCTCTTATTAGGCCTAATAATAAATGTTCGGTACCTATGTAATTATGACCTAGTTGACGGGCTTCTTCGAGAGATAATTCTAAAACTCTTTTAGCCCGAGGTGTAAAAGGGATTTCTACAGCTACAAAACCTGAACCTCTACCAATTATTTTTTCAACTTCTATCCTTGAATCTTTTAAATTAACTCCGAGTGATTTAAGAACTTTCGCTGCAACTCCTGTTCCTTCTCCAATTAACCCTAAAAGGATTTGTTCAGTTCCTACGAAATTATGACCAAGTCTTCTAGCTTCCTCCTGAGCAAGCATAATGACTTTTATAGCCTTTTCTGTAAATCTTTCAAACATTAGAAGATTAAAATCCTACTAATAACCTACCAGTAATATGTCAGTTTTGTGTTCAGAATGAGCTTTTGTGAATACCCAAAATTATAAATTATCAAATTAAATTGAACTTTTTTAGTGATATAGCTAGAAATAACAGTAATTTCAAGCATTCTGGTTATCCGAACAATTAAATTTTTACATTATTTTGTTGTTAATTTTTTTTCTTTTAAAAGAGCATGTGAACCATCTTTATAATAATTTTTTCTTATTCCTACAGTAGAAAAATCAAAGCGACTGTAAAATCTTTCAGCAATAACATTGCTTTGAGAAACTTCCAAAAGTAATTTATTTAGATTTAATTTTTCACATTTTTTTATTAAATTGCTCATAAGATAAGATCCAAAACCCTTTTTCCTAAATCTCTTACTTACAACAAAATAATTTATTTGACCTTCATCAAGAACGACTTGAAAAACGCATATTCCAATAACCAAATTTCTAGTTATTATCCCAAATATTTTTGTACCCTCTTTTTTGAATTCGTTGGCCCATTGTTTTTTGCTCCAAAGCGAAATCGTATTTGAATCTAATTCATAACATAAATCAATATCTTTCTCATTTATTTGTTTAATGGATATCATTTTATTGTGTGTGTATATTTGAAAATTTCAAATCTAGAGTCATTATAAAATATGACAATTCTTGCAAAACCTTATTTATAGTTCTCTCATGGAAGAAAAACTATCTTTTTTAAGAAATAAAATTGACTTGGAAAGTCCTAACAGAAATATTGTACCTATTACTACATCTATTGGTGGAGATGGGAATTTGTCGGTTGGTGGATGTTCTATTGAAGAATTAGTTAAAAAATATGATTCTCCCCTTTATATATTGGATGAAATAACTTTAAGAAAGTCTTGTAGAGCTTATAAAAAAGCATTAGAGAAATATTACCCAGGGGAATCACTCCCCATATATGCCTCCAAGGCAAATAGCTCTTTATTCATGAGTAACCTTATTTCCTCAGAAGGTTTCGGACTTGATGCAGTTTCAGAGGGAGAATTATTAACGGCTCTAAAAGGTGGGGTTCCAAATGAAAAAATTGTTTTTCATGGGAATAATAAATCTGACAAAGAAATAGATTTCGCAGTTAGAAATAAGATAAAAATAATTGTAGATAATGACTATGACTTAAAGAGATTAGAGGAAGTATCGAATTCATTAAATCATGACTTAGAAATCATGATTCGTTTTACTCCCGGAATAGAATGCCATACACATGAATACATAAGAACAGGTTCATTTGATAGCAAATTCGGTTTTGGAATCGAATATTTGAATAATTTATTTGCAAGCATAAGCGACACTAAACATCTTAAATTAAAAGGATTACATGCCCACATTGGTTCACAGATTTTCGAACTTGAGCCTCATAAAGATCTCGGTGAAATAATGGTAAAGGTTATTTTAGACGCCAAAAAATTTGGCCATAATATCGACCAACTAAATGTTGGTGGAGGTTTAGGTATTAAATATACAGAAAGTGATGACCCCCCTTCGATTGATGAATGGGTAAAAACAATTGCTTCTTCTGTTGTTAAAGCTTGTGAGAAAAACAAGATAGATTTTCCAACATTAATGTGTGAACCTGGGAGATCCATCGTATCTACAGCAGGTATAACTATTTACAAAATTGGAGCTTTTAAAGAGATTCCTGGTGTAAGGACATATTTATCTGTTGATGGTGGAATGAGTGATAACCCAAGACCAATAACATATCAATCAAATTACTCAGCATGTTTGGTAAATAATCCATTCAATATTAATACCAAGAATATATATACTATCGCTGGTAAACACTGCGAATCTGGAGATGTTTTGTTTAAGGAAATAGAACTAGCAGATTGTAAAACAGGAGACTTAATATGTGTCTTTGGTACTGGTGCATATAATAGTTCAATGAGTTCAAACTATAATAGAATTCCAAGACCTGCCGCTCTATTAGTTTGTAATGGGGAAGCAGAAATTATTCAAAAGAGAGAAAGTCCTTCTGATCTTTTAAAATATGATGTATTGCCTGATCGCTTTATTAAACAAAGTTAGGTACATTTAAGTTAATAATTTATTTAATGTGAATTTTTGGGGGATTATAAATTTAAAGTTTATTTTAGACGTATTATTTGCTGTTGGTTTTGGACTTTTATTATTTTCTAGAGTAAAAGAACAAAGAACTTTATGGCTTTTAAGGGGATATTTATTTTTAGTTTCATCTGCATGGTTTATTCAAAGGTATGCCTATCTTCCATTAACATCAAAATTAATTGATGCTGTAGTTCTCGCTTGCTCTCTCTCCTTAGCAATCCTTTGGCAGGGAGAGCTTAGAAGATTAATGGAATTATTAGGAACTGGTAGGCTTGCTGTATTACTTGGAAATCCACCAAAGGAATTTAGAGCAACTTCAACGACTATTACTCAGCTAGTAGATACTGCAGGTAAACTATCTCAAAATAGGAGAGGTGCATTAATAGTTGTCGATTTGGGTAGTGATTTAAGGCCAGAAGATTTTTTATATTCAGGTACAAATATTGAAGCGAAATTATCAACTGACCTTTTAATAAATCTTTTTGCAACAGATACACCGTTACATGATGGAGCAGTTCTTGTGAAAGGCAACAAAATAATATCTGCTGGTGTAATACTACCTTTATCGAGGCAAGGAATTAGTAGATACGGCACAAGACATTTAGCAGCATTAGGAATTACAGAAAGATTTGACAGGTGTATTTGTATCGTTGTTTCTGAAGAGACGGGTACGTTATCCTTAGCAAACCAAGGTAAACTTGAAAGACCAATTACAAGCAGTAGGTTACAAGAACTTCTTGTAAATTTGATTGGGAATCAAAACTCTATAGCAACAAGTAAATCATCTTTAAGTAAAAATGCTCCATCCCAAAAGACAAACATAAGTGATAATATTATCAGTGATATCAATGAAAAAGAGTCTAATAAATCAGAAATATTAATTAACAAAAAGGATTAAATAATGAGCTTAGGTAAATTAATTGACAACACAACTAATGACTTATCCAAGAGAATAGATAAGCAAAAAGTCCCAGAACACGTAGCAATAATTATGGACGGGAATGGAAGATGGGCAACAAAAAAAGGTTTACCTCGTAAATATGGTCATAAAAGAGGAGTCAGTGTTTTAAAAGCAATTCTCAAAGCATCAAAAAAATTAGGTTGTAAAGTACTCACTGTTTATGCTTTTTCAACCGAGAATTGGAAAAGACCCCCGAAAGAAGTTGACTTCCTTATAAATCTTTTTAGCGAAGTTTTGAAAAACGAAATCGATGAAATTCACCAAGAATCAATTAAAATAAAATTTATTGGAGATATCTCCCCATTCCCAGAAACTCTAAAACAAATAATCTCTAGTTCAGAATCTCTTACTAAAAACAACCATAAATTTTTATTAAATGTTTGTGTAAATTATGGAGGAAGGCAAGAAATAGTAAAAGTTGCGAAAGAGTTAGCATTAAAATCTTCTTCTGGTGAAATAAACCCAAGTGAAGTTAATGAAGAATTATTTAATTCAGAACTATTAACTCAAGGAATTAAGGATCCAGAATTATTAATAAGAACTAGTGGAGAAAAAAGGATAAGTAATTTTCTTTTATGGCAATTAGCTTATTCCGAAATTTATATATCTGATGTGTTGTGGCCAGATTTTAATGAGTTTGAATTTCTTAAAGCAATAATTGATTACCAATCAAGGAATAGACGTTTTGGAGGTATAGAATTATTACCAAATGAATCTTATAAAGATTCTCAATATTCTTCCTAACAAAAAATGAATAATTCGAATAATCATATATTTCCCGAAATTAGGTTTAATTGGGATAGACAAGAGATCTTGGAAATACTTAATATGCCCCTTATCGATTTAATGTGGAAAGCACAAATCGTTCACAGAAAATTTAATAAATACAACGTTCAATTAGCATCATTGTTCAGCGTAAAAACTGGAGGATGTGAGGAAAACTGTTCATATTGTAGCCAATCAATATACAGTTCTAGCGAAATCAAAAGTCACCCACAATTTCAAGTTCAAGAGGTTTTGGAAAGAGCTAAAAGAGCAAAAAATGAGGGTGCTGATAGGTTTTGTATGGGTTGGGCATGGAGAGAAATTAGAGATGGAAAACCATTTAATGAGATGTTAAAGATGGTAAGTGGGGTGAGAGATCTAGGAATGGAGGCATGTGTTACTGCTGGAATGCTTACTGAAGAACAAGCCTCAAGATTAGCCGAGGCAGGCTTAACAGCGTATAATCACAATCTTGATACTAGTCCAGAGTATTACAAAAATATTATTACTACTAGAACTTATCAAGACAGATTAGATACTATCAAGAGAGTAAGAAATGCAGGCATAAATGTATGTTGTGGAGGAATTATAGGTTTGGGGGAGAATAATGGTGATAGAGCATCTCTTTTAGAGGTTCTTTCAAACATGAATCCGCACCCTGAAAGTGTACCTATAAATTCATTAGTCGCTATTGAGGGTACAGGTTTAGAAGATAATCAAGAAATTAATTCAGTTGAAATGATTAGGATGATTGCTACTGCAAGAATTCTTATGCCTAAGAGCAAAATAAGATTAAGTGCAGGAAGAGAAAATCTCTCAAAAGAAGCTCAAATTTTATGTTTTCAATGTGGTGCAAATTCAATTTTTTACGGAGATGAGTTACTAACAACTTCAAATCCATCTTTTCAATCAGACAGAAAACTTCTTAAAGAGGTTGGGGTATCATTCAATAAAGATTTTGAAACGCGTGAAAAAACATTATCTTCTTTATGAAAGGCAAAAAGTATAAAATAGTTTCTCTTTATTCTTTCTTCCCATTTAAAGAAAACTTAATTCTTGATCTCAAAAAAAAATTATTAGAAATTGAGAATGAAAACGATTTTTCAGGTTTGTTAATTTTTGCAAGTGAGGGTATTAATGGAACTATTTGTGCCGAGAAAAATGTAATTGATTTTGTTATCGATTTACTTAATAAATATGCAGGTAATAGAAATTTGAATATTAAAGTAAACTTTTCAAAAGAGAAAGTCTTCAAAAAATTAAAAATTAAAATCAAAAAAGAAATAGTTACCATGGGTGTCCCTGAAATAAATCCTGCGGAAAATAATGGGACCTATATTGATTCAACTGATTGGAATAAGTTAATTAAAAATCAAAATACAATAGTCATTGATACTAGAAATAATTATGAGGTTTCTTTAGGTACATTTCAGAACTCTTTAAACCCAAATACCAGAACCTTTAGCGAATTCCCAAAGTGGGTAGATGATCATTTAGAAACCCATTTAGAAAATAAACAGAATACAAATATAGCAATGTTTTGTACCGGAGGAATAAGATGTGAAAAAGCTACTAGTTTACTGAAAAAGAAAGGTTATAAAAATATTTTTCACCTACAAGGGGGTATCCTTCAATACCTTGACGATATACCAAAAGAAAAAAACTTATTTGAAGGTGAATGTTATGTTTTTGATAAAAGAGTTGCTTTAGATCAAGATTTAGAAAGAGGCTCTTACTCGATTTGTCATGCATGTGGAATGCCAATTTCAATTCAAGATCAAGAAAGAAAAGAATATAGAAAGGGTATCCAATGTCATTTCTGCATAGACCAATTCAGCGAAGATGATAGAAAAAGGTTTGAAGAAAGACAAAAACAAATCGATAGATCCAAAGTGAAAAATCATAAAATCTATAAGGACTAATTTTCAAAATCATGAAAGTTGAAGAATTAGAAAAATTAGCAGGTTCCATTGGATTATTAATTAAAATTCAAGTTAGAGAAACTATCGGATTATGTTTCTTTAGAATCGTGATTGCAAAACAGAAAGATAATATAATTAAAATTTGGGCCGAAATGAAAGGTTGGACTTATTTAAATAAACAAGGTATTCAGCTTGATACATTAAGAGTCCTTAGTAAAGCTCCTGCTTTTGTTTCGGAATTAATATGGGCAACAACTATGGCTTGGGCAATTGAAAAAAAATCAAGCAACAAAGTCAGACTTTTAGCTATTTTTGATAGTGAAGGATATAGTAAAAAACTTGTAAGATATTTCAAGTTAATAGGATTCAAAATTGTCAAAGAAGTTGGTTCTAGCCCAGTAGATCTTTTATTAAGATTGGTTTGGGGAGGTGCAGGTACACTTATGTACGGGGAATGTATTTCCATATTGAAAAGACTTGAAAAGAAACTCTCCTTAATTGAAGAAAGTTAACCCGCGTGATAACTACTTCTAACTAAAGGGCCAGAAGATACTTTTTTGAATCCTAATTCCTTAGAGAAGCGATATAAATATTCAAACTCTGATGGATCCCAATATTTCTTAACTGCCAAATGATTGAATGAGGGCCTTAAATATTGGCCAATTGTAATTTGATCGCAATCTATTTTTTTAAGATCATAAATTGTATTTTTTATTTCATCCAATGTTTCCCCAAGTCCTAACATAATGCCTGATTTAGTTTGAATATGAGGAGCAATATCCTTTGACTTTTTTAGTAAACTAAGGGATTTTTTGTAATTTGCACCTCTCCTAACTTCTTTTTGCAGTCTTTCAACAGTTTCAAGATTATGATTAAAGCATATTGGATCTTTTTCTAAAATCATCTTCAATCTCTCACTCTGAAGGTTATTTCTTTCATCAAAATTTTTGCCTCCACCCCATAAATCAGGAGTTAAAACTTCAATTTTAATTGTTGAATCAATTTTTCTAATCTCATCAATTGTAGATATAAATAAATTTGCACCATGATCAGGGAGATCGTCTCTAGCTACAGATGTCAAAACAACATATTTCAAATTTAGTACTTTCACTGCTTCAGCGACTTGAGTACATTCATCAATATTGATAGAACTAGGTCTACCTTTATTTACCTGACAAAAAGCACATGAACGAGAACATATCGATCCACCCAGTAAGAAGGTAGCTGTACCTGAGGCATAACATTCCGCTCTATTTGGACATCTTGCTTCTTCACAAATAGTATGAATATTTGATTTTTTGATGAGTGTTTGTATTCTTTCGAATTCTGAAGCTTTACTAATAGGAAATTTAATCCAAGAGGGAAGTCTTAAGATTTTTTCTTTCTTGATTAGATTATTGTCTCTCATTGTCTAATTTAGTTTTGTTCTTCCTTCTAACGCCCTTGCAAGTGTAACTTCATCCACATATTCAAGTTCACTACCCATTGGGAGCCCATATGCAATCCTCGTAACTTTAGTAAAAGGGGCTAACAATTTTCCAATATAAAGACTCGTTGTATCTCCCTCAACACTTGGGGTCAATGCCAATATGATCTCATCTATTTCAGACTTACTAACTCTTTCTACCAAGCTTCTTATTTCTAAGAGTTCGGGGCCAACAGAATCCATTGGGGATATTAAACCACCAATTACATGGTAAACACCTTTAAATTCTCTGGCGCGTTCCAAAGCAAGCAAATCTTTAGTTTCTGCTACTACACAGATTAGTTTTTGATTTCTTTCAGTATTTCTACAAATTTCGCATTCATCTTCTGAAGTCAAATTGAAACATTTTTTGCAACGACCAACATTACTATGTGCTTCTAAAAGAGCCTTTGAAAATTCTCTTATTGTACTTTCAGGTTGTTTTAAAATAAACAGGGCTAATCGTTGCGCTGTTCTTGGACCAATCCCTGGGAATTTCTCAAAATGACCGATTAATTTTGAAAGTGGTTTGGTATAAGTAATCAAAATTAAACTATTTCTAGAGATAATTTAGACGCAAAATTCCGAATTGCCATAATTGTTTGCTTTTAATGTCTTATTATGTTTTTAGTTAGTAATTTCAAACAAAATGAAAAATATTAAATTTAACCCTTTCAAATATTTATTGTTAGTTTTTTTGTGCTTAACACTGAGTGCTTGTAGTGGCGGACTAAATGCGGGATTAGAAGCTTATCAAAGTCCAGATGGTAGATATGCCTTTTTATATCCAACAGGATGGACTAGAGTAAAAGTCGATGGTGGACCCGAAATTATATATCATGATTTAATAAATAGTAATGAGACCTTAAGTTTAGTTATTTCTGATGTCAATAAAGAGGTTCAATTAGAGCAATTAGGAAGCCCAAGCGAAGTAGGTCAAACATTAATCGATAAAGTCATTGCTCCCGAAGGTTCAGGTAGAGAGGTAAAACTTATAAATGCTAATAAGAGGGAGGCATCCAATCATATTTTTTATGATTTAGAGTATGAATTAAATTTAAATGAACAGGCAAGACATGAATTGGCTACTGTCGTAATTGATAGGGGAACACTTTACACTTTCGCTGTGGGAACAAATGAAGAAAGGTGGAATAAAGTTGACGGTATGTTTAGTAACGTAATTGAATCATTTAACTTCTTAATTTAGTTTTGAAATTCACACTAGATTCCTACTTGAACATTCCACAGATCAGCATATACTTTGTTCTGATCTAATAGTTTTTCATGTTTTCCGCTTTCAACTATTTTACCTTTATCAATAACTACAATATTATCCGCATTTTTTATAGTGCTTAATCTATGAGCTATCACAATAGTTGTTCTTTCTTTTGTGATTTTAGATAACGATTTTTGAATTAAAGCCTCTGTTTCATTATCAACTGAAGCTGTAGCTTCATCTAATATTAATATTGGAGCATCCTTTAAAACAGCTCTTGCCAAGGCAATCCTTTGACGTTGCCCGCCTGAGAGCCTTTGGCCCCTTTCCCCCACAATAGTTTTATAACCATCTGGTAATTGTTCAATAAATTTATGAGCTTCCGCAATCTTTGAAGCATTAATAATATCTTTAAGATTTGGGTTGATTGAGCCATAAGCAATATTTTCTTGTACAGTTCCATGAAATAAATAGGTTTCTTGACTTACTAAAGAGATACACTTTCTTAAATCATTCAAATTTATTTCTTTAATAGAAACCCCATCCAAGGTTATTGACCCATTATTACTATCATAAATTCTAAGTAATAGTTTTATTATTGTACTTTTCCCAGAACCTGTTAAACCAACAATTCCTAATGTTGAGTAATTTTCAATTTTGAAATTTATGTTGTTTAAAGTTAAATCTCGTCCAGGATAATTAAAATTTACATTATTAAAAATAATTTCTCCTTTGATATCTTTAGGTTCAATTTTTATTTTTCCATCTTTTATTTTTATAGGCGTATCTATGAGATCAATTACTCTATCTATTGAAGCCATAGATCTCTGAAAATCATCTAAAACATGCCCCAAAGTAGTTAAAGGCCATAATAGTCTTTGTGTAATAAACACTAAAAAACTATAAGTACCTACATCAAGTGTCTTATTCCAAGTTTGGAAACCTCCAATTAATAGAATCGCTATAAAAGCAAATAAAATTGCAAATCTTATGAGAGGAATAAAGGCAGAAGATAATTTTATTGCAGCCTTATTACTTCTTTGATAATCGAGACTTTCTTTATTTAATCTATTTAGTTCCCATTTTTCTTTAGTAAAACTTTTTATGGTTAGAATTCCACTTAAATTATTATTAAGCCTTGATGCCAACAGTCCAGCTTTATTTCTAACATCTCTGTATTTTGGAGCAAGCTTCCTTTGAAATTTAATTGATCCTAAAAATATAATTGGAATGGGAAAGAAAGCAAATAGAGCGATTTTTGGAGCGACAAAAATCATAGTTCCCCCAATTATTAAGACAGTTATAAATAACTGAATAATCTGATTAGCCCCTTGATCTAGAAATCTCTCGAGTTGATTTATATCATCATTCAAAATGGATAATAGCCTTCCAGTATTATCATTTTCAAAAAAATCCATATCTAATTCCTGGATATGCTCATAAGCTTTTATTCTTAATTTATGTTGCGATAGCTGGGCCAAATTTCTCCATAAAATCGAATATAAATATTCAAAGGAGGATTCACCAGACCAAACTATTCCTGAAGCAAATGCAAGAAAAATCAATTGTGCTGGAACTTCTTTTATTCCAAAACCAGCAATCCATGAATTCTGTTCCTTAACAACGATATCCACTGCAAGACCAATTATTACAGGGGGAGCTAAATCTAATATTTTATTAATTATGGAACTAAGAAAAGCAAAAAATAGTAACCTTCTTTCCTCAATCAGATTTAAATAAAGTCTAATTATTGGATTTTGATTGTTTTTAGACCTCATAAAAATAATAATTAAATTTTTCTATTATGATTTAAATTTTCTTTAGTTTCTAATTTACATTTTGTTTTGGCATCTCGATGACTTGCAGTTTGCATAAATTCTTCGTAGTAACAATCGCAAGTTTCATTAGCAATTTCTTCACTATATACCATTTCTGCTTTCATCATCTCCTCTTTGACACTCTGAAGACAAAATAATTTTATGATTGAATTTTGTTTCGTTTGAGCTAAATAATAACTATCAAAGGAGTTGAATAGTATTATAAGATTCACAAAAATAAAGAATTTATATTTGCTAGCTTTCATTATCTATCACTAGTTTCTGACTTTAATTTTTTTTAATTTATTTTTAGTTTCTCTATGCAGATCTCTGGGTAAATCTACCAAACTGTAATCATTAAAAATCTGTATCTTACCAATTGATCTACCATTTATATTAGTTGAATTACAGATTGAGGATATAATATTTGCAACCCTAACTCCATCAAATTTACCAAAGTTAAATTTGTAGGTTTCAAAAGAATCATTTTGATAATTATTTCTTCTATTTGAATTTCTCATACGATTATTACTATTTCTATTTGATCTATTTCGATCAGTATTATTTTGTTTATTAATCCAAGAATCATCATCATTAACAAAAAATGATTTATTACCTATTACTAAATTTATCGCCGCCATTGCAATATTTGAGTCATCCATAGAGTATTTTTCTTTTAAATTATCTAGTACATCAATAATCAAAGCTTTATTTTCTTCATTTTCATCTTTAGCTAAAGAACTCTCATTAACATTATCTATAAGTTTCTCCATCCTTTTTTCATTTATTATTTTATTACTTGGTATATTAATTTCTTCAATCTTGGTTCTTGTTGAGTTTTCTAAGTTTCTTAGAAAATGTTTTTCTCTTTGATTAACAAATAAAATTGCTTCTCCTGATCTGCCTGCCCTTCCAGTTCTTCCAATTCTATGAGTATATGTTTCCTTGTCAAAAGGGAAATCGTAATTAACAACAAGTTTTATCCTCTCAACATCTAATCCTCTAGCTGCTACATCAGTTGCAACAAGGATATTAATAAATCCTTTTTTCAATCTATCTACAGTATTTTCTCTTTGATTTTGAGGTATATCTCCATTAAGTACTGCCACAGTATGACCTGAATTCTCTAAAGCTTCAGCTATTGAAGTAGTAAGTAGTTTTGTTCTAACAAAGATAATTACTCCCTCGTTATTAAGTTCTAGTATTCTTTTTAAAGCATCTAACTTATGATGCCTTTGTACAAATAGAAATTTTTGCGAAATTAATTGAGTTTCTTTTTTGACACTTTTGATTAATATTTCAGCCGGATCATTTAGATATTTTTTTGCTATATTTCTTATCTCACTAGGCATTGTTGCTGAAAACAATACCATCTGCTTATTTCCTGGAAGTTGATCTATTATCCATTCAATATCTTCAAGAAAACCCATATTTAACATTTCATCTGCCTCATCTAAAACAAGACAATTTATATCTTTAATTTTAAAAGTCCCCTGCCTTATATGATCCATTATTCGGCCTGGGGTCCCAACTACTACGTCAACTTTTCTTTTTAATGCAGAAATTTGATTTCGATAGTCGGTACCTCCATAAATTGCAACCGTCTTAAAATTACTAGATTCAGAACTATAACTTTTAAAAGATTCTGCCACTTGAGTTGCTAATTCTCTTGTAGGAGTCATAACTAAAACCTTGGCATTTAATTCTTTATTATCCTTAAGTTTTTCTATTAATGGTAATGCGAAAGCTGCAGTCTTTCCTGTTCCTGTTTGTGCTTGTCCTAGTAAATCCCTGCCTAACATTAGTTCGGGAATTGCAGCTTTTTGGATTGGAGTTGGATTTTTATATCCTTTATTTTTTAACGAGTTTAAGATCGATTGATTAAAACCAAAATCAAGAAATCCATTCTCATTATCATCGCCTTTCGATACTTCCAATAGTTGAGATTCAATTTCTTTTTTGTTATCTAAGTTCTTGAACTCTAGTAGGGAAGAATCTTCATTCTGAGACTTTTCCTGCTCACTACCAAGAGAGTTACTATCTTTTTTTAAAGTCATTTTAAATGCCTAATAATCTTCTGATTAGGCATTCAACAAATATCTAAATTGACTTAAATTGTTGACTAGCCTTACAGAGCCGAATTATTAATCTAACATCTTGGGGTTAAAATATTACTAATTTCCCAAAATTAAAATTTAATTTAAATAATATATATTCAAAGATTTTTTCGCTCTTGTAACAGCAGTATAAAATAATCTTCTTTCAAAATTATCTCTGCAAAAGATATTTTGATTATCTTTTTTTTCTTTTACAACATATTGATTTCTTCTATAATTTTGGGACCACAAAATGTTTACTTTTTCAGATTCACTTCCTTGAGATTTATGAATAGTAATGGCTATTGCTGGTACAACATTTTCTAAATTAGATGGATCAATTAATGCGACAATTTCTTCGTTATTATCATTAAATTTTCTAAAAAGATATTTTCTTTTATTTTTTAAACCTATGAGTACTCCGATATCCCCATTTGACAATCCAAGTTCATTATTATTTTTTGTACACATGATCGGAACACCCTCATTAAGAGTTTTAAGGTCATAAGGTTTTTTTTGACCAAAAACAATTTCATTCAAATATTCAACACTCCATATTCCGGAATTTTTTTCGCATAAAATCAAGTGACTTTGTAAATCCAGAAATATCTTATCTACTAAATCTTTTTCTTTAAGCAATAAATTATCAATACTCTCATCAAATATATATTTTTTTTTACTTAAATTTGAGGTTGAAATATTTAACTGTTTTAGATGACTTGTAATCGAAAATAATAGATCTTTTGGAATATCTTTTTCTCTACTCTTTGAAATTTTAATTTCTTTTGAATTATTATCTTTTTCTAATTCTTTTATCTTTTGATTAAGTAAAGAAAAATCATTTTTAAATATTAAATTACTAATTAATGCTATATCTCCAATATTTCTATAAGTTTTTTCTAAATTTACTGCACAAGATTTAATTGAACTATTATCGGAATATTCAAACAAATAATTCCATATAGAACAGTTATTTACTGGAGACAATTGATTTTTATCTCCAACTAAGATAATTTTACAGTCCTTTGCTAGCAAATTTAAAACTGATTCAATCAAATCGATATTAACCATTGACATTTCATCAATAATAAAAATATCAAGTTCTTTTAGTTTAAATTTCAACTTAAGAGATTTATTTTGAGAATTTAAAATCCATCTATGTAAAGTTTGAAATTCTATTTGGTCTAGAAATTTGCTTAATGAAATATTTTTTTTATCATTAAGAGCTTCTTTTAAACGAGCTGTAGCTTTACCAGTTGGAGCGGATAAACCAATATTTAAAAAGTTATCAATTTGAAGGAGTTCTAGTATTAACTTTATTATTAAAGTGGTTTTACCCGTACCTGGTCCTCCTTGAAGGAAAACTAAGTTTGAATATTTAAATATATTTTTAATTTGATCAATTTCATTATCCTCTTTATAAATTATTGAGTTCATTAAATTATCGGTATCTATTTTTTTTAGAAATGCATTAATAACTCTTTCTATCTTTTTTGACCATTTTGATAAGGATAATTTTCTATTTACTAATACGAATGGAGAATAAAGGGAACCAATCAAACCTATATTTTTTAGAACACCTATATGTTTATTGGGCCAGCCATCTTCAAATAATTCAAAGATTATCAAACTATTATCAACATCAATAATAGTTTCACCATTTTTCTCAAACTCTAATAAAATTCTAATTACATCTTTTACGAAATTTCCATATTTTTTTTCACTAAATTTGAAAATACCTAAGATTAAATTAAATATATGATCGTACTGGAACTTTTCAATATCTGTAGCAGTTTTAGTCATTCTAAAAAAGGTTATCTAAATAATTAATTCTTTTTAAAGGTGCTTTGCTAATAAAAACACCTGGAGATATATCTTCAGACTTGGATTTTTCAAATAATTCAAAATCTGGCAATCCCTTCAAAAACAAATAAATATATCCTCCTAGATGTTTATGTGGTTGATAATTTTTAATTCGCCACTTTAATAATCTATGTAATGCTAATAAATAAAGATGAGATTGCAATGGATAATGATGTTTAATCATTTCATTTCTCATGTTTTCATAGTTATAGTTTCTTGGTAAACAATCACTATTATCACTAAAAGAAATCAAATTACTTTTCCAATCAATTACCCACCATTTACTATCTTCTAATTTATTTCCTACAGGGAAAACACAATCAATACATCCTGAATGAAAGCCTTTATTCATAATTTGGAGATCATTTATTTTAATTGCATATTCTTCACCAAATTCATATTCCTGATCTAAAAAAAAGCAATTTGATATATCATTAGAATTAATATTTCTACCTTCATAAGATAGGGTTAAATCATATTTGAGTTCCTTAATTAAGTATTCATTTGGAATATCAACTAGTTTCTTATTTTGTAATTCTCTTCCTAAAGGTATGTTTATGATTCTTAAAATCGCATCTTTTACTTTAAAAGCCAAAGAAATATCGATTTGATGAAAGTTCAATTCCTCAATAATTAAATCAATTAGTTCTTGATTATTATCGTTTCTAAATTCAAATCTTTCTATTATTTTGTGCAGGCAAGTCCCAGCAATAGTTCCTTTTGGAAATTCACTTAAGGGATTTGGATAAGAAAAATAATTAGGATAATTCTTTGAATTCTTAAAATTAGAATCTTTGATAATTGATATATTATCTTCATAATCTTTATATTGATTGACGACTACATCAATATTTTTATCTTTACGTATCCAAGAGGAATAACTTGAATAAGAAATAAATTGTTCAGAATTAAATACATTAGATATTTTTTTATTAACGTTATCGATTTTCCAAAGATTATTATTCAATCGCTTGGTTTTGAACTTAGAAAAAATTTCTTTTATTTTCTCTTTTTCTATCCTAACTTCAAAAGTAGACTTATAAATATTGATATTTTCCAAATTATTAAGTAAATCATTATTTAAAATATTATTTGTATCCTCTAAATCATTAAAAACAATAAGTTTATATTTGCTCCTTGTAAGTGCTACATAAATTAACCTCTCACTCTCTTTAAATAAATCTTCTTCTTCTATTAATTTGAATTTTTCAACCTTCGAGTAATTATTAGAAATATTAACGTATATATTTCTATCAATATTTGATTTCCAAAGAGGTCCTTTAATTTTATTTGACTTATTTGAAATAATTGAGAGATATGGACATAGGACTATTTCAAATTCGAGGCCCTTACTACTATGAATGGTAGAAAGATTTATTCCATTTTGAATATTATAGTCTTTCGTCAAAAAATCTTCTCTAGTAGAAATTCTTAAAATATGATCTAATTGATTTTTATACCAGTTGACGACTATGTTGAGATCAAAATCATTATTTATTAATTCTATTTCAACAATTTCTGAAAGTTGAAATAAATTTGAATTTAAATCTGAATCTTGAATAATCGAGGATGACTTGTAATTTATAAGTAGTTCATTAACAATGTTTAAAAAACCTTTTTCTCTTAGTTCTTTGGACCAAGTAATACATTTATTAATTAAAATTTCTAAATTATTACTAATTCCATGATCAAGTAAATCTTCTAATTTCATTTCTATAAATTTCGAAGTAGCAAGCAAAGTTATATTTTTTAAAGACCTCGGATTTAATAAACATTCAATAAATAAAAATAATAGAGAACTTGCTTCTGTATCAAAAATATTTTGTTTATTTTGAATTTTGCATGGGAGATTAAACTGATTTAATTTTTTTTTAAAATCTAAGCATTGCGAATTATTTAATGTAAGAATCGCAATTTTATTAATATCAATTTCTTTATTATTTAAAATAAAGTTAACTATGTAATGAGTTACAAGATCCTCTATATCAGTATTTTTTTTTGAAAATTCAACAATTTCAAATACATCCTTAAATTTAAATTCAGGATTAATATTTTCATTAATTCTTGAGGTTAATTTAATATAGTTTAGTTTTGATTGTTTAAGTCCATTCTTATAAAGTTTATTAAGAACATCGATTAACTTTTTTGATGATCTATAGTTATCTGTAAGACTAAAAACTTCGATTGAATTAGATCTTGCATCTAAGTAAGTTTCAATATCTCCACCTCTAAATTTGTAAATCGCTTGTTTTGGATCACCTACGCAAAGTAAAAAATGATTTGTTGTATTAAAGAACTTTTTTATTAAATTCCACTGAGTAATATCTGTATCTTGAAACTCATCAACTAAGACACATTTAAATCTTTTTTGAATTTTAGATAGAGTATCACTATTACTAATTTCCGAATCTAAAAATGTATTTTCTACAGTCTTTATAAGATCATTGAAGTTGAAAATAGAAAAACTTTTCTTTAATTCAATTAATTTTATATAAGCTAATTGGGTAAATATTCTTACAAATTCCGTAAAGAAACCTTCTTTTATTTTATAAATTTTATCTTGTAATAAATTAAATTCAGTAAAATCTAATTTTAGATTATATTTATCAATTTCTTTAGATATATTTTCAATATAAAAGTATTTAGATAAAAGATCATCCTTAGAAATATCATATAAAAAATCAATAATATTTTTAGAATTAAGCCTTTTGTTAATCTCTTCAATCCAACAATTTATTTGATTAAACTTATCATTTCTTGGTTTTGCAGCATATATTTGACTTTTTCCACCACTCTCCTTAATTAATTTTCCTAACTCTATGAGTTGTAAAAATAATTTCTTACCTTTATTATTCCATTCAAAACAAAACTCGTTCCAATTTAAATAAAAATATTCATTAAAATAATTATTTAAATCAATAATCTTATATTTATTATTAATTTGAAATTTACAGATATTTTCTTGATCAATATTTTTTAAAATTTCTACAAAAAATGACTTATTGATTCTACTACCAAATCTAGAACTTATTTTTTTTTGGTTGACTGCTGAAATAATTTCATGATTAAGATTCAGAAAATCATTAATCCACAAATTATCTATTATATCTTTGTATAAATTATCAATATTATTCTCAATATATGGATCTTGAGCTACTCCTATTTCAATACTATATTCATCAATAATATTATTACAATAAGCATGGAAGGTAGTTACTTTTAACTTATAGAATTGATTTATAAAATTATCAATTTCAGAAATTATTTTTTCCTTAGATTTATCTTTATCCTTAAAATTTAGATACCAATCCTTAAGAGTATTATCTATCTTAATTTCATTATGACTTTGCAAATATAATTTTAAATTATGAAATCTCGAGAGAATTTTATCTCTTAATTCAGAACAAGTATTTTTTGTAAAACTTAGCAGGAGTATCTCATCTGGTTTAACTTTTTTCTCCAAAACATTTCTTAAAACTATGTGCGCCAAAGTAAAACTTTTACCAGTTCCTGCACTTGCTTCTACTAATTTAAACTTATTATCTAATTTAATTTGATTAATATCCATTTCTTTATTAAATTAAATCTTGACCTCATTTTTATAAAGTAAGTAATTCTTAAATTTATTCATTAAATATTTCTCTTCCAAGGAGATCTTAAATTTAATTATTAGAGCTAAACTTATTGTCAAAAATAAATAATAAATAGATAATTTTATTATAAAAACTCCAATGGAAATAAATATTAAGGAATAGTACATAGGATGACGCGCAAATCGATAAATACCTGTAGTAACTAGATTGCTATTGTTTATAGGTCTTGGGAAAGGGGATAAATTTATACCTAAGTCTTTAATTGAAACTAACATTATTATGAAAGCGATTATGATAATTAAAATACCCAGTAAATAAGAAAAAGGACTTGCTTGAATTATTTGTTTTTGTGGGATAAACTCCCATTGAAAAAAATGTAGACTAATAATAAAGAACTGTAAAAAAACAAGCATTAGATCGTAAGCAGCTTTAAAAAAATTGTTTAACTGAAATTTAGACATTTTTTATTTCTTTAATGCTTTAATTAGAGGACCATATAATCTGTATGATAATTGATCAAAATTATTATTTCCAAGAAAGAAATCTGGTTCTTTTTCATTACCAAAACACATTTTCATTTCGATATTATCTCTTTCTCCTTTAGAAAAATTTTTATTACCAATCCATTTATCTATAAAAGCTTTTTTTTCATTTTTTAATTTTATTTTTGCTTCTACATATTTATAAGCACTCTCTGGAGGAAGAGGTAAACATTTTTCAGAATAATTTTTAAAAATATTTATGTACTCCTCCAAAATTAGATTTGATTCAGTTGCTCCGGGTGATTGAATAATTTGCGATTTATAATTATTTTCTGTTCTAAAAATTACTTTAGTCCTTTTTATATTCCTCTTTAAAGAAGAAATAAAGAGTAATTTTATCCAAGCCTCAAACAAACGACTTAAACTTAACTTCGCATTAATTAATTCAATTACGGTGTCATCAGAGATTAAATATTCTTCTTTATTCGCATTTAACTTAACATAGATTTTATTAATCTTATTATGTTGACTCAAACTTTCACATAGACTACTTAATAAGTCTTTGATTTCTTTTTCTTTTGTAAAAATACTATTTTTGGGCATAATAATACCATTTTCAGCCAATTGATCATTAATATTTAATTGATTTAAATCCTCAATAATATTATGATTATCGATCTCTACTAGCTGGATTATTTTTGTAATTAGTTGAGACTTTTGTAGATTGCTTACATACTCCTCGTCTGGATGATGAATAAATATTTCCTTGGGAGAAATATTATTTTTATTAAGCCAATATTTTTGTGGAGTCTTGAACCAATAGATCAATTCTGATAATTTATAATTTTTAATATCAGATTTTTTTTCATTCCAATTTATATCTTCTATTAAAGAATAATTACTTTTAACAATCTTTGATTTATCAAGATCAATTATTTCATTTTTATTTAAATCAGAATCTTTAATTATTAGTTCTCTTTGGCTTTGGTTTAAGAAACTATCAAAAAAAGAAATTAACTCTTTTATAGGAAAAGAAACATCTAATTTTTTATTATCTTTATCATTTTTTACCCAATTTACTATAAATTTTTCTCTGGAGGCAATTAATAACTCCAGAAATGCATATTTCTCTCTTTCAAAAACAGATGGATCACCCAAATGATATTTGTTTTTTAATAAATTAATGTTTTCACTCTTTGGTAATTTTGGATAATTAACACTATTCATGTCTATTAGGAAGATAACCTTATGTGGAATATGCCTTGAAGATTCAATATCACTTACTAGGATCTTGTTGACTCGTGATTTGCTTTGATATTTAACTTTATTTATACAAGAAATTAATATTTCTCTAAAAACTTTTAACAAGATAAGATCATCAGGTATTAAAGGTATTGCGTGATTATCAAGATTTCTATTTATTTCACTTATTTCTAAATTGAAATTTGGATTAGAATCAGAAATACTTTTTAATATAAACTTTATCTTTTTAACCCAATTCGAGTAAGAAAAAGATCCTCTTATCAAATTAATATATTTTTTTAAATGAATTAATATTTTAACCCATTTATTTAAATCCAAACTTATATTTTTATAGCTAAATGGTTTTAAATTAAAAGTACTTAAATTTACTTCTTTGTCATAAATTAAGCCTAAAGTAATTCTTTTTATACACCAATCTAGAGTATTTTTCTCTTCACCTAATCTTTCTTTATCATCTAATCCCCAATGAAAACCAGCTTGGGTAAGTAAGAAAATAATTTCATCCTTCTCAGTAATATTAAAATCAAAAATGCTCTGAGTTACTTTTTTCGAAAGCATATAATCTATTTTTTCAAGTGTAATTTTTTCACTTGCTATTTCAGTGATGTCAATTAGAAATCCATAAATGCTTGAAGAGTCATGATTATCCTCATCAATAAAAAAATAAGGTATCTTTTCACCATTAATTAACTCATTATTAAAGATGTACCTTAGATGAGGTTTAATTAAATTAGTTTGTGGAGATAAAACAGCAATATCACTATATTTAATATTCTCGCAAGAATTTATTGTTTCTATAATTTTATTTCTCAAATATTCAAATTGACTATTCTGATTAAAATGCTCACAAAGTAATATTGAATCATCTCTTTCACTTACTATAAAATCAACGCTATTATTATCAATTAGTCTTTTTTGTATTTGATTAAGAAGAGGAATATCTTTCTTATTATGAAAATTAGTTGTTGGATCGAGATAAATAAGATTATGTTTTAAATTTATACCTTCTGAATAAATATTTTCATCAATTAATTTCTGAAAGTTTGCTCCAAATTTACCAAATATTTTCTCTATATTTGTATTATTTAAATTCAATTTACTTTCATTATCATCAAATTCCAACTCACCTTCAAGACAATTTATTCTATTCCATAAATCTTCTCCAGGAGATAATAAATACAAATTTACCTTAATAAATTTTGAAAGTTCTGAATAAAAATTAATATGTAGTTTAGATAAATTATTATCTGAAAAAATATAAATTTGATTTGGTAATTGAAATTGAATGTTTTTAATTTTTCTTAAATTCTTTATTACTTCAATCATGTATAAACATGATGGCTTTTCAGATATCTTTTCCTCTAATAATTTATATAAAATAGGTTGCCAAAATTGATCTGAGTTTAAATTCTTAAATAGATTAGATGAATTAATTTCATGTCTATCCCATTGAGCAATCATTTCAGGCCTAAAAATCAGATAATCAATAAGATTATTCGTGATCTTTTTTGTCAGATTATATATGTCTCCATCAATTGTCTTTTTATTATCCAAATATTTATTAATCCAATTTCTAAGCGGAAATGATTCTTTAAAGCTATTTAATTCTTCCAAGGAATCAATAATGCCCCATTTAATTGACTCGAAATTCCATGCACTCATATCAATTGCAGGGAAAAAATTTGTCAATAAAGATTCGGTATACGTTGATATTGTATTTAATTCATAAAGAGCACTTATTTTGTTTTTTATAGTTATTTGTTCACGTAACCAATTCCCCAAAAAGTAATTGGGAACTACTATTTCTAATTTCTCATTTATAGGCGGAGGACATATTTTTAATTCCTCTACTAACAGGTCACTAATTACTTCAATTTTATTTGACTTATAAAGATTGAGCAATTTACTAAATGGTTATATTACTCAACTTTAAATGGATCAATTATTTCTGCATCAGGACATTCGAATTCCCCCACAGCAACAAACTCTAAACGAAGCTTTAAGAAAGTTATAAATTTTTTATCCGTCGATAAAACAACTGCTGGTGTAGATGGAATTTTTGCTTTTAGATCAGCAAATTGGGTGGTTTGTAAAAATGATGGATTTTTTAAGAGCCAAAAATCTATTTCTTTATTATTTTCTTTATAGTTCCTCATCCTCTCTTTCAAAATTTCATCAAGTGGTTCTTCAACAGTTAAAAACTTTTCACTTGCTGCAACGAAAAAATATGTTGTCATTTTTGAAATTTAATTTGATGTGATAAGGGACTTCATTTCACGTACAGACTTTTCTAATCCTATCGCTAAAGCCCTTGCAACAATACTATGACCTATGTTCAACTCGTTCATATTGTTAATTGATGCAATTTTTTTTACATTATTGTAGTTCAGGCCATGACCAGCATTAACAACTAATCCCAGGTCATTTGCTAAATGTGTAGACTCTATAATCCTTTGGAGCTCTTTATATTGTTCAGATCCCGATAGTTCTGCATATTTTCCAGTATGTAATTCTATATAATCAAAGCCTATTTCTTTGGAATAATTTATCTGTTCACAAAGAGGATCAATAAATGCACTGACTTCTATATTTGAACCCTTTAAGTTATCAACAGCCTTCTTAAGGTATTGCACATTACTTTTTAAATCCAACCCACCTTCAGTAGTAACTTCCGCTCTTTTCTCGGGTACGAGTGTTACATAATCGGGAAGAATTTTTTTGGCAATTTCTAACATTTCTTTTGTAGCAGCCATCTCTAAATTAAGTTTTGTTTTTATAGTCTCTTTCAGAAGGAATACGTCCCTATCTTGTATATGTCTTCTATCTTCTCTTAGATGCACTGTTATTGAATCTGCCCCTCCTAATTCAGCTAAAAAAGCAAATTGCACAGGATCAGGCTCGACAGTTTTCCTTGCTTGCCTTACATTTGCAATATGATCAATATTTACTCCTAAAGTAGCCATAATTTTGAAAATCTTAGTTTCTAGACAATCTAGTAACCGCCCAATAATAGCTAATAAAAAAAGACAAACACTTAAATTATTAATATATAGTAAATAGAAATTGAAGAATAATTCCTTAAATGTTTGGCATAAAATCAACCCTGCATTGGGATTTATTGCAATGTTCGTTACTCAGGACATTGTTTTAAGATTCTTTTTTAGAAAAAAGAAAATATTAAAAAATGGTTTTTCGATTCCCATAAATTCCTCTATCATTTTGGCTCCAACCCACAGATCAAGATGGGACGGCTTAATACTCACAATGGCAATGGGTAGAAGGGTAACAAAAAAGGATTGTAGATTTATGGTTACTAAATCCGAAATGAGAGGAATACAAGGTTGGTTTTTAAAAAGACTTGGATGTTTTTCGATAAATCAATTATCACCATCTCTCTCAGCGTTAAGATATGCAATTGATCTTATAGAAAAAGGAGAACAACTAGTTGTTTTTCCCGAAGGAAAAATTAATAGAAATGGAAAAAAATTAGTTCTCAAAGAAGGACTATTTAGATTAGCTAGATTAGCTACCAAAAAAACAACCTCTATTACTATTATTCCAATTGGAATTGCTTACAGCAAAATACCTCCGAACTTTAGGGGCGAATTTTGTTTATCCTTTGGAAAACCAATCCCAATTAATGATTACTTAAACTTTACGATCAAGGACTTTAATAAATTTCTTAATGAAAAAATGACTCAAGAGGAAGAAAAAGCATTAAAAAATGTAGGTAGATGAATCTGCAATAAGTTACTATGAATTTTAATAATTGAAAAATAAAATGAAATTCTTAAAGTTACTGCCAATTTTATTTATATTTTTTGGAAATGTTCTTCCATACAAAAATGAAGTTCATGCAGAAATAAAGAGCCCAGAAGACTACAGAGTACTTTCAAATGAGAGTAAAAAGCTTTCCATCTCAAACGTGGAATATTTTATTGAAGAGGGTGATAAATATTTTAAAAACGGGGATCTCGATAAAGCTAAAGATTCTTACCTAGACGCTAGAAAACTAGCAAAGCAACTCGCGTCTTTTTATTCAGATCTAAATTCATCCTTCAAAGGAATTGATGCGAGAATACCAAAGGAAATGCAAAGTAAAGGTAAGAAAACATTACAAATTTTGGCAGAATCAAATGAGAGATTAGCCTCGATGTATATAAAAACTGAAAAGCCTGAGGTTGCAGTACCCTTACTTGTTGAAACAATTAGAATAATGTCGCCTAATAGTCCAGAAGGTAAAGAAGCTTATGAAATATTGATCCAACTAGGATTTGTCGAGACAAAATACAAAGGTTAGTTAAAATTTACTATGATTACGAAAGAAGACGTTATTAAATTAATCACTAAAAAGATTCCAAGTTCCCAAGTTTTTGTTGAAAACCTCAAAGGAAATGATCATTTACAAGTAACTGTAATTGCATCTGAATTTAATGGATTATCATTAGTTAAACAACACCAGCTAGTTTATTCTGCTTTGAAGGAAGAATTAGCTTCAGAAGCTATCCATGCACTGGCATTAAAAACAGAAACTCCAAATTAAATTATGGACAACCTAACAAAAGATAAAATACAAAACCTGATTAAATCTAATCCAGTAATGGTTTTCATGAAAGGGACAAAATTAATGCCTCAATGCGGTTTTTCAAACAATGTAGTTCAAATACTTAATTCCTTAGGGGTAGAATTTGGTACTTTTGATGTTTTAAGTGATTTCGCTATACGAGAAGGTATCAAAGAATATTCAGATTGGCCAACAATTCCACAAGTTTACTTAAAAGGAGAATTTCTTGGTGGATCAGACATTCTTATTGAGATGTACAACTCTGGGTCTCTTAAAGAAAAAATAGAAATTGAACTAGCGTCTTAAAACAATTAGTGAGTATAAATACTGTATTGATTAATAAAAATTAATATTTTAAATCCTTTTTTTATCAAAAAAACCTTTATTTCCCTCTCCATCTGGATCAATAAAACTTGATGGATCTAAAATCCATCTTTCAATTAATCTTTCTAATTTCTCTTGATCATTTTGCCCTAAACTATTGCAATTCCTTAATGCTTGGAGATAACCATCACTATATAATTTAAGATCAGATGGGGTATGAAAACGAGTAACTAAGTCCTGGCAACTATCGCAAATTGATTGAAAGTGACGAATTGCTTTGGGGTTTTCAAATGATGTCATAATTAGATAAATTCTGATTTTTTTTTTGCATTTGTTATACCTTATTAAAGACGATCAAAAATTGCCTGGCCAAACAGTAATTAAGAATGCAATCAACTGAGCAAATCTTAGCTTCAACTCTTGGCAGTTCACAATTGCCTACGAGCTCTCAAACTCCCTCAAGAGTTCTAGTTGTTGAACCTCACCCCACACTTAGAACAGTCCTTGTGCAAAGGCTTCGCCAAGATGGCCATTTAGCTGCAGCAGTAGGTACAGCTGCAGAAGCAATTGACTTGTGCAGAGAACAATCACCTGACTTATTAGTCAGTGCAGAAATCCTTGAGCAGAATACTGCAATGAGACTAGCCCAACAACTGGGGTCTTCAGTCATAGTTTTAACGGCAAGGTCAGGTGTTGAAGCACTAGTAAATCTATTAGATGATGGGGCAGATGACGTTCTCAGAAAACCTTTTGGACTCGAAGAGCTTGCAGCACGATGCAGAACTCTCTTAAAAAGGGGCAGGATAGGACTACAAGAAAAAGTTGAGGTTGGACCTCTAGAGGTTCATCTTCTTTTAAGACAAGTTACTCTAAGCGAGAAGCCCGTTGAATTAAGCCCCAGGGAGTTTGCACTGCTTTGCGCCCTTCTAATGCCGCCTGGAATGGTAAGAAGTCGTCAAGAGCTCTTAAGAATGGCTTGGCCGCCCTTCAGTGGCGGCCCAAGGTCTGTTGATACCCAGGTATTAACTTTGAGGAGAAAATTAGAACAGGCTGGATTGGGAGAAGGTGGGGGAATAACTACTGTTAGACAACAAGGTTACCGATTCAGTATTGATAATATTTAATTTAGAAAAGCAAAAAGTTCACCAATAATCATTAAAACTGATAATAATGTTAGTAATTTATATGTCCATAGTGGTGATATGTAGGATATTTCATTAATACCAATCCCTGTATTACTGGAAACAATTAATAAGAATTTTTCAAAGTTCTCCACTCTCTGTGGGACTAGATAATTATCACCTTGAAAAGTATTAAAGTAATAAACTTTACTCCCTTGGCTGGTTGGCAAAGATTTGATTAATTTAATATCTTTCCAAGAAATCTCCCAATTTTTTTTTCCTAAGAATTTAGAAATAAAACTACTTTTGTATGAAATTTTATTACTACAAGTTTCTACATAATCGCCTGTGATATTGATTATCAAATAAAGCCCTAATGCAAAAATTATAATAGCGGGGATTTTGAATTTTTCTATTGAAATAAATGGTAAAGGAATTGTAAGGGCTAAATAAAGAGAAATTAACGAACTTTTTACAACAAAAAGAGTTTTAAACTTTTCTATCATTTCAGAAGGATCCTTTTAGTCAGGCAATTTAAAATTATTTATGTTTAATTTTGCACCTATTTTATGAGCACATGCGTATCCACTAAAAGCAACTGCATTTAGGCCTTGACCAGGGAAGCATGAATCACCCACACAATAAAGATTTTGAATTTTGGTAGTGTTGAAAGGCATTGGTAAAAGTCCAAGCAACTTTTTACTTGGAATTGGCCCATAACTACCTTCATATCTTCCAAGAAACTTTTTATGAGTTCTGGGAGTACCAATTTCTTTGTGATCAATATTTTGTTCAAGATTAGGAAGAATAGTTGATATTTTTTCGACAAGAAATAAAAAATATTTTTCTTTCTTTTGCAAATATTCTTCTCTTGATAAGCCTTCCCATTCACTCATTGATGAAGGAGTAAATGCATGAACGATATGTTTACCATCTGGGGCTAAAGAGGAGTCAAGCAAAGTAGGTATAGAAACAAAAATCACACCCTTTTCACTTTCTAATTCATCCCAATTTTCAACGATTATATGATGACAATTAAAATTGTCTGATATTAGATTTTTTTCTACTCCAAGGTGAATCGAAACAAAAGAGGGGGAGGGATTATAAGTTTCTGACCACTTATATTCGCTTTTTGGAACATTTTGACTAGAAATTAATCCTTTAGTATTATCTTTTAAACCAAATGTATCCCATCTAGTGGAGTTGGATACAATAATATTTGAATATAATTCTTCCCCATTTGAAAGCTTTACTCCTACCGCTTTCTGATCCTTTAAAAGAATTTCAGTCACATTAGCTTTATATCTTATTTTGCCTCCTAATTTTTGTATGCCAGCAACTAACTTCTCTGCTATGGTTCCCACTCCCCCTTTTGGATAATTTATACCTCCGGCATGCCTATCTGTAAAAACCATCCCCGCATTAATCATAGGAGTTTTGAGAGCTGGCATAACAGACCAACAAAAACATTCGATATCAATAAATTTTAAAAGTTCAGGATCTTTTATAAATTTCCTCGCTACATCTCCTGCGTTAACTGGTAACCATCTAGCTAATCCTAAACACGATAATGGAGATTTAAAGAAAACTTTAACAAGATAACTTGGATCCTCTATTGATAAAAGAGGCATTGAATCTAAACATTTAAATACACTTGCACAAGTATCGTAAAATTTCTTGATACCTTTTTTTTCCTTAGGGAAACTCTCTGATAATTTATCTATAAATTGCTCATAATTTTTATCTACAGAAATATTAAAGTTATTTGGTAAGTGATATTCCAGTTGAACAGGATCTGGAATAGTTACGCATTTTTCATTAACATCTTTCAAAGCACGAGTTAATAAATTTGTATAACCTTTTTCTCCAAATCCAAAAATCATTGAAGCCCCTACATCAAAGGTATAGCCTTTTCTCTTAAAAGAGCCTCCACTCCCGCCTGGAATAATATATTTTTCAAGAACTAATACTTGAACTCCTTTAGCTGCCAATTGTGAAGCAGTTACTAACCCTCCTATTCCTGAGCCAATAATAATTGCATCGAAGTTTTCCTTATTTAATTCCATTTTTTGGATCTTTGATAATTAATCTTAGTAAATTTTGCTGAGTAAGTGGTCCTTATTAAAACAAGAATCTAGATTATTTTTAAAGTCATTCAAGGCTTCTGTAGATCTTTCTTGATAAGCTTTGTACCTTAATCTTTTATCTTTTATTCTTTTAGTTAGTTCTGGAACCAAACCAAATGAAGCAGGCATTGGTTGGAATTTATTCTTTTTCTGATTAGATAATATTTGATTTTTGTTACTGATAAAATTCATTAGAGAACCAATCATTGATTCATCAGGAAAACTTACTGGTTTTTTACCCTTAGCTAATAAGGATGCATTTATTCCCGCAAGCAAGCCTCCTGCAGCTGCCGCTGCATAACCTTCCGTCCCGGTTATTTGACCCGCAGCAAAAAGGTTTTCTCTTTTCATAAATTGCAATGTCGGTAAAAGTAATTTTGGAGATTCTAAAAAAGTATTTCTATGCATTACTCCAAAACGTACAAACTCAGCCTTTTCTAAACCAGGAATCATCCTAAAAATTCTTTTTTGCTCAGACCATTTGAGGTTAGTTTGAAAACCTACCATATTTAGTAATTTCCCTTTTAAATCTTCTTTCCTTAATTGGACAACTGCATGAGGTCGCTTTTTTAATCTATTTTCCCTATCAAATAAATCTCCCCATTTTGGATTCCACAAACCAATAGATTTCAATGGTCCATATCTCATTGTATCAACTCCTCTTCTAGCAATTTCTTCAATTGGTAAGCAAGCTTCAAAGAAATTAGCTGATTCTCTCTCAAAGTCTTTTAAATTAGCTTGTTCTCCTTCTATAAGTTCATTCCTGAAATGGATGTAATCATTTTCATCCATAGGGCAATTTAGATATGCAGGATCTCCTTTGTCGTACCTACTTGCTTTAAATACGATCTCGTGATCAATAGTATCTCCATAAATAATAGGACTAGCTGCATCAAAAAAATGACACTCATCTATACCTGTAAAAGCTTGAATTTTATAAAACAATTCATCAGCAGTTAATGGACCAGTTGCGAGGATCGTTATATTTTCTTTGCTTGGGAGATCTAATTGTTCAAATCTCTTAATTTCAATTAAAGGGTGATTGGATAAAGCATCAGTTAAAGCGATACTAAATTTAGATCTATCAACCGCCAAAGCACCTCCTGCTGGCACAGCAAACTTATCTGCTGTTTGAACTATCAATGATTTAAAAATCCTAAGTTCTTTTTGTAATAAACCTGCAGCTCTATCAGGACTTAAAGCTCCAAAACTATTGCTACAAACCAACTCTCCAAATTCACCAGTATGATGAGCTGGCGTTGATTTGATAGGTCTCATTTCAAATAGTTTGACTGGGACACCAGAATTTGCTACTTGCCAAGCAGCCTCTGATCCTGCAAGACCAGCACCAATAACTATTACTTCTTTATCTAACAAATTGGATTAATCCTTGCCCAAAAAGTCCCTATTGAATTGCTCTCTTGCTGGTTTTTGTATATTGAATATAACCCAAGCTAAAGCGGCAACAATTGGTGCAAAAACTACGATTGTTCTAAGCATTTTAGAAATTCTGTTAACGATTAGATTATTTTAACTTTTAACTGTAAATTTAGAGAGAAATTTTAATTTTTTAT
>CACIWI010000004.1 GCA_902590355.1 uncultured Prochlorococcus sp.
AGTAAAAATTTAAAAAATAGATCTATACCAGAAGGATCAGGTATTGGAATAAAACCGGTGAGTAAATCTGGTAGCCAAAGGCATATTAGAAAAGCTATTGAACATGCCAAAAGATTATCAGGAGATAAAAGACATGTGACTCTTGTACATAAAGGAAATATTATGAAATATACAGAAGGTGCATTTAGAGATTGGGGATATGAATTAGCAGTAAATGAATTTAGAGAAGATTGCATTACAGAAAGAGAAAGCTGGATTTTAGATAATATTCAGAAAAATCCAGAAATTACAATTGAAAATAATGCGCGAAAAATTGAACCAGGTTTTGACAAGCTTACAAATAACAAAAAAGCATTCATTTGCGAAGAAATTAAAGAAGTTATTGCATCAATATCAAATTCTCACGGAGATGGAAAATGGAGAGAACTTATTCTTGTTGATGATCGGATAGCTGATAGTATATTTCAACAAATTCAAACTAGACCCCAAGAATATTCAATTCTTGCAACCTTAAATCTCAATGGAGACTATGTTTCTGATGCAGCTGCAGCAATTGTTGGTGGCTTAGGTATGGCTCCTGGTGCAAATATTGGAGATAATGCAGCAATTTTCGAAGCTACGCACGGTACTGCGCCAAAACATGCAGGCTTAAATAAGATTAATCCAGGCTCAGTAATTCTTAGTGGTGTAATGATGCTTGAATATTTTGGTTGGGATGAGGCGGCTAACTTAATTACTAATGGTTTAAGTAAGGCAATAGAGCAAAAAAAAGTCACCTATGATCTAGCACGCTTAATGGAACCAAAAGTAGAACCTTTATCCTGCAGCAGTTTTGCTGAAGAAATTATTTCAAATTTCTAATTTTAAAATTATTTTTATTTTCAAAAACATTCCAAATATTAACCAGTGAATCTTTAGTGCCAATGTTTCCAGGATGAGTAACAATTGGAAGTTTTTCGCCATTTTTTAGGTTGTAAGTCACCACTGAAATACCAGTTAAAATCTGTCCTTCAAGATAAACATAATCTGCATTAAGTCCTTTACTAAGTATCAAATTTGTTGTTATTCCACCTTTTGAAATCAGATATCCTATTTCATACTTCAAATCTGCGACTAATTCAGCAATAAAACAAGCAAGTAAATTATAAAAATTAAATAGTTGAGAAGAATCTAAAGACATAAATTTTCTTGAAGTAAATAAAACAGGAGTTTTTCCTTTCTCAAAAGAAAATCTAATTTCTTTTAAAAATTTATTTTTAAACAAATTCCTTCGCTTCTGATTATTATCTGATGAAGTAATTTTAAAGAATTCAAAAACATCTAATTCAACTGGATTGCAACTACTTATCTCTAATAAATTATTCAACTGTATTGTTGAAAGTTCTACATAAGATCCAACAATTATCAGTCCTGGAAGAAAACTCTTTTCTTTATTTCTTTTTCTTAAATTAGAGAAGAATATTTCACTCTGAGAGACACTTTTTTTCCCAGAAATTGAACTTATAAAACTTGCTGCAGTTCGAAAAAGGAATTTTTTTTGTTTAATTAATTTTTTAATTATTAAAGAAAATTTTTTTAGTTGAGAATAATTTTCTACATCTACAACTACATGTTTATTATTCTTCAAGTTCTTTAATGTTTTAAAAACAATATTATTTTCTTCATCATTTAGCATTTCGATATCTGACAATAAAAGATTTTGGATATCTTCAAAATTTATTTGCGATTTACTCTGCTTAAATAAAAGATTCTTGACATTACTTGTCTCGTATCCAAAAATTTTATCTGTTGCAAAAATTGTTTGACTAATAGGAATTTTATCAACAAAATGAGATCCATTAATTGTTAATCTTTTACCCTCTATGAAAGCTGGAATATGAAAAGTAGCATCAAAAGGACCTAAGCAACTATTTAGAGCAATTGGCTCTAAAAAGTTATGTCCTCGAAGAGTAGAGTCTCCCCTACTTATAAAAATAATTTCTTCTTCATAGGCTTGAGAAGTAATGACAGTCTTAAGATTTTTGCAAATTTCCTCTATTGTTAATTTCGCATCTTTTTCCGATAGTGACCTTGTATTAGCCAAAATAAAAAATAAATTGGAATTAGATTCAAAACCTTTGACTAAAGTTGAGTAGTCCCACTTAAGCAGTAATAAGCAATCATGAACAGTTTGAGAGCCTGTGGGATCATCATCTATAACAACAAATTTCATAAGTATTGCAAAGTTACTTAAGAGATTTTATTTGTATTGAGGCATTTAACCTTTTACTATCATTTGAAGAAATCATAATGTTTCTAAATCCATCAACAAAAGAATTTCGGGGACTAGTCCAAGGTTCAAGACAAATCATTCTTCTTGGAGGATCACTCCAAATAACGCCTAAATCAAAAGGATATGGATGATTTAAAGTTATCTCTCTTTTAAAGATTTTATCTCGAAAAGAGCTTCTACCGGAAGTATACATAAGTAGATCAACTCCTAAATTAATTTTGTTTAATTCATCTAAAGTATTACTTATAGTATTTCTTTCTTGATCCTGACAATTAAGTGGATTATCGAAAAACTCTAAATTTTTGAAATCTGAAACATTAAAATAAGGATGCAAACCAAAATTTATAGGCATAGCAAAGTCTGTTTTGTTATTGATTGTAATTTCAAATTCTAAAGAGTTAATTTTTAAGGTAACTTCTATTTTTAGTTTGAAATCGAAAGGATAATAATTTTTGGTTTTTTTAGATGCATTTAAGAATAAGCATAAAGATTTTTCATTTTCATTAAAGAAGTATTGCCATTGCAAATCCCTAGCGAAACCATGTTGTGGTAATTGCAAATAACCATTCCCAAATACTGAACTAGAGGTATTGAGATTGCCACAAATTGGAAACAAGATTGGAATACCTCCCCTAATACTTTTTGTCTTGTCCATAAATCTTGTTTCATCGAAATAAAGTATTTCATTACCATCCGAAACCCAATTTGTAATAACCCCTCCTCTTTCAGGACAAAATTTGATGTAATTATTTTTATCTAATTGAAAGACAAAAATTCCTTGTTCCTTATTAGATAATTCAAGTTTCACGATTATTACTTAAAGAGAATCAACCCAATCCAAAATATGCTGATTAACTAATTCAGGTATCTCATCATGAGGACAATGTCCTGCATCGAGAATAATTTCTTTTGTATTCTTTGGTGTAAATTTTTTATAAAGGTTTCTTTTTTTTGGAGTATTCATCCATGGATCTTTCCCTCCCCAAAGAAGTAATAATGGTGCATTTAGTTTTGCGAATAGCTTATCCAAAGGCAATCCCTGAGGACCTGATGGGTTAAATACACTTCTAAAAACATTAAAAGCTCCGAAATCTAGAGAAGGCTTCCTTATTGACTCAACTAAAAAATCATCAACATTTTTTTTATCAACATAAACTTGATTCAAAGTTTTTTTAATATTTCTAGGATTTCTCATATTCTCAAAAATCAAACGTTGAAGAACAATATTTTTCAAAAATATGCCGGCAACTGTTTCAATTGAAGTTTGCAACATATTCTTTTGGATAGTTTTTTCTTCACTAAAATATCCAGCAGCATTAAGTAAGATCACTCCTGCGTTTAGCTCATTTAATTCTGCACCTGCCGCTAATGAGGCATAACCCCCTAATGAATTTCCAACAACAATTGTAGGTTTTTTTATTTTTTCTCTTACATAAGCGACAACCTGATCTTTCCATAAAGATCCTGAGTATTCGACGTCTTGAGGCTTAGGACTTTTCCCAAAACCGAGTAAATCCATAGCATGAACTTCGTATTTTGTACTCAAAACTGGGATATTAAATCTCCAATGATCCGTAGAAGCACCAAAACCATGAATTAATAAAATTACACATTCTTTTGATGTTTGCTCGGGTTTAGCAGAAACTGTATGGATTGGGTAATTTAAAAAATTCCAGTTATAATTTACCTCACTATCTATAAGAGCTGACTTTTCCATTCATTTAGAATTCTATCTTACTTGATTCTAATAAACTTATTTCCTAAAGAAGACCCACAGGATCAGCTGCAACATCATCTGAAATTTTATTGCCATCATTTGGGGGCTTATCTTTTAAAACAATTCTTAAGAGTACAGGTGCCAGAAATGTCGTTCCTATAACCATTAATAAAATAGCTGCTTCAAGAGAGGGAGTTAACAACTTAGCGCTTGTCCCTAGCCCAAGAAAAATTAAACCAACCTCTCCTCTAGGCATCATACCCAAGCCTACAACTAATCTATTTGTAGGTTTATCACTTGAAAATACCCATCCGGCTGCAATTTTTCCAATAATCGCAACAACTAATAAAAATCCTGCAACTACAAGAGCTGATCTGCTTGTTGGATCAAGTGGATTGATAACAGATAAATCCATTCCAGCTCCAACTAATACAAAGAAAATAGTTGCAAATAAGGAAACTAAAGGTAAAACAGATTGTTGTATTGCGTGATTATTTTTAGAACTACTAAGAATCAATCCAGCTGCAAAAGCGCCTAAAGCTGCTTCCAATCCAATGGCTGTTGCCACGAAACAACACAATACAAGTATCACAAAAGAAGCTACCACCACGGCTCCAGGAGCCTTTAATCTATCTAATAACCAATCAAAACCTGGAGCAGCTGTTCTACTTAATGCAATAGCAGCAATAACAAACACTACAGCTGCAGCAACTAATTTAACAATAGGAGCAATTTCTAAAGTACCCCCGGCAGCAAGGGCGACTACAACTGCCAGAATGACAATTCCTAAAATATCGTCTAAAACTGCTGCACCAATAACAATCTGTCCTTCTCTAGTTTTCAAATATCCCAATTCACCGAAAACACTTGCAGTAATTCCTATACTTGTGGCTGTCATAGATGCTCCAGCAAAAACTGCTGGAATTAGATCTACTTGGAAAATGAACATTAATCCAAGAGTTCCAAACGCAAACGGTAAAATTACTCCAGCCATAGCAACAGTAAAAGCCTGAGCACCTACAGCTACCAATTCCTCTAGCTCACTTTCTAAACCTGTTAAAAATAAAAGTGCATACAAACCAAGTGTTGCTACTGCTTGGAGCGAGGGAAAGCTTTCGAAATAAACATCAGGTACTGCTTCTGGGGGAATTGAGGCTAATGAACTAATAACATTTACAAGTCCCTCATTTAGTTCAGTTCCAGCTGAGGGCGGTATCAATAAATGGAATCCTGATGCTCCTATTACAACCCCTGCAAGAAGCTCACCTACAATCGTTGGCAAACTTAGTCTTACTAATACTTCTGCTAATGCTCTTGCTGCTAAAAAGATCAATAAAAATCTTATAACTCCAATCAACGTTTCAGCAACTTCTAAATCATGTGCACTTAATTCAGCAAGTAAAGAGTACATTTAATTTTAAAAAATAAACTACCTAATTGGAAGATAGTTTATTGAGGGCCCACTTTAAGAAATATGTAAGAAAAAAGCAAAAATACTCAACAAGTGTGGATCTGAAGTTACAACAAAGAAATTTTCTTAAAAATGGCTATTGTCTATTTATATGGCTAATCCAATGAATTCCAACGAACCCTTTGATCTGCGCTTGCCTACACCAGGCTGCTATTTAGATCCTGAGAAAGCTGGGATGGATTCAGATGCTGTTTTTCAAGGGATGACAGCCCATCTTTTCTATACTCTTGGAAAGTTAGCAACCTCTGCAAGTCCTCACGACTTGTATATGGCTTTGAGTTACGCAGTTAAAGATAGGTTAATGACAAGATATTTAGCTAGCCAAGAAGTTATAAGAAAAAAACCACAAAAAACAGTCGCCTACTTATCAGCAGAATTTTTAATTGGCCCTCAATTAAGTAATAATCTTCTAAATCTTGGAATAACTCAAGAGGCAGAAGATGCCTTAAGAAGATTTGGCATTGAATCGTTGGCAACAATTCTTGAAGTTGAAGAAGAACCTGGATTAGGAAATGGTGGACTTGGCAGACTTGCAGCTTGTTATATGGAATCATTAGCGTCTCTACAAGTTCCAGCAGTTGGTTATGGTATTAGGTATGAATTTGGAATATTCAATCAGTTAATTAGGGATGGTTGGCAAGTTGAGGTAACTGACAAATGGTTAAAAGGTGGATGGCCTTGGGAACTTCCACAACCAGACGAATCATGTTTCGTTGGTTTTGGTGGCAGAACTGAAAGTTATAGAGATGACAAAGGCAACTACAGATCAAGATGGATTCCCTCTGAACATGCTATTGGAGTACCACATGATGTTCCAGTTTTAGGATACAGAGTAAATACATGTGACAGATTAAGACTATGGAGAGCTGATGCAACTGAAAGTTTTGACTTTTATGCATTCAATATTGGTGATTATTATGGTGCAGTAGAAGAAAAAGTTGCATCTGAAACACTTTCAAAAGTTCTATATCCAAATGATGGAACTGACGAAGGTAGAAGATTAAGACTAAAACAACAACATTTTTTTGTAAGTTGTTCTCTTCAAGATATGTTGAGAAGTCTTGAAAAAAGATCAATACCAATAACAGAATTCCCTAAGCATTGGACAGTCCAATTAAATGATACACACCCTGCTATTGCAGTTGCAGAATTAATGCGACTTCTTATTGACCAATATCAAATCGGCTGGGATAAAGCTTGGACGATAACAACCTCTTCAGTTGCTTATACCAACCACACATTACTACCAGAAGCTTTAGAGAAGTGGGATTTAGGTTTATTTAACGATCTTCTTCCTCGTCATTTAGAGATTATTTATGAAATAAATTGGAGATTTCTACAGCAATTAAGACTTCGTTATCCTGGAGACGATAAGATCCTTCAAAAACTTTCAATAATTGATGAAGAAGGTTCCAAATCAGTTCGAATGGCTCACTTAGCTACCATTGGAGCTCATCACATAAATGGTGTTGCAGCTCTTCACTCAGATCTTATAAAAAGACAACTTCTGCCTGAATTCGCAGCATTATGGCCTGAAAAATTTACAAATGTAACTAATGGAGTTACTCCTAGAAGATGGGTTGCCTTATCTAATCCATCTTTATCTAACCTTCTAGAAGAAGAAGTAGGTCCAAACTGGATAACAAATATGGAACTTTTAAAGAAGTTAGAAGAAAAAAAAGATGACAACAATTTTTTACAAAAATTTGAGGAAACTAAGCTAAATGGCAAAAGAAAATTAGCTAGTTTTATTCATTCTAAAACTGGAATCCTAGTAGACCCATCCAGTTTATTTGATGTTCAAGTAAAGAGAATACATCAATATAAAAGGCAACATTTAAATGCTCTTCAAATTATTGCTCAATATTTAAGAATCAAAAATGATACAAACAAATATGAAGTACCAAGAACAATAATATTTGGAGGTAAAGCTGCACCAGGCTACTTTATGGCAAAGCTGATGATTCGATTTATAAATGGTATTGCTGACGTAGTAAATTCCGATCCAGATATGGATGGTCTATTAAGAGTTGTTTTTCTTCCAGACTACAACGTTAAACTTGGTGAAATAGTGTATCCTGCAACGGATCTGTCAGAACAAATTTCAACTGCCGGGAAAGAAGCATCTGGAACTGGAAATATGAAATTTGCAATGAATGGAGCATTAACTATTGGAACCTTAGATGGAGCTAATGTTGAATTAAGAGATCTTGTGAAAAAAGAGAATTTCTTCCTTTTTGGTAAAACTGAAAGCGAAATTATGGATTTAAAAAATAATAATTATTCCCCAAAAACTTTTATTGAGCAATGTCCAGAACTTAAAGAGGTTTTACGCCTAATTGAAATAGGTCACTTTAGTAATGGCGATAAAGAATTATTTAAACCTTTATTAAATAGCTTGACTGGACATGATCCATTCTTTGTAATGGCTGACTTTGAAGATTACTTAAACAAACAGGATGTAGTAAGTGAATGCTGGAATAATAAAAAAGCTTGGAATAAAATGGCGTTATTAAATACTGCTAGATCAGGATATTTTTCTTCTGATCGATCTATTAGAGAGTACTGCAAATCCATTTGGAAAGTATCTCCAATGCCAGTTGAAATTACTTGCGATGTCGAAGAATTAACTAATTAATATTTTTCTTATCTGGTGAATCTGGAGTTTGATGAAATAATCTATTCAAAATTAATCGATCCATATTTAATGGGTCTGGTGCTAATTCATTTGCAATTTCTTTAAATTTATTTTCAATATGGTTGGAAATTTTTGTATCAAATATTCTTTCCATTAATGCTTCAATTGAATATAAATAAGCATTAACACTTTCAAGTTCATCTAAAGCTTCAGTAATTTCTGTATCAGAAATATTTTTTTCTTCTAGACTAATATCTTCATTTGATTCTCTTTCAGATAATTCTCTCTGCAACTCATCAGTAATTTTTGTACAAAGAGTTCTGAAAGATTGAATAGAGGCCCAATTCAATTCTTGTTGCTGCTTAAAAGTCGGAAATTCTCTAATCAGACGATCATGCTCTTTATAAAATCTCTGACAATCAGAGCATTGACATGGTTCTTCAGCCAAAAGAAAATATAATTCTTTTTATATCATCTCACTATTTAGGCAAAATTGTAGGGCCATCCAATAATTCGTCATTTTCATCAAGTGAATCTGGACTATCTGGCAAAGGTATCTCTATACTAGTGACCAAATTAATAACATCTCTCAGTCTCATAGAATCAGCAAACCATCCCATTGCTTGCTCTGCATCACCTCTTTTTTCAGCATCATTTGCTTGATCTTCGTGAGCTTCGGCCAAAAGAGCAAGCCAGCAAAGACATCTTGCTTGAACTATTGAAAGATCTAAATCATTAGGTTGGGATTTAGAAATGCGTTCATGCTCTTGTTGAATTAAGAGTTTTAAACGCATATCATGCAACTTAGCCATAAAAGATTTTCTACTAACTATACGCTAGCTAGAGAGTAGCAAGTTTGCACATATACTACATATAGTTTTTTATTTTTACGGGACTGGCGGGAGTCGAACCCACGGCCTACGGTTTAGGAAACCGTTGCTCTATCCTGCTGAGCTACAGCCCCAATAGATGATTTTTGGAGTAATAAGCATTATGCTAAATGAAAGCAGGAGAGGCAATCGCAAGAAAGTTTTATTTTGGAAACAAAATAAAACTTTCTTGAGGAAAGTCCGGGCTCCCACATGGTCAGGCTTGCTGGGTAATTCCCAGTGCGGGTAACCGTGAGGATAGTGCCACAGAAACATACCGCCTAATACTTTATGTATGGCAAGGGTGCAAGGGTGTGGTAAGAGCGCACCAGCAACATTGAGAAGTGTTGGCTAGGTAAACCCCGGCTGGGAGCAAGGCTTAGTAGATTTATGACCATTAAACAATCTACTTTTAAGCGCCGCTTGAGACTGTGAAGTAATTCTAGTCCTAGATAGATGATTGCCCATCTTATTAATTAAGATGAACAGAACCCGGCTTATGACCTGCTTTCTAATTATTGTGATTTTCCAAATCAGATGACAAATATACTTAACGCAAAGCGAATTACTCAAATAACTACTTTTTTAAAGTCTTTGAATATTAAATCAAAAAGATTTTCTGAAATAATTAGAACTCAAAATATTTCAATTATTCAAGACTTTAATCAAGCATTTATCCACTCCTCGGAAAACAAAATTTTAAATTATGAAAAACTAGAGTTTTTCGGAGATGCAGTCCTCAGATTAGCGGCTTCTAATTTTATTGAAAAAAAATATCCTCAAATGAGTGTAGGAGAAAGGTCAGAGCTAAGAGCACAAATTGTAAGTGATGAATGGTTAACTAAATTAGGGGAAAAAATTGATATAGAAAAATTAATAATTAAAGGACCTAAAGCTCTTGGCGATGAAAATTCAAAAAATACTATTATTGGTGAAGCTACAGAAGCTTTAATCGGTGCTGTCTACAAGTGCTTTAATTCCATTAATGAAGTAAATCTTTGGTTAGATGATATTTGGGAGAAAGATTCAGAAATTTTTTTAAAAGCTCCATATAAATTCAAATCTAAAACAGTTTTGCAAGAGTGGTGTCAAAGTAAAGGCTTTGATTTACCAGTCTATAAAATAATTGAAGTCTCAAAGAAAAATGGGGATCCTGAAAGATTTTCTTGCGATATTTTTATCAAAGGATTAAAAGAATCTTCTGCATTCGGTAAGTCCCATAAACAAGCGGAAACAAATGCAGCTAGAATTTTGATAGAAAAATTTATTACTATAGGTAAAATCTAAATTTTTATACTATTTCTAAATTTGTTAGCTGAAAAGTAATGAGTTTATCCCAATTACCTCCTTCAAACAGAACCGCTGCTCTTTTTTTTGTAACTCTTTGTACAAACCCTTTATATCCTCTATAAATAGAATTGGAATCTTTTACAACAACAAAAGATCCAGGGAGTATGGGTTTAGTAGATAATTCCATAAAACATTCTTTCTTATACAATATATGATAAATAAAAATGAATGGTTGACTGTTGGATTGATAACATCATGTCATGGAATTAATGGACAGGTAAAGGTTAAATCTCTAAGCGATTTTGAAGAAAGATTTTTAAAACCAGGAATTAGATGGTTGCAAAAAGAAAATGAACCTCCTTCAAAAATAAAACTTATATCTGGTTTTAAACAGCCTGGTAAAGAAACCTTCATAGTTAAGTTCCAAGGAATAAATACAAGAAATCATGCAGAAGAAATGAAAAAATTTAAAATTCTTGTTAAAGCGGATACACTCCCCAAATTAAAAAAAGAAGAATTCCACTTTTTAGAACTTGTAAATCTAGAGGTGAAGACTTTAGAAAATGATGAATTAAAAAAAATTGGAAAAGTTATAGATTTAGAAAATGAGAAAAATAATTTACTTGTTATTGAACTATTCAAAAATCAAAAAAAAGTTCTTATACCATTTGTTAAAGAAATAGTCCCATTAGTAGATATAAAAAATAATTTTTTAATCATCAATCCTCCAAATGGACTTTTAGAGCTATAAATTTTAAAAATAAAAATTGTAGGAAACTCTTTTTATTCAACAGTTACACTTTTAGCTAAATTTCTTGGTTGATCTACATCAAGTCCCCTGTGAGCTGCAATATGGTAACTCAATAATTGTATAGGCAATATATTAAGTAAAGGTGAAATCCATTCATTAGAGGAAGGCACTTTCATCAAATAATCAAAGATTTCAGTTCCATTACATTCAGGAGCAATACCAATCAAATATGAATCTCTAGCTTTTGCTTCTTGAGCATTACTAATAACTTTATCAAAAACCTCGCCAGGTGAGGCAATAGAAATTACAGGTACTTTTTTATCTAATAAAGCTATTGGACCATGCTTCATTTCACCAGCAGGATATCCTGCTGCATGTATGTAACTAATTTCTTTAAGTTTTAAAGCGCCTTCAAGGGCAATGGGATAATTTATTCCTCTTCCTAAAAAAATAACATCTTTAATATTAAAAAAGTCATGCGCTAGCTTTTCTGAAGATTTATTATGTTTCTCTAAGATATCTTCCAGTAATGGCGGAAGTTTTATGAGTTCGTTTATTAATTTACCTATTTCATCAGGACTTTGATTACCTTTTATTTGAGCAAATTTTATGGCTAATCCATAAAAAGAAAGTAATTGAGCAAAAAAAGTTTTTGTTGCTGCAACTCCAACTTCTATTCCTGCACAGATATCAATTATATTTGAGACCTGCCTTCCTATTGAACTCTCTTTTCTATTTGTTATTGCAATAAGATTGGGTTTAAATTTTTTGTTTTCAATTGAAGAACGTCTTTTAATTTCCATATCGATAGCTGCAATTGTATCAGCAGTTTCTCCGGATTGAGTGACTCCAATAGTTAATGTATTTGGCAATAGTGGAGGTGGTGAATATCGAAATTCACTTGCATAAAAGACATTTGTGGGGATACCTGAAAATTGTTCTAATAAAAAGCTACCCACCATTGCAGCATGTTTACTTGTACCACAAGCAATAATTTCAATTCTTTCTATGGATTCAAAATACTCCGTATCAAATTGATAGTTGATTTGGTATTGACCATTATCTGAGTTCTTAATTAAATAATTTTCCAACCAGTTTTTTGCAGTCTGTGGCTGATCATATATCTCTTTCAACATGTAGTGTTTGAAATTCATCTTATCCATTATTTGCTCTGAGACTTTTAAAGAAACTGGATTTCTATATTGCCTCTCATTGCTTGAGTCATATATTTCAATTCCAAGCGGAGTCAACAAAGCTATTTCTTCATCCTCCATAGGCAAAATAATATTTGTAAAGTTTGCAATGGCTGGAGTATCACTAGCACAAATAAATTCTCCTTCTCCCAAACCAATAATCAAGGGTGCTTGTCTTCTTGCAACTACCAAAGAGGTTGGAGCACCAGACCATAAAACTGCTAAAGCATAAGATCCTTCTAAATCCGATAATACATTTCTCACAGCTACTAATAATGTTGACCCATTATTCTCAAGGTTAAGTTTACTTAATGTATTTAACTCTCTTTGAATTAAATGAGGAATTACCTCAGTATCTGTATCAGAATTAAAATTAATACCCTCTTTCTCCAATTTATTTTTTAAATCTTGGAAATTTTCAATAATGCCATTTTGAACAACTGCTATATTTCCTGAACTATCGGTATGAGGATGTGCATTTTTAACCTCAGGCTTTCCATGCGTTGCCCATCTGGTATGACCTATACCCACAGTTCCAGGAATATTATGATCATTAAGATTACCTATTAAATTCTTGAGTTTTCCTTCTGCTTTATTACAAGAAATACAATTTGTTTCGGAATTTATTATTGCGATACCTGCAGAATCGTAACCTCTGTATTCAAGTTTTTCTAAACCATTTATTAATAATGGTAAAGCACTTTTATATCCAGTTACAGCAACTATTCCACACATACGAATTTTTTTTTCAATTATATTGAAATAAAATGCGTATTTACCAAAACATGGACTCTCTTAAAACTGCACTATAAAAATTAATATGCTAGACCCATACTCCGAGAAGTCTCATCTCCTAAATAAACACGAATACTTAAGAAATCTGTGGGGCATGCCGTTTCACATCTTTTACAACCTACACAATCTTCTGTTCTTGGTGATGAAGCTATTTGGCCAGCTTTACAGCCGTCCCAAGGAACCATCTCTAAAACATCAAGTGGGCAAGCCCTTACACATTGGGTACAACCAATGCAAGTGTCATAAATTTTAACTGCGTGTGACATGTAAAAATTGTCTTTTGAACCTCGTTTTATAATACTATTGTCTTACAAAGAAATTAAAAAAATTAAGATATGCTTCACTCTTGTTAACTCTAGGGCATAAAATCATATAGATAATTAGTAACTTTAATAAACTATGTCACAAGAAATCCTTGAAAAAGTCTGTTCTATTGTTTCAGAACAATTAAGCGTTGAAGCAGGAGAAGTCAAATCAGATTCAAATTTCCAAAATGATTTAGGTGCAGATTCTTTAGATACTGTTGAATTAGTAATGGCTCTTGAAGAAGCATTTGATATCGAAATTCCTGATGAAGCAGCTGAAGGAATAGCAACTGTTGGCGATGCAGTAAAATTTATCGAAGAAAAAAAAGGTTAGTTTAGGATGCCAAATTTCCATCGAGTAGTTATTACTGGTATCGGAGCAGTAACTCCAATTGGTAATAACATTGATGAATATTTAGTAGGTCTTCAAACAGGTACTAATGGAGTTTCAAATATTACTCTCTTTGATCCTGAACAACATCCCTGCAAATTTGCTGCAGAAGTAAAAAATCTTCAATCTGAACATTTTATTGAGGCTAAAGAATCCAAAAGATGGGATCGTTTTTCCCAGTTTGGAGTTATTGCTGCAAAGCAAGCCTTTAATGATTCTGGACTTGAAATTACTGAAGTTAATGCATCAAGAATTGGAGTGATTATTGGTTCTGGTGTTGGAGGCTTACTAACTATGGAAAGTCAAGCTCAAATATTGAGTCATAAAGGGCCTAAAAGAGTAAGTCCATTTACAGTCCCAATGATGATTCCAAACATGGCAACTGGATTGGCTGCTATCGCTTTAGGTGCAAAAGGACCAAGTTCCTCTGTTTCCACCGCTTGCGCTGCTGGTTCAAATGCAATTGGTGATTCTTTTAGATTACTTCAACTTGGAAAAGCAGATGCAATGATCTGTGGGGGAGCAGAAGCAAGTATTACACCTCTTGGAGTAGCTGGTTTTGCTAGTGCCAAAGCACTTTCTTCCAGAAATGAAAGCCCTCAAACTGCTAGCAGACCTTTTGATGCGGAAAGAGATGGATTTGTTATTGGAGAAGGATCTGGAATTCTTGTTTTAGAAACTTTGGAAAATGCACAAAAAAGGAATGCGAGAATTTATGCAGAAATAGTTGGTTATGGAACAACATGTGATGCTCATCATATAACTGCTCCATCTCCAGGAGGGATTGGAGGCGCAGAAGCTATCAAATTAGCAATTGAAGACGCTAGTCTTAGCCTTGAAAAAGTTGATTACATAAATGCTCATGGAACAAGTACATCGGCTAATGATAAAAATGAAACTTCTGCAATTAAATCTATTTTTAGAGACAGATCTTACCTTATTCCTGTAAGCTCTACTAAGTCGATGACAGGTCATCTACTAGGAGGCTCAGGAGGTATAGAAGCTGTAGCTTGTATACTTTCTTTGACACATAATTTTATCCCTCCTACAATTAACTACGTCAATCGAGATCCTGAATGTGATCTTGATTATGTACCAAATAATGCAAGAGAAGCTCAAGTAGGAGTTGCTCTTTCTAATTCTTTCGGCTTTGGTGGTCACAATGTTTGCCTTGCTTTCAGCAAAATGAATTGAAGACAACCAATTCTTTATTTCCAAATTATCTTTTTTAAAACAATGGTCGCTGCATCTGTTTCATTAGAATCACTTTGTATAAATAGTATAAGAATGCTTGCTGTAGATGCAGTAAATAAATCTAATAGTGGACATCCTGGATTGCCAATGGGATGTGCTCCTATGGGTTATGCATTATGGCAAAACATACTTAATCACAACCCCAATAACCCAAAATGGTTCAATAGAGACCGTTTTGTATTATCAGCTGGTCATGGCTGTATGCTGTTATATTCCTTGCTTCATTTGACAGGATATAAATCAGTTTCAATAGAAGATATTAAAGAATTTAGGCAATGGGGATCAAAAACTCCTGGACATCCAGAAACATTCGAAACTGAAGGTGTTGAAGTTACAGCTGGACCTCTTGGAGCCGGAATTTCAAATGCAGTTGGTTTAGCAATCGCTGAAACACACTTGGGAGCTAAATTTAATAAGCCTGATTGCAATATCGTTGATCACTATACTTACGTAATAATGGGTGATGGCTGTAATCAAGAAGGTATTGCATCAGAGGCCTGCTCACTAGCTGGTCATCTTAAGCTTGGAAAATTAATTGCACTCTATGACGATAATCAAATTACTATAGATGGGCGAACCGACGTTTCTTTTACCGAAGATGTCTTAAAAAGATACGAAGCTTATGGATGGCATGTACAACATGTTGAAGATGGGAATCATGATGTTAAAGGTATTACTGAAGCTATCGAAAAAGCAAAATTAATTACTGATAAGCCTTCAATTATAAAAATTTCTACAACTATAGGTTATGGTTCTCCCAATAAATCAGATACTGCCGGAATTCATGGAGCAGCTGTTGGAGAAGAAGAAGCTGTATTAACTAGAGAGTTTCTAAATTGGGAATATCCTCCATTTGAAATACCCGATGAAGTATATGCGCATTTTAGAAAATCAAAAAACAAAGGTGAAAATTTAGAGAAAGAATGGGATTCTAAATTTGAAGAATATCAAAAAAAATATCCCTCTGAAGGAGCCGAGTTAAAAAGAATGTTAGAGGGTCAATTACCTGAGAATTGGGACTCAGATCTTCCCTCCTATTCGCCTGATGATAAAGGGTTAGCCACCAGAAAGCATTCACAAATATGTTTGGGTGCTCTAGGTCCTAACCTACCTGAATTAATTGGCGGATCTGCAGATTTAACTCACTCTAATTACACAGATATAAAAGGAGAAACTGGATCATTCCAGCCACATAGCCCTGAAAAAAGATATTTACATTTTGGTGTACGAGAACATGCAATGGCAGCTGTACTTAATGGTATTGCTTATCACAATAGTGGTCTTATACCTTATGGTGGAACCTTTCTTGTTTTTGCGGATTATATGAGGGGCTCAATGAGACTTTCAGCGCTTAGCGAATTAGGAGTAATTTATGTATTAACTCACGATTCAATTGGTGTAGGAGAAGATGGCCCAACACATCAACCTATTGAAACTATCCCTTCTCTTCGAGCCATGCCTAATATGCTAGTTTTTAGACCTGGAGATGGCAATGAAACGAGTGGAGCTTATAAGCTTGCTATTCAAAATCGAAAAAGACCTTCTGCCCTTTGTTTAAGTAGACAAGGTATGCCAAATCAAGAAAATACTTCGATCGACAAAGTCGCTCTAGGTGGATATGTAATTTCCGATTGTGAAGGAAAACCAGATCTAATATTTATTGGTACTGGAAGCGAACTGAATCTTTGCATTGAAGCAAGTAAGGAAATTTCAAGCTTAGGTAAAAAAATTAGGGTTGTTTCTATGCCTTGTGTAGAACTTTTTGAAGAGCAAGAAGAATCTTACAAAGAAAGTGTATTACCTAGTAGCGTGAAAAAGAGAGTTGTAGTGGAAGCTGCCCACTCATTTGGATGGCACAAATATACAGGTTTTGAGGGAATTTGTATTACTATGGACAGTTTTGGTGCATCAGCACCAGGTGGAGAATGCATGAAAAATTTTGGATTTACTGTCGAAAACGTAGTTAATAAGACGAAGGAAATTCTATAACTACTAATTGATAACTACACTGAAGTATTGCATTCTTCAAGCTTATCTTTTAACTGATCAAGAGATTCATCAGAAATCTTTGAATTCATTGGACAATGTTTAGGGCCACACATTGAGCAAAACTCTGCCTTTTTAAAGATTTCTTCAGGCAGTGTCTCATCATGGTACTGCTTTGCCCTTTCTGGATCTAATGAAAGTTCGAATTGTTTATTCCAATCAAAGTTATACCTTGCATGGCTAAGTTCATCATCTCGATCACGGGCTCCAGCTCTATGTCTTGCTATATCAGCAGCATGAGCAGCTATTTTATAAGCAAGTAAGCCTTCTCTTACATCTTCTGCATTTGGTAGACCTAGATGTTCTTTCGGTGTTACATAACATAACATAGAAGTTCCATACCAACCTGCCATCGCCGCCCCAATAGCACTTGATATATGATCATAACCAGGGGATATATCTGTCACTAATGGTCCAAGCACATAAAAAGGAGCTTCTGAACATTCTTCCATTTGCTTTCTCACATTAAACTCAATTTGGTCCATAGGTACATGACCAGGACCCTCAACCATTACTTGAACATTATGTTTCCATGCTCTCCGAGTAAGCTCGCCTAAAGTCTTCAATTCAGCTAGCTGGGCATCATCAGAAGCATCATGCAAGCATCCAGGCCTTAATGAATCTCCTAAAGAAAAAGTACAATCATATTTCTTAAAAATCTCACAAATGTCATCAAACCTTGTATAAAGAGGATTTTGCTTAAAATGATGTAACATCCATTGAGCTAAAATGCCTCCCCCCCTACTGACAATACCAGTAATTCTTCCTTTGACTTTTGGCAAATGCTCTATTAATAGTCCAGCATGAATAGTTTGATAATCAACGCCCTGCTGACAATGTTTTTCAATAATATGTAGAAAATCGTCTTCAGTTAGTCTATCTATTGAACCATGTACACTTTCTAAAGCTTGATAAACAGGAACTGTTCCTATAGGAACAGGAGACTCGTGAATAATTGCTTGCCTCACTTCATCTAAATTTACTCCTCCTGTAGAAAGATCCATAACTGTATCAGCTCCATATTTAACTGCTAGTTTTAGCTTCTCTACTTCTTCATTGATGTCACTTGCATTAGGAGAAGCCCCAATATTGGCATTAACTTTACATCTAGAAGCTATGCCTATTGACATCGGCTCAAGATTTAAATGATTAATATTTGCTGGAATAATTAATCTTCCTCTTGCCACTTCTTCCATTATTAAAGAAGAAGGAAGATTTTCCTTTTTAGCAACAAAATCCATTTCTTCAGTGATATATCCGTTTCTCGCAAAGTTCATCTGAGTTAAATTGTCTTTCCCAAGGCGAGGCTTAATCCAAGAACTTCTCATAATTTACAAATTTTTAAAAAGTGTTACTACTAAAGTTTGATCAAATCTCCACTTCCCTGCATCAAGATTAATGATTCAGGTTCAAAGGGTATGATCTCAGCTAAGTTAAATTTCCTAGCACCCCTAGTTTTAATCTTATTAATAGCTCTTTTCTAAAAAATAGTCATCTCATGTTACGTAAAAATAAATAAAAAAGATTTTATTTAGCTTTTTGATAAGACTTGATCTTTTTTAAAATATTTTTTCTTTCTAATTGTCTACTAATACCCCTCTCCAAAATAATTGCAATCCCCATTAAGCCAATAGGTAAATAAAAAATCTTCCTGGAATTATCCCGAAAGGTCAATCCCAAAGCAGATATGAGGATCATGAAAGGAGCCACAAAAGATAAAATAAATCTTTCATTAATAATATTCATTTACCAAGTGCATTAATTTTTTCATTATTTAATTTTACTATGGATTCTGTTATTACTTTAATTCCAACAGCAATAGCTCTTTCATCTGGATCAAATTTAGAACTATGAAGAGGGGCACATCCATTTGAGCTAGAAACGCCAAGCCTAAACATAGCTCCTGGAATTTCTTTTAAAAATTCAGCGAAATCCTCAGCTCCTAATGATGGTTTTTGTAATTCGATAACATTTTCTTGACCCAAAACCTTAATTCCCGAATCTCTGAGAACTCTATTAATTTCAGGATTATTATTAACTGCCTGAGTGATTTCTCTAAATTTTACTTTTGCTTCAGCTCCGCAACTATTAGCTATAGAAGTGATATTTTCAGTAAGCCAATTACCAATATTAGTAAATACTTTACGATTAGTGCATCTAACAGTACCAATTAAATTAACCTTTTCTGCGAGAACATTGAATGCATTGCCACCATTTATTTTCCCAAAAGTTATTACTACTGGATCTAGAGGGTCTAACTTCCTTGTTATTGATTCTTGAATTCCCGAGATAACTTTTGAGGCCGCCCAAATAGCATCAACTCCTTCATGAGGTCGAGCACCATGGCCTGATTTTCCTTTAATCTCAACATTAAGTTCTCCAGCAGCTGCAGTTAAACTTCCCTCTTTAATGCCAATAGTCCCTACAGATAAATCGGGGTAGACATGAACTCCCAATATATGGGTTAAACCATTAGTTGCACCATCCTTAATCATCCATCTAGCTCCACTCGCAATTTCTTCAGCAGGCTGAAAAATTATCCGAGTCCCAAAATTTAGTTTTAAATCCTTAATAATTTTTGCGACACCCAATCCAATCGAGATATGCAAATCGTGACCACAGGCATGCATAACACCATCTACTTTTGAAGAAAAACTTAATTTAGTTTCCTCAAATATTGGCAAAGCATCCATATCCACTCTTAAACCTATAATACCTTTATTTAATGGCCCAAAATCAGCTATAACTCCAGTCCTACCTATAGATTCTCTAACATTCCAACCAATATCTTTTAAAAAACCACTGATCAAGATCGCTGTTTGATTTTCAAGTCCACTTAATTCCGGATGTTCATGGATATATCTTCTTAAGTTAATTAGTTCATCATTAAACGAATCAATTTTTTTATGTAACTGATCTCTATTCATTACTTATTTTAAATCGATAAAGTTCATTAGATCTTTAATTGGTTGAGGAGGCCATCTTCTTATTTTTTTTAACCATTCTTCATCACTATATCTAGGATCTAATTCAGTTACCGCTATCCAATTACTCTCTGCTTTACCATTTTCACCATTAGACCAGCTCAAAGCTGTTAAAGCTGCCCTAGCATCTGCAAAAGTTGGATAACGTCTAATTAACTTTATTAATTCTTTTTCAGCTTCATCAATATTTCCCAACTGGAAATCTGCTAACGCCAAACTTGATCTAGCCATGGCAAATCCTGGATTATATAAAGCAGCTTTTGAGAATAAATCTCTTGCTTTATCCCAATGAGATGTAGATCCTTCAACGTTAGCTAAATTATATAATGCAGAGAAATTTTTACTATCTAGGGAAATAACGAACATATAATCCTTTTTTGCTTGCGACCATAAACCCAATGCTTCCTCAGCTATCCCCCTGTTAATGTAAGGATCTATTTCATTAGGATTTAAACTTATTGCCTTATTTTGGTCATCTATTGATCCCCTAACATCTCCTAAAACAAGTCTTACATTTCCTCTATTGCTAAAACCTGCAGCATCATCAGGATAAGAATAAAGATATTGATTCCATTGTTGTAAAGCGAGATTAAATTTTCCGCCTGAACTAAGATCTAACGCATTTTTAAACAAATCCTCTCTCAAAGGTAATGAAAAGCTTGGTGCAATATTAAAAATATTGAAAAATATAAAAATTAATAAAAAACAAATCTTAACTTTTTTAAAAGTTATCATCTTTTGAATCAATGTACTTTTTTCCTAAAGCAGTAAGCAATCTTCCTCGAGGAGTTCTCGTGAGAAAACCAATTTTAATGAGATATGGCTCAACCACAAATTCTAACATTGAAGAATCATCGCCCAACCCAGATGCAATTGAATCAAGGCCAGTTGGAATATTATTATTTTGGTTAAGAAAAGATAAATAGTGTCTATCTAAAGAATCCAATCCTTTTTCGTCTATTTGGTAAGAATTTAAAGCTTTTTTTATTAAATTCACTGAGATAGTATTAGTTTTCAAAACAACTTGAGCATAATCTCTAACTCGTCTTAATAATCTTAAAGCAATTCTTGGAGTCCCTCGAGATATCTTTGCCAAATCATAAGATGCTTCATCTTCTAAATTGAGGTTTATTAATCGGGAGAAATTAACAATAATTTGTTTTAATTCATCACATGTATAGAATTCAATTTTCTGAGATATCCCAAATCTGTCTCTTAAAGGTGCACTTATTGAGGCTAATTTAGTTGTCGCGCCAATCAGAGTAAACCTAGGAAGATTAATTGTTCTGCAACGGGCTCCTCTATTAGCTCCCATAGTTAAGTCAAGTCGAAAATCCTCCATTGCAGAATATAACAACTCTTCAGTTAACCTATTTAAGCGATGTATCTCATCGATAAATAAAACTTCACCTTCTTTTAATCCAAGAAGTAAACCTACAATATCTCTTGGTCTTTCAATTGCTGGTGCAGTTGCAATCCTACATTTTGTATTCAATTCGTGGGCTATCAAAAAAGCAAGAGTAGTCTTACCTAAACCAGGTTGTCCATACAAAAGGGTATGCTCCAAAGGTTCTTTTCTCAAAATTGAAGCATCTATAGCTATTCTTAAAGAAGATTTAAGTTGTTCTTGGCCAATAAATTCTTTTAAATTAAGAGGCCGGGCTAAGTTCAAATTATTATTCCTCTTTTCTTCTGGAATGTTTTTTGAATCAACTAGCCTAAGTTCTTTTTTACGAAAAGAAAAGTCATTATCGCCTATATTGGAAGAAATTATTGCCATAATGAAAGGTTAATTGCAATTGTTCTGAGTAGAAAGATTTTTTATAACTAAAATGGCAAAAAATTCAAACAAAGTAAAAAAAAATACTAAAAAAGCAAATAATTTTAAACTTCTAGCTGATAATAGATATGCAAAATTTCAATATGCAATATCTGAAACAATCGAAGCTGGAATTGAGCTTTTAGGGACTGAAGTAAAGTCCATTAGAAACGGAAAAGCAAATTTAAGAGACGGATACTGTTCATTCAGAGATGGTGAGATCTTATTATTAAATGTTCACATTTCACCACATAAAAATGTGGGGTCTTTCTTTAATCATGATCCACTAAGAAATAGAAAGTTGCTATTACATAAAAAAGAAATAATAAAAATGAAATCTAATACTGAAAAAAAAGGAATGACTATTGTTCCTTTATCTCTTTATTTAAAAGGCTCATGGATAAAACTAACTATTGGAGTTGGTAAAGGGAAAAAATTACATGACAAACGACAAGATGAAAAACAAAAAAGCATAAAAAAAGAAATCAACTCTGCATTAAAAAGATAAAAGATTAGGCAGAATTATTGAAAATATCAATCTAAACTTACAGAACTTGGAGGTGGTGAAGGATCTGGATCTGCAATTAACATATGCTGCAATACAGTTTCTGGCCTCTCACTATCTCTCCAGCGAATTTTGTACGCAGGCATTTTTGTACCTCTACTTGTAGTTTGCTCTACTGGTTCAATAACCCATCCTCTTCTTGATCGGCCTTGAGGATTTCTTTTTACTACTGCATCCGCGTGTTTGAAACGGAAACCAACACGTTCACCACTCATTTAAAAAATTTCGTATTGGATCAATTTAACTATTTTACTTCATTCGAGGGTAATTTTTAACTTTTTTTGGAAGTTATTTCTGGTTTTAACAATGGGAAAGGGATTACATCTCTAATCGATGCGCTATTAGTAATTAACATAATTAGCCTATCAATGCCTATACCTAATCCTCCTGTAGGCGGCATGCCAATCTCTAAAGCATTTAAAAAATCTTCATCTATACAGTGAGCCTCAAGATCTCCTTCATCTCTAAGAGATTGCTGTAATTGCATTCTTTCTCTTTGATCTACTGGATCTATCAACTCACTAAATGCATTTGCCAGTTCTCGACCAACAATGAATAATTCAAATCTCTGAACTATTTCTTTATTATCATGATGAGGCCTAGCTAAGGGAGAAATTTCAACAGGATAATCAATAACAAAAGTTGGTTCTATAAGTTTTGATTCTACTTTTTGTTCGAAGACCTCATTTAAAAGTCTTCCCATAGTATTTATTTTATTAGAACAATCAACATTAATATTTTTAACGGCTTGTTTTGCTGCTAGAAAGTCTCCACTGAAAGAATCAAAATCAATCCCTGTATATTTTTTGACAATAGCTTTCATGGATATTCTTGACCAAGGCTTAGAAAAATCAATTTCTTTATTTTGATAATTTATAATTAAAGACCCACATGCATCAGCTACGATGCCTTTAATCAATTCTTCAGTTAAATTCATCATATCTACATAATCAGAATAAGCTTCATAAATTTCAACTGAGGTAAATTCTGGATTATGCCTTGTACTTATCCCCTCATTACGGAAGATTCTTCCCAATTCATATACTTTCTCAAAACCTCCAACAACCATTCTCTTTAAATGTAATTCTGTAGCTATTCTTAAATACAACGGAATATCTAATGTATTGTGATGAGTTATAAATGGTCTTGCTTCAGCACCACCAGCTTCAGATTGAAGAATTGGAGTCTCAATCTCTAAAAAATTTCTATTTTCAAGCCATTTTCTTATAAAACTTATACATTTTGCTCTGGTTTTAAATACATTTTTGGAGTGAGGATTTACTATTAAATCTAAATAACGTTGTCTATATCTTTTTTCAATATCAGTCAATCCATGCCATTTATCTGGAAGAGGTTGTAATGATTTGGATAACATTTCCCATTTTTCTACTTTAATTGAAAGCTCGCCTTTATTTGTTTTTTTAATAGTTCCATAGACGCCTATCCAATCACCAACATCTACTATTTCCTTGAGATCTTCAAAAGAAAGTAATTTTTGTTTTTCTAAATTGAAATTAATAATCCTTTTATCTAGATAAAGCTGAATCTGACCTTCTTGATCGCTTATTGTGAAAAAGGCAATTTTGCCCATTACCCTTTTTGCAAGAACTCTACCAGCAATAGAAACACTGAAATCTTTCTCTTGACCATTTTCTAGATAATCAAATTTTTGAATAAGAAAATTGGTAGTATGTGATATCTTAAAGCTTTGGGCGTAGGAAACGAATCCTTTTTTAACGAGTGAATTAGCTTTTTGTAAGCGCGCTTCTTTTATTTCAGACAAAATTTATTTAAATATATTTGTTTTATTTAATAAAATTATCAGACTATTGCTCAACTTGCCAAAGATGTTGCTGTTTCGCCAACTCTCTGAGATGCGTAACCGATCCCTCTAACCGTTAATATTAATTCTGGATTTCTTGGATCTGGTTCCAATTTACCTCTTAGTCTGGCAACGTATACATCTACAACTCTTAAATCTGCAGCTCTACGAGGAGGATAACCCCATAGCTGTTCTAAAATTTCTGCTCTAGGGACGACCTTACCAGGCTCATCGAACAATAATTCTAGGAGGCTAAATTCAGTATAAGTTAAACTAATTCTATCCCCCGCTCTAGAAACTTGCCTTCGATTAGTATCAACAACTAAACTTCCAAATTTCATAACTCCTTTACCTGAAGGAACTTCTTTAGTTTCAGTAACCGATACAGTTGGACCCATTCTTCTCAAAATAGTGGCTATTCTAGCCTCTAATTCTTTTGGACTAAATGGTTTAGATAAGTAATCATCAGCTCCTAAGTCCAAACCTGCAACTCTCTCTGAAATAGCTTCTAGAGCTGTTAAGAATATTATTGGTACAACTGATTCAGCTCTAATTCTTCTACAAACAGCAAATCCATCCATTTTTGGAAGCATAACATCAAGAACTATCAAATCTGGCGAATCCCTGTGAAAAGACTCAAGAGCTTCTTCACCGTTAGTGGCTGAAAAAACTTGATAGCCAGCTAGTTGAAGCCTAGTAACTAATACCTTCAAAACTGCTGGTTCATCATCAACAACTAAAATTCTTGCTTTTGACATAGTTAAAAAAGATTTCTCGATATTTCAAAGCAAAGAACTATTGCATTGAATATTTATTCTAACAATTAAAAATATAACATTACGAACCCTCATAGAGATATTCCATAGGTTTAAAAAAATTTTAAATAATTTGAAGATATCAATTTTTTAAAGCACTTTTTACTTCTTGACGAAATTGATTACCACAATTTTCTTCTTGAAAATTTAAACATCCTTAGAAGTTGGGAGCAAATAAAGGGAGCTAACAAACCTGTCAAAAAAACTTCAGCTAAGATATTTTTTACACCGGGAAAAAACATTAAAAAATTACCATCTGAAAAATTTCTAACCAAAATTTGTGCAAGATAAAGCGTACCACACAAAAAACTTCCAAAAGAACAAATTAAACCATACCTAAAATGTCCGACCAAAATATCACTATGAGATTTAATTCTCCCAAAGAAAAATCCACAAAAAATTAGGCCTGGAATTTGAGTAAAACTGTCATTTAAAGTTAGAGAATCTAAAATGAGACCTAAAAACAAACCAAATACTAATCCATTAATTGATCCATTAATTATTGCCCAAGGCAATAACCAAAATAACGGCCAATAAGGCTGAACACCTAAAAATCCAAGCCAACTAGGGTGCCACAAAAAAATAATTGGAATAAAAATAAAGCTTATAAAGGATAATTTTTTGGTAAAAAATTTATTCATTAGAAATTTTATTTCAAAATTTGCACCCAATCAATTAAGTGAGGTTTTGCCAAAAGTAAAATTTTTGCCGTTTTTTTTGATTGTGATGTCTCATTTATAGATTGGACAATCCCAACGGGGATATTTGGAGGTAATAAAGAACTAGCAGGAGAAGATGATACAAAATCTCCGACTTTTATATCAGCATCTTTTGAATAAAGTATTAGGCTAGGATAATCATCTCCCAAACCGACCAGTAATCCATTCATTTGAATTCTGTCCACCCAAACGCCTAATTTACTTTCTGGAGAAGTTATTAAAGTTACTGACGCAGTAAATAAAGAAGTATTGTTTACTCTTCCTAATAATCCTCCTGGGCCAGTGACAGCACTACCAATTTTCACTCCATCTTTTGAACCTTTGTTTAAAATTATTTGTCTCCACCAACCTCCTGTTTTTCTCGAAATAACTGCAGCTGAAATATTATCATTGTTGGATGATTTTTGAAGAGATAAGATTTCACGTAATCTTATATTATCCTTGTTCAGAAGATTTGATTTTATTAAAGATTCTTGATTGATGCTCTTTAGAATAACTTCTTTTTGAAATTGACCAGGCCAAAAAGGCTTTGAAATAAAATAGTAAAAATCCTTATAAATAGATCCCTTTGAAACCCTTACAAAGACTAAAAATAAAAAAATTCCTAAAAATATCGAAATTTTCTTTTTATGCCACCAACGACTAGAAGAAATTCGTCGGATAGTTAACATACTATTAGTCTCTTATCGCGTTCCTTATAAATTCTGGAGTATCAACAACTCTTTTAAGTTTTTTAAAATCATCAAGAACCTCCCCACATCCATTAACTACACAAAGCAGGGGATTTTCTGCTATGTGAGTAAAAATTCCCGTTTCATCACTCAATAAATCATTAATGCCTCTAACTAAAGCTCCACCACCTGCAAGCATAATCCCTCTATCAACAATATCTGCTGCAAGTTCAGGAGGAGTTCGCTCTAAAGTTCTTTTTACGGCTTCAACTATTTTGCTCAGTGTTTCAGCCATAGCTTCTCTAATTTCTCCTGAAGTTAAAGTGACTGACCTAGGAAGACCAGATAAAAGATGTAAACCTCTCACCTCTAAAGTAGTTTTATCAAATTCATCATCTGGGAAGGCAGAACCAATCTTGATCTTAATATCTTCTGCAGTTCTCTCTCCAACAACTAAATTATGAACTTTTTTAAGGTATAAGGCAATTGATTCATTTATTTCGTCGCCAGCTATTCGTACAGATTCACTTAATACAGTTCCACCCAAACTTAATACTGCAACCTCAGTAGTTCCACCACCAATATCAACAATCATAGTACCAATTGGCTCAGTTACTGGTAATGATGCACCTATTGCTGCTGCAACAGGTTCATCTATCAAGTGAACTTCTCTAGCTCCTGCTAATCCAGCTTCTCTTACTGCTCTTCGCTCGACACTTGTAACTCCACTTGGAATACCAATAACTATTCTTGGAGCAACTATACCCTTGCCTTCGTTACATTTTTGAATAAATGTTTTAATCATTTGCTCCGCAGCATCAAAATCTGCAATAACACCATCTCTAAGCGGTCTTACGGCTCTAATATTGCCAGGCGTCCTTCCAAGCATCAACTTTGCTTCTTTACCAACAGCCAATGGAATCCCTTCCTCTAAATCCATAGCTACTACAGAAGGCTCTTGTAGAACAACGCCCTTACCTGATACATGTATAAGGGTGTTGGCCGTCCCCAAATCTATGCCAATATCTCTAGAAAATTTAAATCTGTTAAAAATCACAATAAAAATTCTTTTTTATAAATAATATATCTATTTTTTGTTAAGCTTTCATAATTATTTTGTTTAGTTATGAATAGCACGCATAACTTTGAGCAGAACCTAAAAATATGAGTAGTATAAAAAGAAAAAAATTATGGAAATTAACACTATTAACCTGGTTGGCAGAGCCGGTCGAGAACCTGATGTCAGATATTTTGAATCTGGAAGTATCGTAGCTAATTTCACACTTGCAGTGAACCGAAGAAGTAGAGATGAAGAGCCTGACTGGTTTAATTTAGAAATATGGGGGAAACAGGCACAAATAGCAGCAGATTACGTTAAGAAAGGATCTTTAATTGGAATCACAGGAAGTTTTAAAATTGATAGTTGGAAAGATAAAAATACTGGGGAAGATAGATACAAGCCGGTTGTTAGGGTAGACAGGTTAAACTTACTAAGTTCTCGAAAAGAGTCTGATAATAACCAATATTCCAACAGCAATAACTCAAGTGAAATTCCTTTCTAACCTCTATTCTTTTTCAAAAATCTAATAAGCATTCTTATAAAAAAATATAAGAAAATTAAAATTAAAATTGGCTTCACAACATATTTTATTTGATCTAAGTAAGTTTCAATGATTGAATAATTTTCGCCAAATAAATAACCCGCATAAGTTAGCAGTGCTACCCATATCAAGCTCCCAAATGTTGTCCAAATCAAAAATTTTCTTAATGGCATAAGTTCTATGCCAGCGGGAACTGAAATTAAAGTTCTTATACCTGGTACTAATCGGCCCCAAAAAACTAAAGAGACCCCGTACTTATCAAACCACCTTTTACTTTTAATTAAATCATTAGAAGAAATACCCAAATATTTTCCTTTTTTATCCAGAAAATTTGAAAGTCTTTTTTCATTTACTAATCTTCCTAAATAATACCAAGGCAATGATCCTAAAATAGTTCCAAGTAATCCCCAAAAAACTAAGATATAAAAATTTAATTTTTGTTGATAAACGAAAAACCCTCCCAAGGGCATAATAATTTCCGAGGGTATTGGGGGTATTAAATTTTCTAAAAACATAGCCAAACAAATAGTTAGGTATGCAATTATTGAATTCTTTTCGACAGCCAAACCAATGTAGTCTGGGATTGAAGTAAGAAAATTTACAAAAATTAGACTCAAACTTAATATCTATAAAGCTCTGGTTTATAAGGTCCATCAACAGAAACATTAATATAATCAGCTTGTTCCTTAGTTAATTTTGTTAATTTTGCACCAATTTTATCAAGATGCAATCTAGCCACCATTTCATCTAAGTGTTTTGGTAAAACGTAAACTTCCCTAGCATATTTTTCAGACTTATTGAAAAGTTCAATTTGAGCTAGGACTTGATTAGTAAAAGAATTACTCATAACAAAACTTGGATGTCCAGTGGCACAACCCAAGTTAACTAATCTACCTTCAGCTAAAAGGATTATTTTATTGCCACTAGGTAAAGTTATGTGATCAACCTGCGGCTTAATATTTTCCCATGGGTAATCTTTCAATGAAGCCACATCAATTTCATTATCGAAATGGCCAATATTACAAACAATGGCCTCATCTTTCATCTTGACAAGATTTTCGTTTGTTATTACCTGATAGTTCCCAGTTGCTGTAACAAATATATCTATCTCTTCCACTACATCGTCTAATGTAACAACGCTAAAACCTTCCATTGCCGCTTGAAGTGCACAAATTGGATCAACTTCAGCAACTTTTACAATTGCACCAAGTCCTCTTAGGGACTGAGCAGAACCTTTACCTACATCTCCAAAACCCATTACTAAAGCTACCTTCCCAGCAATCATTACATCAGTGGCACGCTTTATACTATCAACTAGAGATTCTCGGCAGCCATATAAATTATCAAATTTGCTCTTAGTTACTGAATCATTAACGTTGATAGCAGGAAAAGGTAAAGCATTTTGCTTTTGCAGTTGATAAAGTCTTGCAACTCCTGTTGTAGTTTCTTCAGTGACACCAATAATATTACTTTTAATTCTGGAATAGAAGTCTTTATCTTTTTTCAACTTGGACTTAATAGAATTGAATAAAGCAATTTCTTCTTCATTACCAGGATTATCTAAAACAGAAAAATCTTTTTCTGCTTTACTACCGAGTATCAATAAACCAGTTGCATCTCCCCCATCATCAAGAATCATATTTGGAGAGTCTGAACCCCAATCAAGAATATAGTGGGTATATTGCCAATATTCATCAAGAGTCTCACCTTTTTTTGCATATACAGGGATTCCTTGATCTGCGATAGCTGCAGCGGCATGATCTTGAGTTGAAAAAATATTGCATGAAGCCCATTTCACTTCCGCACCAAGATCAACAAGAGTTTCTATTAAGACTGCTGTCTGAATAGTCATATGAAGGCTTCCAGCTATTTTGGCACCTTTTAGTGGTTTTTCAGATTGATATTTATCTCTAAGTGCCATTAACCCAGGCATTTCTGTTTCGGCAATTGTAATTTCTTTACGACCAAAATCTGATAATGAGATATCAGCAATTACGTAATTCGGTGTAGATGTCTTAACTGAGTTTGCTATTACCATATCTAGTAAATACTTTTTCTATTAAACTATAAATGATTTTTGTATAATTTTTGTGTTTGTTGAGAATTTAAAAGAGACTTTAAATTTAGGAAAAAACCTCTCATACAAATTAAATCCCCAATCAATTGTTTTATTACAGGGTCCAATTGGGGCTGGGAAAACTTCATTTGTTCAAGGTATTGCTAAAGGTTTATCAATCTCTGAGGACATTACAAGCCCTACGTTTGCTTTGTCGCATCACTATAACTCAGGAAAAATTCCACTAATTCACCTTGATTTATACAGGTTAGAAAATGTTAGTTCAGCAAAAGAAGTTTTTTTTTCAGAAGAAGAAGAGGCAATACAACGACAAGCAATTTTAGTTATAGAATGGCCAGAATTAATAGAACCAGTTATAGATAATTTCTGGAAAATTGAAATAAGTTACGCAAAAAATTATGGAAGACACTACGAAATAAGAGATCCCAAAAATTTATTAACATTCTCATAATATGGCTGCTGCTCGATAGCACCTTCACCAAGACAAGTTAATAATCCACAAACACTTGCGAACTTAATGCAATCTTCTATCTCTAGTTCATTTGATGGATAGCCAGAAGAAATTAATTTTGAGATTAAGCCAGCTAGAAAAGCATCGCCTGCGCCAGTTGTATCAACAATTTTTTGTGAAGTAGGAGTTTCGGTAATTCCCTGCAATCCATTGATATACCATGCAACAGGATTTTTTCCATCAGTTATTATTACATCTGGATTATTAGACAATCTTTCAGATATTCGCAAAGGGGTTTCATCCTCAAAAAACAAAATTGCTTCTTCCTTAGCAAGTTTTAAAACATTTGAATGATTTAAAAATTTCTTGATTAAATTAACTCTTGCGGATTTACTAATTTCTGATGAAAAACTTGAATGATCCCAAAAGACCTCTCTCCAATTCAAATCAATGACTATTTTGACTTCAAATTTTTTAGCCTGTTCAAGAAGAAAAAAAATTGTCTCTGCTGATATAGGAGATGATAATAAGATCGTTCCCGTAACCATATATTTTGTTTCTTGAAAAGATTTCTCTAAATTTAGAATTTCTTTTTCAATTAATTTCCTACAAAGAACTTCGTCTGCAAAGCATGAATGAGAACTTTCCTCAAATCCTGAAAAAAAACGATCACCAAATTGATCTCTACCCACATTAACCACTCGAGTAGATGAATTATTATCTAGTTGCAAGAATTCTAAATTAACGTCCAATTCATTAAATTTCGTAATAAATTTTTTTCCATAATCATCATTACCCAAACTACCTATAAATATTGAATTTATTTTTAATTTTCTTAATGCACAAGCTACATTAGCCGGCGCGCCGCCCAAAAAATCTGAAAATCCTTGATTTGACTTATTTCTGATTCTGTCTATTAAAGCCTCTCCAATACATATGACCTTTTTCTTTTTCATAAAATGAATACTTTTTCTTAATTAAGAATAATTTATTAAAAACGAATAATTTTTTTTTGAATTAAAGTTTATTAAAAGCATATTCATGATGTCTTTAAATAAATCTGAAAATTGGAAATGGAAAAATTGGAAAATTTCTTGGTCTTTATCAAAAGAATCTACTTCTGAAAAAAATATTAAAATTTTATTAATTCATGGATTTGGGGCATCAAAAAACCACTGGAGACATAATCAGGATTTTCTTGGTAAATTCTCTAACTGTTACGCAATTGACTTATTAGGATTTGGAGAAAGCAGTCAGCCTAGTGCTTTATTGAATTACGAACCTGAAAAAGAAAACTCAATTAAATATTCATTTGACTTATGGGGTAATCAAATATCAACATTTTGTGCAGAGGTAATAAAATCTCCTGTTTACTTGGTAGGAAATTCAATTGGTGGTGTTATTGCATTGAAAGCAGCTGAGATCCTCAAAGATAAATGCAAAGGTGTAATTTTGATTGATTGTGCACAAAGAACTATGGATGATAAACGTTTAAAAAAAAGTGATATCTTAATGAATCTAATAAGACCCATCCTTAAGACAATAGTCAGACAAAGAGTAATTAGTAACACGCTTTTTACAAGAGCTGCTAATCCAAAAGTCATAAAGAAAATACTTGAACAAGCTTACCCTTCAGGAAACAATATCGATAAAGAATTGATTGAAATACTTTATCAACCCTCTCAAAGGAAAAATTCTAAAGAAGCATTTCGTGGTTTTATTAACTTATTTGATGACTATCTTGCTACTGACCTTTTTAATAATATTGATGCTCCAATACAATTAATTTGGGGAGAGAAAGATCCTTGGGAATCTCTAGATGAAGCAAGAGAGTGGAAGAAACAATTCAGTAATATTAAAAGATTAGATATTATTCATGGAGCTGGGCACTGTCCTCATGATGAAGAACCTGAAAAAACAAATAAGCTGATGAATGAATTTATTCAAGAAACAAAATAAGCTTCTACATTATCACTAAGTCTTCTCAAGCCTCTTAATCCATCTCTTTCTAGGTTTCTTACTCGATCCCTACTTATTCCTAGCACCCTCCCTATACCTGTAAGAGACATAGGCTCATCTCCATCCATTCCGTATCTCATTCTTAAAACTCTACATTGCAGATCAGGCAATTGGTGTAAGAGAGAATGCAGATCACCTCTCATACAATCCATCTCTATTTGTTCGTCTGGCAAATCCTCTCCCCCTGCCAATAAATCTAATAAAACAGTATCTTCCCCATCACCAACTTTGGTTTCAAGACTAACCGGCTGCCCTGCCTTGCACATCAAATCTTTAACATCATCTTCGGGAAGCTCAACGTATTTTGCTAGTTCACTTACAGTTGGAGTTCTAGACATTTCTTGGCTGAGCTCTCTTTGACCTTTTTTTAACTTATTCAACATTTCAGTTATGTGAATTGGTAGCCTTATCGCCCGACTTTTTTCAGCTATTGCTCTTGTGATACCTTGTCTTATCCACCAGTATGCATATGTTGAAAACTTATAACCTCTAGCTGGATCAAATTTTTCAACTCCTCTAACCAATCCTATAGTTCCTTCTTGAATTAAATCTAAAAGTTCCATATTTCTTTTTGTATATTTTTTTGCAACGCTTACCACCAATCTTAAATTCGCTGCAACCATTCTTTCTTTAGCTCTCTGTCCGGCTCGCAATCTTTTTTTGATTATAGAGGTAGATAAATTTAATTTAGTCGATAATTCATCAATACTAGGCTTATCGCCTGTTAATTCAATAATTTCTAATTCTGCTCTTTCAACTTCCATGTACTCTTGAACTTGTCTACCTAGAGTAATTTCTTGCTCGTGAGATAGTAATGGAACTCTTCCTATATCCCTTAAGTATGACCGAACAAGATCAACATCATTACTAGCTTTTATACTTGTAATTGTTGATAGTTTATTTTCACTTATTGTTTCAGAAGACATGAAAGTTGAATGATGTTTTGTAAACAATACCATTAAGAAATGTAAAGTTAAACAAAAAAATCCACATTTTTACAAAAATGAGAATAAATACCTAGTTGATTTAGGCTAATGAAGAGCTTAATAGCCATTTCGCTGTACTCAGATAAATAAATACGCCAGCAATATCAGTAACAGTTGTAATGAATGGAGAGGACATTAAGGCTGGATCTAATTTCATTCTGTCAAATAACAAAGGAAGTATCGCTCCTGTTGTAGCAGCCAAAGTTGTTATAGATATTAAACTTATTCCCACCGCAGAGGCAATTAAAGGCCCTTCTCCTTGCCACCAAGCAAAGGGAAATACTACGATCATCATTAAAATTCCTAAAAGAGCGCCTGTTATTGCCTCCTTAACTACTGCCTTAATTGCACCAAGAGACTTCAATTTCCGAGTACTTAACCCCCTAATAACAACAGTTGAACTTTGAGCGCCAACATTTCCCCCAGTACCTATAAGTAGTGGAATAAAGGCAGCTAATAAAACTATTTCTTTTAATATTTGATCATTAATAGCTATAACTTTGGTTGTTAAACCATTTGCCAAAACCAAAATTAATAACCATAAAATTCTTCTTCTAGCAATCGTAAACAAACTACTTTGGAAATAATCATCTTCGTCTCCAGGTTGTACTGCCCCCGCTGCATAAATGTCTCTTGTTGCTTCTTGTTCAATGACATCAATCAAATCATCAACTGTTACTATCCCAACCAGTCGTTTTTCTTTATCAACTACTGGGAGAGCTAAAAAATCATATCTTTGTATTGCTCTAGCAACCTCTTCTTGATTCGTATTAGTGGAGATATTAACAACATCTCTTGTCATAACGTCACCAATTGGCTTAGAAGGATCAGCAGTTACAAGATCTCTTAAAGAAAGAATACCAGTTAAATGTCTTTCTTTATCTGTAACATATAAGCTATAAATAGTTTCAGTAAATGGTGCTCTTTTTCTAACTAAAGAAAGAGCTTCAGATGCTGTCTGCATCTCTTTAAGGTCTATAAATTCTGTTGTCATTAATCTTCCAGCAGTTTCAGGCTCATATCCAAGTAATTCAGCTGTTACTTTCCTTTCACCAGGGCTAAGAGCAGACAAAAATTTTCGAACAACTTTTGCAGGTAATTCATCAAAGAGTTGAACTCTATCATCAGGAGACATTTTTTCAACGATTTCTAACACTTCTCCTGAACGCAGTCTTTCTAATAAAGTTTGCTGAACTACTGGATCTAAATATTCATAAACCTCAATTGCTTCATTTTTCTTTAATAATCTAAATGCTAATGCCTGCAATATTAGTGGCAGGCTTCCAATAGCGTCTGCAATATCAACTGGTTGGGAAGGCTCTAAAAGTAATTTGGCTTCATCATAATTTCCCGCAATCAGCAATTCCTCAAGTTGAATAGTAATATTTTCTCGTGTACTTAAATTTGAAGATAAAGATTTAACTGTTTCAAGATTATTTTCTTTCATAAATATTATCCTTTGTCAAAGTAACAACACTATTATAAGAAATCTAAGTTATTTTTCTACTTATCCAGAACCCGATAAACATTGTAAATAAATTTACGATGATGATTAAATTAGTAAAAATTATAAATTTTATCCATTCCCCTTGATCTAAAATTTTGTACAAAAAATATATAAATCCACTAAAGGATGTAAAGCACGAAAAAAAACCACTCAATAGAATTTTTTCAACAGAGTAACGTAATCTTTGATTGATAAAAAAACCAACCAAAAATGATCCAATTATTGAAATAAAAAAATTATTGTTTATTATTAATCTTAAAAATGTAGCTAGGTAAGCAGCTAAAAGAATATAAATAAAATTATTTAATTTCATTTTTAAAAAACTGAATTACAAAATAACCTAAATAAAAGAATAGAAAAGAAAGAATTATCACTTCGATATAGTGGAAAAATAATCTTAGGAAATTTCTCTTTTTAAATAGGTTAAATAGTTGATATATAAAGGAAGAAAATGTACTAAAACATCCTAAAAAACCGCTATAAAATAATGCTAATATTTCGTTATTAATAAAATTTATTGCTACTAAAATTCCTAAAAAAAAAGATGATAAAAAATTTACTATTGATGTATTTTGAATATCAAAGCCTATACTTTTTTTAAAATTATTTTGTATATATATTCTCAATATTAATCCAAAAGTACTTCCAAATAAAAGTATAACAATTGAACTAAAATCCAAAATTTACATTCTTATCCAACCTTTTAAAATCTTATTTGGATCATCCAACAATTTATTGGAAGCTAATTCAACCCTGACCCAAGTTTCACTTTCATTAACTTTCCAACTACGTAATACTGATAAAGTTGTACCTAAATCAAGAACTAATAATTCCCTAGCATAAATTTGAGGATAAGAATAAAGAGAGGTATTGGAACTCAATATAATTTCATTTGTATTAAGAAAGAAATTATTTTGATTTAAACTTTTTTGGATCCCCCCAGCAGGTAATGTAATTGGCGCAATTAATGCAAAAGTAATTAAGCAAAAATTCTTGAGAAGATTATTAATCATATGTCTAAAGTTGCCATATCTAAATTGCTGCTATGAGTTTCAATAAATTCTCTTCTTGGTGCAACTTTATCTCCCATTAATATATTGAATATTCTGTCAGCTTCAAATGCATCTTCAATTTCAACCCTTTTCATCATCCTCGTCTGAGGATTCATAGTTGTGTCCCATAACTGTTTTGGCATCATCTCACCTAGTCCCTTAAATCTTTGGATATTATAATTTGCTTTTTCTCCAAAACCTTCAATTGTTTCCTTTAATTGATTCTCGTTATAACAGTAATTATGATTCTTACCTCTTTCAACTTTATATAAAGGGGGGCAAGCAATATATATAAAGCCTTTCTCAACAAGTTCTCTTTGGTATCTATAAAAAAATGTCAATAATAAAGTTCTTATATGAGCGCCGTCAACATCAGCGTCCGTCATGATTACAACTCTATGATATCTCAAAGAGCTCTCATCGAAATCCTCTCCTTTTATTCCTAATCCTAGAGCAGTTATTAATGACTGTATTTCTGTATTTTTATAAATTTTAGTATCGTCAGTTTTTTCAATATTAAGAATTTTACCCCTGAGGGGCAAAATAGCCTGAAAATTTCTATCTCGTCCTTGTTTCGCGGAACCTCCAGCTGAATCTCCTTCAACTATATAAATTTCTGATTCTGAGGGATCTCTAGAACTACAATCTGCTAATTTACCCGGTAAAGTAGAACTTTCTAGAACACTTTTTCTTCTTACTAACTCTCTAGCCCTTCTCGCAGCTTCTGCTGCATTAAATGATTGAATTGCTTTTTCAAGAATCAAATCCAAAATTCCAGGATTGAATTCCATATATTTTGTGAGTGCCTCCCCAATGAGTGAATCCACAATTCCTCTTACTTCAGTATTTCCTAATTTTGTTTTTGTTTGCCCTTCAAATTCGGGATCTGGAACTTTTACAGATAAAACAACAGTCAAGCCCTCTCTAATATTTTCGCCTGCTAAATTTTTTTCAGCATCTTTTCTTTTACCTCTCTTTTTTGCAAGATTATTGAAAGTTCGTGTCAAAACTGTTTTTAGCCCTTCAATATGAGTTCCTCCATCAATAGTTCTAATATTATTTGCAAATCCTAAAATATTATCTGAATATACATCTGAACACCATTGCAAAGCTGCTTCTACATATACATTTTCTTTCTGTGAGTCAACGTAAATTATTTCAGGATGAATAGACTCTTTTGCAGCATTAATATATTCAACATATTCTTTAATACCTCCTTGATATAAATAAATTTCTTCTTTAAAAGAACCATCAGATAATTGATTTCTTTCATCTCTAAAAACAATTTTTACTCCGCCGTTAAGATAAGCTAGTTCTCTTAATCTTGATGAAAGAAGAGCATATTCAAATTCAATTCCTCCAGAAAAAATCGTTTTGTCGGGTTTAAAGCAAATAGTTGTTCCTTTCTTAGATGGTTTGCCAGTTTGCTTTTTAGTTGTCAATTCACCCTTTGTTAGACCTTTTTCAAATCTTTGATTAAATTCGTGACCATCCCTAAAAACAGTCACATTAACCCATTCGCTTAAAGCATTAACTACAGATATTCCTACTCCATGCAAACCCCCTGAAACTTTATAACCACCACTTCCAAATTTTCCTCCTGCATGAAGAACAGTTAATACAGTTTCTAAGGCACTTTTTCCTGTTCTTGGATGAATATCTGTTGGAATACCTCGTCCATTATCAGAAATTAAAGCAGAACCATCTGCTCGAAGAACTATTTCTATACGATCACAATGTCCAGCTAGTGCTTCATCAACAGAGTTATCAACTACTTCGTATACCAAATGATGTAATCCCCTAGGCCCTGTAGAACCTATATACATCCCGGGGCGTTTACGAACTGGTTCTAACCCTTCTAAAACCTGAATCTGTTCTGCGCCATAATCACTTGAGATTTTATTAGATCTTTTGTCCTCACTCATTTAATATAAAAAAAATATTAAACTTTTAAAATGTTATTTTTAAAAGGTATTTCATTAAACTTACCACCGCAATAAGATTAAGGCTCGAAATCAATGAAAAATTTAACCACTTTAATTATATAGCTAATATTTTTTTCTTCAGAAATTCATATGTCTTTGTACCCACCTAATGTAATAATTTTAATTGGGCCTACTGCAAGTGGCAAAACAGAATTAGCTATTGAAATTGCAGAATATTTTAAAACTCATATACACAATATCGATTCAAGGCAAATTTATAAGTCTATGGATATTGGAACAGCCAAACCATCTAAAAAACAACAACAACAAATAAAGCATTTTTTAATAGATATTGAGGAGCCAAACCGTCCAATTAATGTAAAACAATTTCAAGAAATTGCTCAAAAATCAATAACTAGAGAAATTAAACATGACAATTTACCTTTTCTTGTTGGAGGGAGTGGATTGTATATGAACTCAATAACCAAAGGGTTTTTTGTACCAGATGTCCCTCCTCAAAAGAATTTGAGAAGACAATTAGAAGAACTTGGTCAGAAAAAATGTTGGGACTTATTAAAAAATTGTGATCCATTATCAACAAAAAAAATTAATTTTGCTGACCACATTAGAATTATAAGAGCTTTAGAAGTCTTCTATGTAACAGGTAAACCTTTGTCAACTCTGAAAGTTCAAAAACCTCCTGAATGGAGAATATTAGAGCTTGGATTAGATAGAGATAATTTAAAAGAAAGAATTTTAAAAAGAACGAAACAAATGTTTTTATCTGGAATTATTGAGGAGACTAAATATCTTATCTCAGAATACGGATTTGATTTGCCAATACTAGAAACCATTGGTTATCGAGAAGCTAGAGATGTTTTAAATAACCGTTCAACAATTGAAAAAGCGATTGAGTTAACTACGACAAAAACTATACAATTTGCTAAAAGACAAAAAACTTGGTTTCGTAATAAAAATAATCCTCTTTGGCTTAATAACAAAAACCTGCTAAAAGATGCAATAATTAAGATAGAGTCTTTTTTAAGCTAACTTTATAAAATAGATTTTTTTTCATCATCCAACCAAATTGTTTAATTAACTGAATGCCCCCACGCCCACGCTTTGACCGCCGAGCTCCAGTTAGAGAGCTACCAAATATAAATGAAAGAATAAAATACCCTCAATTGAGAGTGGTTGATTCAGATGGAAAACAACTAGGTGTCATAGAAAGATTAAAAGCATTAGAAATAGCATCTAAAAGAGAACTTGATTTAGTTTTGGTAAGCGAAAAAGCAAATCCTCCTGTTTGTAGAATTATGGACTATGGAAAATATAAATTTGAACAAGAAAAGAAAGCTAAAGAAGCAAGGAAAAAATCCCATCAAACGGAAGTTAAAGAAGTAAAAATGAGGTATAAAATTGATAAACATGATTATGATGTCCGAATAGGTCAAGCTACTAAATTTTTAAAATCGGGAGACAAAGTAAAATGTACTGTAATTTTTAGAGGTAGAGAAATTCAACACTCAAATTTAGCTGAAACACTTCTTTTGAAAATGGCTAATGATTTAGAAGAGCAATCAGAAGTTCAACAAAAACCAAAAAGAGAAGGGAGAAACATGATTATGTTTTTAAGCCCTCGAAAATCTCCTCTCATTAAAAAAGATGATGGGTGAAAAATTGTTATCAAAAAATATGACAAATGTTAAAGTGTCACTATGGTCAAAAATAAATTAGTAAAGGTTTTTAGAAAGTGAGATTCCATATTCAACAAGAAAGTGATATCCCAGCATCTACTCAACTCTATAATCAAATTTGTTTTGCTATCGCAGCAAGGCATTATCCTCCAGGTCACAGACTTCCCAGTACAAGGCAACTTGCAATGCAGACTGGACTCCATCGAAATACTATAAGTAAAGTATACAGACAACTAGAAATAGATGGAGTTGTTGAAGCAATAGCTGGATCAGGTATCTATGTAAGAGATAATCTTACTAAAAGAGAATTCAAAAAATCAATTTACTCAAAAGAGAAGACAAGAAAACTACCAGATCAAGAAGCAAAGAAGGTTATTGACAACTTGATAAATCTTGGATGCACTTTACAAGAAACCAGAGATATATTGACCAATGAAATTGATTGGCGTATTAAGTGTGGATCAAGAATCATAGTAAGTACTCCTAGAGAGGATATTGGCGCTTCTATGCTAATCGCAGAAGACCTTTCTACAACTGTAAATGTACCAGTAGAAGTTGTTCCTATGGAAGAATTAGAAAAAGTTTTGAGTAATTCAAATAATGGTACGATTGTCACAAGCAGATATTTCATACAGCCTTTAGAAAAAGTTGCCAAGCAACATGGAGTGCGCGCTATTTCAGTTGACTTGAGCGACTTTCAAAAAGAATTGAAAATCCTCAAAGAATTAAATACTGGAAGTTGTGTGGGTATTGTAAGTATAAGTCCTGGTTTATTGAGAGCAGCAGAAGTAATTATACACAGCATGCGAGGTGGTGAATTAATGCTTATGACAGCAGTCTCAGATAACAAAAGTAGATTACTATCACTTTTAAAGGCTTCGAACCATATAGTGTGTGATGGACCTAGTCTATCAGTTGTAGAAAACACATTATTAAACAATCGTTCTCAATTGATGAGATTACCTCAAATAATTTGTGCTAAAAATTATTTAAGTATCGAGACAATAAATCAATTAAAAAAAGAAATAGGTGTCATCAATTAAACCAAAATGTTAAAAACTTTAAAATCAGATATAGAAATTATCAGAGAGAGAGATCCTGCCGCTAGAGGGATAATAGAGATATTTCTTTGCTACCCTGGCTTTCAATCTATAGTTATTCATAGGTTTACGCATAAATTATGGCAATTTAAGATTCCTTTGATTCCTCGCTTGTTAAGTCATACCAATAGGCTATTAACAGGCATCGAAATACATCCTGGAGCAAAAATTGGTAAACGGGTTTTCATAGATCATGGTATGGGAGTTGTTATTGGAGAAACAGCCGAGATAGGAAATAATTGTTTGCTATATCAGGGAGTTACATTAGGAGGAACTGGTAAAAGTCATGGAAAAAGACACCCCACCTTGATGGAAAATGTTGTAGTAGGGGCAGGAGCAAAAGTTCTCGGATCAATCAAAGTTGGCTCTAATACACGTATTGGTGCGGGTTCAGTTGTTGTTCGTAATGTGGAAGCGAATAGCACAGTCGTTGGAGTTCCTGGCAGAGTCATACATCAAAGTGGCGTAAAGATAAACCCATTAGCTCACTCTGCTTTACCTGATGCTGAAGCTAATGTGATAAAAAATTTAATGGACAGAATAGACTTCCTTGAAAATGAAATTCTTAAATTACAAAAAACTCTTCAATGTTTAGTTAACTCAGAATCAATTGATATTTCTCAACTAGGTGACGCTCAAAATCTTAAAGACAAAGAAATAATAGAATTTCTTGGAGATGATTAATTCTTTAGTTAATTTTTTTCATTAACGTCAGTTTTAGGTTGAAACATAAACATTGAATAAATAACATTTCGTCTCATATTAGTCATCATTTCCAGGAACATGTCATATCCTTCGTTTTTATATTCGATTAATGGATCTTTTTGACCATAACCCCTCAATCCGACTGATTCCCTCAAGGAATCCATTGATTGAAGATGTTCTCGCCATAAATTATCGATTTGCTGCAAAATGAAAAATCTTTCAGCTTCTCTCATTAATCCTGGACGAATCTTCTCTATTTGAGATTCCTTCAAATCATAAGATATTCGTAACTGCTCCTGTAAATAGTTTTTTAATTCTTCTACTGAAAGTAAATTAACATCTTCAACTTTAAGATCATCTAATAAATATATGAATTCTTTGACTTTAGAAATTAATTGATTAATATTCCATTCTTCAGGTGGAAGATCAGGATTAATATAAGCCTCTACAATTTCGCTCATTGTTCTCTCTCCGTATCCAATTACTTGCCTCTTTAAATCAATTCCTTGTAAAACTCTTAGTCTTTCGCTATACACAGCTTTCCTTTGATTATTCATTACCTCGTCATATTCGAAAACTTGTTTTCTAATATCGTAATAATAGGTCTCTACTTTCTTTTGAGCACTTTCTAGAGACCTAGTAAGCATCCCTGATTCGATAGGCATATCTTCGTCAACCCTAAATGCATTCATAAGATTTGCTACCCTGTCTCCTCCAAAAATTCTTAATAAATTATCTTCCAAAGATAAAAAGAATCTCGTACTTCCAAGATCACCTTGTCTTCCCGCTCTACCTCTAAGTTGATTATCCACTCTTCTTGATTCATGTCTCTCAGTACCAATAACATGTAAACCGCCAACTTCTCTCACTTTTTTCTCTTCATGAATCAAAACTTTTTCATATTCTTTCCTTACATCAGATAAAGATTCTCTCAAAAGCTTTATCATTTGATCTTCGGTTGGTGCTTTTTCTGCAGCTGTAGCTATCTTGTCATCAAGTTCTAAGATAGAAAGTTCTCTCTCTCCCCAATTTTCAACAAGTTTATTAGATAAAAGAGCAAGTTTTTTTTCAATCCCTTCATCTAATTTGCAAGGAAATAGACTAGTTGATGAGTCTGCAATATTCTTTTTCAAATTTGAGCCCACCTTTGAAGAAAAACCTCCTTTAGATTTTAAAGTTCTTTGTTTAGGTATTGGTGGTTTATGCTCATTATCTGGCCTTACTAGCAATGGAACTAAAATCTCCTTTAATTTAAGTCTTGCCATATAGTCACTATTACCACCGAGAATAATATCTGTACCCCTCCCAGCCATATTAGTCGCAATGGTAACAGCACCTGCTCTACCTGCCTGAGCAACAATTTCTGCTTCACGTTCAACATTCTCTGGCTTAGCATTTAATAAATTATGTGGGATTTTTTCTTTGGTTAAAAGGGAACTTAATAACTCACTTTTTTCAACACTTGTTGTACCAACTAAAACAGGTCTTCCTTCTAGATGTATTTGTGCGGTTTCTTTAGCAACTGCCTTCCATTTACCTATCTCAGTCTTAAATACTTGGTCAGACCAATCTTGTCTCTTCCTTATTTGATTCGTCGGTATGACTGTTGTTTCTAATTTATAAGTTTTTTCAAATTCAACCTCCTCTGTTTTTGCAGTTCCTGTCATACCTGCAAGACCAGGATATAAGAGAAAAAAATTCTGATAAGTAATGGATGCTAATGTTTGCGTTTCAGGCTGAATTTTAAGATTCTCTTTTGCTTCTATTGCTTGATGTTGTCCGTCACTCCAACGCCTTCCTGGCATTACCCGACCTGTAAATTCATCGACTATCACAGCTTCATCTTTTTTAATAATGTAATTTACGTCTCTAATAAATAATTCTTTGGCTTTTAAAGCATTAGTTATATAGTGTGCCCATGGATCTTGAGGATTATATAAATCATTAACTCCCAAATATTCTTCACATTTAGCGAAACCTTGATCAGTTAATATGCAGCTCCTCTGCTTTTCATCAACTTCATAATCCCCTTCAGGATCAATCCCATCTTTACTTAATTCTTTTGCTTTAACTAATGCCAAAGCTAATTCTGAAGCTTTTTGATATTTTTCTTGGGGTCTTTCAACTTGACCAGAAATAATTAAAGGTGTTCTTGCCTCATCAATTAATATTGAATCAACCTCATCAATTACGCAGTAATTAAATTTTCTTTGAACCACCTCAATAATATCAGTAGCCATATTATCTCTTAAATAATCAAATCCTAATTCTGAATTTGTGGCATAAGTTATATCACAATCATAATTTTTCTTTCTCTCAACTGGATTCATATCTTGCTGAATCAAACCAACGGATAAACCTAAAAAACGATGAACTTGTCCCATCCACTCTGCATCCCTTCTAGCTAAATAGTCATTTACAGTAACAACATGAACACCTTTTCCAGTAAGAGCATTTAAATAACAAGGTAATGTTGCGACAAGAGTTTTTCCTTCTCCAGTCTTCATCTCTGCAATTTGACACTCATTTAAAACCATCCCGCCTATTAACTGAACATCAAAATGTCTCATATCAAGAACACGTTTGCTTGCTTCTCTCACAATTGCAAAGGCTTTAGGAAGAAATTCTTCTAGAAGTTCTTTTTGCTTTTTAAAATCTAATTCTGCTGAAATATTTGATTTAAGATTTTGAGTTTCTTTTCTCAGCTCATCATCAGTAAGTTGAGAAATTTCTTCTTCTAAAAAATTTATCTCTTCCACTATTGGTTGATAGCGCTTTAACTTTCGTGTATTCGGATCTCCCAACAAAAGTTTTAGCATAAGTAAAAGTCCTTTAAAAATTCATCCTATTACAAACATTATAAATTAGTGCGTTACAACAGAATGAAGAAAACTATTATCTCTTTATTTTATAGAAACTATCGATTAAGGTATTTAGATTAAAGTCACAAAAATAACCTAGCTGACATCACTTTTCAAAAATCTTTTAATAAATGAAAGAAATATCTCTAATCAAACATGCCAAAGGCGCTTTAGGGTTAAGGGTTTTTGGATTAGGTCCTAATCTTAAACCAACGAATGGATTAATTAAGCTACAAAAATTACTAGATAGCAACGCTTTCTGGGCAAAAAATAGAACAATTCATGATCTAAAAAAATGTCTTGCTAACAGTGATGTCGTAATAAGTCTTTGGGTTGGTAAGGAAATAGTTGGTTTTGGTAGAGCTTTAACCGATGGAATTTACCGCGGAGTCCTTTGGGATATTGTTATAGATCAAAATCACCAAGGCAAAGGTTTTGGCACATTAATTGTAAAAAATCTTTTATCTTCTAAAAAAATTAAAAATACAAAAAAATTATATTTAATGACTACAAATAAAAAATTGTTTTATTCTCAATTTGATTTTAAAGAAGTTAATTCTCAAAATTTATTGATTCGTGAAATATAAAGCACTTTGTTTCTAAAGAAACAAAATCAAGATACAAATTTATTATAAAGCCATCTTATAAAAGGTCCTAAGATAGGAACTGGTCCAAAAGTTGGTCCGCAAAAATCAAAGTAATCTCTGTGCTCTTTAATTAATCCATTTTCACCAAATATTAAACGAGTAGTTCCAGGATAAATAAATTCTTTACCCATAATTTTTAAACCCATAGTCCATTCAACAAATCCACAATCCCCAGTTATGGAAATTGCATGAGTTTCTAAAAAAACATCATCACATCTTTTAACTAGCTTTTCTTGAGCTTTAACATAAGAATCTAAGCCCTCTGTTTCCTGAGTTGGGTCTGTAAAAATAACATTCTCATTATAAAATTCAGCCCATTTTTGTTTTGTTGGTGCATCTGTACCATAAGGTTTAGTAAATAATCCCTTTAAATCCTCAATAGAAATTACTCTTGTCATTACGAAATTATCTTTAAAAATATTCTAAAAGATACAAACATTAAAAGCGGATGAAGAGATTCGAACTCTCGACATTCTCCTTGGCAAGGAGATGCTCTACCACTGAGCTACATCCGCACAACTTTTCTATTTTATCTCAAAGAAGGGCTTAATAAGAAAAATAATTATTTTTTTTTTAACTAATTTAAATTTTTAATTAAGGATCCCATCTCAATTGCTTGTAAAGCATAATTCCAACCAAGATTATTTTTAATCCCTGCTCTTTCTAGAGCCTGCTGCATAGTATCAGTAGTTAAAACTCCAAAAATAATTGGAATATTATTTTCATTTGAAACTTGTGAAATACCTTTGCTCGCCTCAGATATAACTACATCATAGTGGGAAGTTTCACCACGGATCACAGCCCCAAGAGCAATTACTACGTCATAACTCTTTTTTTTCATGAGGGTTTTAGCTGCGATTGGTAATTCAAATGAACCAGGAACCCAAACTATATCTACTTGATTGCTTATTTCAGAAGTATCTAAACCATGTCTTTTTAAACAATCAAGACAACCAGATAGAATTTTATTTGTAATTAAATCATTAAATCTTGCTATTACAATCCCAACTTTTAAAGTAGATGCATTAGTAAAAGAACCCTCAAAAATAGCCATTAAATTTTACTTCGATATATTAATAGATTCTCACGAAAAGGTATTAAGTTCAAACTAATGAAGAAACTATCCCTGTAACAAAAACCAAAACAACCCAAACAGCAGCAATAGAATAAATTTTTCTCCTACTTTCTTTCTGTCCTTCCTCAGTAGAAGGTTGAGTCACATATAGAACGGGCACTCCAACTACTGCAATTAAAGAAGCAAATAATAGAGCATTTACGAAGAAAAAGTTAACAGCCTGCATAATTCAGTCTTAGGTTTCAAATATTATAAATACTATAATCTCATGAAAATGATAATTTTTAGAGAAAATTTACATACTTTAGCCACTTTAAATGCAAAAAAAAAATTTCTACCTAATATCTATTTAGGAATTAAAAAAGTATGCAAGAAGATACGATAATTCAAAAGAATTTATTTGCGATTGGCGATGATAATAATGAGCAAAAAGAAATAACAAAAATTCCAGAAGATTTATCTTTGGAAGATCTAAAAAAAGAATCGCAAAAAAGACCTAGACAAAGAAAAAATTCAACAAATTTAATAAATCAATTCAAGACAGATTTAGTTTCAAATAACAAAAATGTTTGCATTAATGAAAAATCTTATAGCTATAAAACAGTTTCAAAACTTAAATTGACTCCTATTATGAAGCATTATGTAACTCTAAAAGAAGAAAATAAAGATAGGTTATTACTGTATAGATTAGGAGATTTTTTTGAATGTTTTTTTGAGGACGCTGTATTAATATCTAACCTTTTAGAAATAACGCTTACCAGCAAAGATGCTGGCAAAGAGATTGGTAAGATCCCGATGGCAGGGGTTCCCCATCATGCAATGGAGAGATACTGTGCTGATTTAATTAAAAAAAATTATTCTGTGGTTATATGCGATCAGTTAGAAAAAAGTTCTGGAAATTATGGGACTCCAATTAAAAGAGGAATAACAAGAATAATTACTCCTGGAACCGTAATTGAAGAGGGGATGTTGATAGCAAAGAAAAATAATTGGATTACTGCTATTTACTTATCCGAAGAAAACTCAGATGAATCTTATGAATGGGGTATATCTAAAGCTGATGTAAGCACAGGAGAATTAGTAACTTTAGAAGGCCAATCTCTGTCAAAACTATTTGATGAAATTATTAAATTAGATTCTTCAGAAATCATTGTAGGAAGCAATGCAGTAAGAAATTTATTAATTAAAAGAAATAGTCAAATTACATACACTGTTTCTCAAGAGACTAATTTTGGAATTAATGAAGCAAATTATCTAATAAAAAATTATTTCCAAATTGCAAACCTAGAGGGAATAGGACTTAAAAATTTAAACAATGCAACTAGATCACTTGGAGGTTTATTAAATTATTTAGAAAAAATTAATCCTTCAAATTTAGATAAAGATTCTTCTTTAAAAATCTCATTAGACTTTCCACAAATCCAATATGGTCACAACAAATTAATTATTGATTATCAAACTCAAAAGAACTTAGAAATCAAAAATACACAACGAGAAAACAATTATGTAGGTTCGCTACTATGGAGTATTGATAGAACTTATACTTGCATGGGTGCAAGGTGTTTAAGAAGGTGGATAGATTCACCACTATTAAACATTAATGAAATTTATAAAAGACAAAATATAATTAAAAACTTTATTGAATCTAAACAATTACGTACAGATACCCAAAATTTACTTAGAGCAATGGGGGATTTAGAAAGACTTGCAGGTAGAGCTTGTGCAGGTCATGCAAGTCCAAGAGACTTAATTGCGATAGCTGAAGGTTTAAAAAAATTGCCTAGACTAAAATCCATAATTGAATTATTTAAATATGATCTCCCAGATTGGACTGATCAATTAAAAAATATTGATGAAGGACTCTTAGAATTAGCCGATACTATAAGTTTTAAACTAATAGAAAATCCTCCTCTAAATATTAGTGAAGGAGGCATGATCCACGATGGTGTTGACAATATTTTAGATGGTTTACGCAATTTAATGGATGATTACTCTGAGTGGCTAAATAAAGAGGAATTAAAAGAAAGGAAAATTAGCAAAATTTCAAACCTAAAAATTCAATTTCATAAAAATTTTGGTTATTACATTTCTATAAATAAGTCAAAAGTTAATTTAGCTCCACAACATTGGATCAAAAGGCAAACACTTACTAATGAAGAAAGGTTTATCACTTCAGAAATTAAAAATAAAGAAAATAAGATTTTCCAAATAAAAAGTAGAGCTTCATTAAAAGAATATGAAATTTTCTGCGAATTAAGAAATATAGTTGCTGAAAAAACAAAACAAATAAGATCAATCGCAAAATCCATAGCATCTCTTGATGCACTGCTTGGTTTATCAATTACTTCAGTAGAAAACAATTTTATAAAACCTTCATTAATACCAATAAATGATTCAAGCACAAAAAATAGTACAAAAATTATCGCAGGAAGAAATCCAATTGTAGAGCAATTGTTAAGTGATAAAAAGTTTGTAGCAAACGATGTCTCTTTTGAGGAAACTCAAAAATTAATTATATTAACCGGTCCCAATGCAAGCGGAAAAAGTTGCTTTATAAGACAACTTGGTTTAATACAAATTCTCACACAAATTGGGAGCTTTGTTCCTGCTAATAATGCTGAAATCAAGATTGTAGATAGGATTTTCACAAGAATTGGGGCGGTTGATGATCAATCATCCGGACAATCAACATTTATGGTAGAAATGTCTGAAACTGCATCAATTCTAAATCAGGCAACTTCTAGCTCACTAGTTTTACTTGATGAGATAGGTAGAGGAACATCTACTTTTGATGGACTTGCAATAGCTTGGTCAGTAAGTGAATATCTTGCAAAAAAAATTCAATGTAATACTATTTTTGCTACGCACTATCATGAACTTAATTATTTAAAAAATTCAAATAGAAATATACAAAATTTTCAAGTTTTAGTAGAACAAAATAACGACCAGCTAATTTTTAGCCACAGGATTGTTAAAGGGGGCTCAAACAAAAGCTACGGCATAGAAGCAGCTAAATTAGCAGGAGTTCCAAAAGAAGTTATAGAAAAAGCAAAATCAGTTTTAAATTCTTTAGAAAAAAAATAACAACTTAAATTATTATATTAATGCGATTTTTGACATTTTTATAAATAAATACTTCTTAAATAGTTTCCCTCAATAAGGCGTTAACCGCAGCAGCTGCCATGGCAGCACCTCCTCTAGTTGAATTCAAAACAATTCTTGGAAGATCGCTAGAAATTAATTTGTTTTTGCTTTTCTCTACTCCGATAAATCCAACAGGCATTCCTATAACTAAACTAGGTAAATCTATTGCATTCTCTAAAATATCAATTAAATAAGTTAACGCCGTAGGCGAACTGCCAATAACTACAATAGGTGATTTGCTTCCAGAATTCATGGCGGATAACTCCTTCCAACCTTCACTTATGCCATATGCAGTTTTAGTTAAGTTTGTATGATTATTTTTTCCAAACCACATACTAGCGGTGAATACTTTATTCCTAGAGGTATTTTTTGCCATGGATTTTATTGCTGCTGATGCCATATCAGTATCAGTTAAAATCGGAGCACCATTTTTAAGTGCCTGAAGCCCTTTTTCGCAAGCACCCTCACTAAAATTTACAAGATTTTGAACTGAAAAATCTCCTGAAGTATGGACTAATCTCTCTAACACTTTTTTTTCCAAATAATCTAGATTATTGGCTAATAAATGAGATCTTATGAATCTGATGCTTTCCAAGAAAATTGGATGATCTATTACCATTATATTTAATTTGTGTTAGAAGTAATCATAGTTAATATAAGATTTTTATTGAGCTATTATGCCAATACAAATATTATGGGGTAATGATTTAAATGCTCAAAATACATTTATTCAAAAATTAATTGATAAGGAAGTATCCAAAGAATGGAAAGAAATAAACGTAACAAATTTAAATGGAGATGATGATGAGCAAGTCAATAAAGCTTTTGATGAAGTTCTTACACCTCCTTTTGGAGAGGGATACAGAATAGTTACATTGAAAAATAATCCAATTTTTACTGCCAAAAATGAGGATCTAAGAACTAAATTTGAAAAAATTCATGACAACATTCCTCAAAATACTTATTTCATTTTACAAAATACAAAAAAACCAGACTCAAGACTAAAGAGTACTAAATTTTTACAAAAACTTATCAAAAATAATTTAGCTAAAGAAAAGTCATTTTCTTTACCAGAAATCTGGGACTATGAAGGACAAAAAAGATTTTTAGAAGATGCAGCAAATGAAATGAATATCAAAATTGATAAAAATGCAGCTGAATTAATAATTGATTCAGTTGGTAATGATAGCTTTAAAATAATAAATGAATTAGCCAAAGCAAAAACATACCTTTCTGCAGTATCAAGTAATTCGAATTCACAACTTTTTCTTAAAAGTATTGATGTAAAAAAAATATTTAGTGATCATCAATCCAATATTTTCAAAATCATTGATCTTCTCTTAGAAAAAAATATTAATGAAAGCCTCCTTGAAATCAATTATTCCTTACAGAAAGGCGAACCTGCTTTAAGACTAAATGCAGGTTTAATTAGTCAAATAAGAATTCATACCATTATAAAATTAGCAGTTAATTCAGGTAACGATAATGCAGAAAAGATTTGTAACCTTGCAGGCATTTCTAATCCAAAAAGAATTTTTTTTATTCGAAGAAAAGTCAAAAATGTATCTCAAGAATATTTAATTAATTTGATGAGTAACTTACTAGATATTGAATCATTATTAAAACAAGGTAATAATCCCATAAATGTTTTTACAGAAAAATTAATTAATTTAAGTTAACCAAATTATAAGTTTAAGAATTTACATTATGATTTAGATATGGCTTTACTAGTAAAAAAATTTGGCGGTACTTCTGTAGGTGATATTAAAAAAATTAAAAATATTGCAAGTAGCATCTGTCAAAGTAAAGAAGCAGGAAATGACATTGTCGTAGTTGTCTCTGCAATGGGGCAAACTACAGATGATTTAAATTGTTTAGCGGAATCAATTAGTAAAAATCCTAATCGAAGAGAATTGGATATGCTTCTCTCGACTGGAGAGCAAGTAACCATAGCTCTTCTCTCAATGGCATTAAACGAATACGGAATATCGGCAATTTCAATGACTGGTAGCCAGGTTGGAATTATTACTGAATCAATTCATGGGAAAGCGAGAATTTTGGATATTAAAACAGAAAGGATCCAAAATTATATAAATCAGGGTTTTGTAGTTGTAGTGGCTGGATTTCAAGGAACAACATTAAGTCATACGGGTTCAATGGAAATTACAACTTTGGGTAGAGGTGGTTCAGATACTTCCGCAGTAGCTTTATCAACAGCTTTAGGAGCTGAGACGTGCGAAATTTATACAGACGTTCCAGGGGTTCTTACTACTGATCCACGAATTGTTCCTAATGCAAAACTCTTAGATAAAATTAGCTGCGAGGAAATGCTTGAACTTGCAAGTGTCGGTGCTTCCGTTCTGCATCCAAGAGCAGTAGAAATTGCTCGCAATTATGGAATTAAATTGTGTGTCAAATCAAGCCAAAGTGACTCAAGTGGGACTCTCCTAGAAAGTCAAATCCAACCTCTCCCGCTAAAAAGAGGAAGCTTAGAATTAACAAAAACAGTCAATAGTCTTGAGGTATTAGAAAACCAAGCAGTATTCAGTCTCTCAAATATTCCTGATAGGCCTGGGATTGCTGCACAAATATTTGAAAAACTTTCAGAAGCAAGTATTAGTGTAGATTTAATAATACAAGCGACAAATGACGGAAATAAAAACGATATTACATTTACTGTTAGTGAATTAGAAGTTAAAAAGACTGCAGAACAATGTGAACTTATAACTAGTCAATTAGGAGGAGAATATAACTTAAAAACAAACATGACTAAATTAAGTATTCAAGGGGCAGGCATTATGGGTAGACCTAGTGTTTCAGCTGATTTATTTGATACTTTATCTCAAGCGAATATAAATGTCAGGTTAATAGCTACTAGTGAAATTAAAGTCAGCTGTGTAATTGAAATCATTAATATACCAAAAGCTATTAGATTTGTTGCTGAAAAATTTAAGTTATCCGATACACAAATATTTGTTAATCCAATCAATGAAAAACAAGATCAACCTGAAGTAAGAGGAATTGCATTAGATAAAAACCAAGTTCAAGTAAGTTTTCGAAAACTGCCTGATCGTCCAGGTGTAGCGGCATCGATATGTTTAGCATTAGCTGAAAATAATTTACTTATCGATACTATCGTTCAGTCTGAAAGAATTTCCTCTTTAAAAACTAAGGATATTAGTCTTACAATGAATAAACAAGATAGAGAAAAAGCTAACTTAGTTTTTGAGGCCTTAACAAAAAAATTACCCGGATCATACATTGAAGATGGCCCTGCCATAGCCAAAGTAAGTACTGTAGGAGCGGGAATGGCATTTAAGGTTGGAACGGCTGGAAAAATATTTAGAGCATTGGCTGACCAAAATATCAATATTGAAATGATTGCCACTAGTGAGATCAGGACTTCATGTATTGTCTTAGAAAAAGATTGTGACAAAGCAGTAAATGCTATTCATAATCATTTCGAATTAGAAAAATAAGTTCTTTTTAATTATTTCTTGCCAATTTTTGTCTTAATTTTTTGATTCTATCCCTCAAATTTGCTGCTTCTTCAAAATTTAACTCTTTTGCAGCATCTTTCATTTTAATTTCTAACTTTTCTATTAAGTCAGGCAATTCTTCGAGCAAACATTGATTATCAGTGGAACTGAGAATTGCGTCAGTTTTGTTATTAACTATATTGATTAAATCTTTAGATAAACCACCAGCATCTAGTTTTCTGGAAAGTTCTAGAAAAGATAATATTGAATTTTCTATTTTTTTGCCTGCAGGTTTTGGAGTAATACCATTGACTTGGTTATATTTTTTTTGAATAGTTCTTCTTCTTTCAGTTTCAGATATTGCCCTTTTCATTGAATCTGTGAAGTTATCTGCATAAAGCAAGGCAACACCTTCAACATGTCTTGCAGCTCTTCCTATTGTTTGAATCAATGACCTTTCAGCCCTGAGAAAACCTTCTTTATCAGCATCTAAAATGGCAACTAAGGATACTTCAGGAAGATCTAGTCCCTCTCTTAATAAATTAACTCCTACCAAAACATCGTATTCGCCCATTCTGAGATCTTGAATAATTTCAATTCTTTCAATTGAATGAATTTCAGAATGCAAATATCTAACTCTTACTTTATTTTCAGATAAAAAATCAGTTAGATCTTCAGCCATTCTCTTAGTAAGTGTTGTCACTAGCACTCGTTGATTCTTTTCAGCTCTAATTCTTATTTCAGATAACAGATCTTCTATTTGGCCCTCACTAGGTCTTACATCAATTAGTGGATCTAAGACCCCAGTTGGTCTTATAACTTGCTCAATAAATTCACCATCACATTGATCTAATTCCCATTGACCCGGAGTTGCACTTATAAATAATGTCTGTCTTGATTTTTCCCAAAACTCTTCACATTTTAAAGGTCTATTATCTGCAGCACTGGGTAATCTAAAACCATGATCTATTAAAACTTTTTTTCTAGATTGATCACCGTTGTACATCGCATGAAGTTGAGGACATGTTACATGACTCTCATCAACTATCAACAACCAATCTTTCGGAAAGTAATCTATTAAGCATTCTGGCGGTGAACCTTCCTCCCTGCCTGATAAATGACGAGCATAATTCTCAACTCCATTACAATAACCAACCTCTTTGAGCATTTCTAAATCATATTTTGTGCGTTGTTCTAGACGTTGAGCCTCTAATAATTTTCCTTCGTATGTAAATTTATCTAGTTGATTTTTTAATTCATTTCTAATTGCACTTATTGCACTCTCAAGTCTTTCTTTTGGGGTCACAAAATGCTTTGCTGGGTAAACGCTAACTTGTTCCAAACTTTCAAGTATTTCTCCTGTTGTAGGGTCAACATATCTAATAGCTTCGACTTCATCACCAAATAATTCGATTCTAATTAATCTATCCTCGTAAGCTGGGCCGATTTCTAAAACATCACCTTTAATTCGGAACCTACCTCTAATAATTTCAATATCGTTTCTAGTATATTGATTTTCAACGAGAGACCTCAAAGAAGAACGTAGATTTATTGATTTTCCCACTTCAAATTTAACTGCAGCTTTTAAATACTCACTCGGTATGCCAAGACCATAAATACAACTTATTGAGGCTACAACAATTACATCTTTTCTCTCGAATAATGAGCGTGTTGCAGAATGCCTAAGCATATCTATTTCTTCATTAATTGAAGCCGTTTTGGCTATGTAAGTATCACTTACGGGTACATAAGCTTCAGGTTGATAATAATCGTAGTAAGAAATGAAGTACTCAACAGCATTTTTTGGAAAAAATTCCCTTAATTCATTACATAGTTGTGCAGCTAACGTTTTGTTATGAGCTAATACAAGTGCTGGTCTTCCTGTTTGTTGAATTACATTTGCAATAGTAAATGTTTTACCAGTTCCAGTAGCCCCTAATAGAGTCTGAAACTCTTTACCAGTATTAACGCCTTTAACTAATTTTTTAATAGCCTCTGGTTGATCTCCATTTGGTTCGTAAGGAGCTTGAAGCTTATAGTTGTTCATCAACCTAATAGCAAAAGGTTATTGCTATACTAAGAAATTTTTTCTCCAATTATTGAATTTTTCAAAGATTCTTTTAAGCCCCTAACAACCGCAATCATTGATATTAAATCATCTAATTTATTGACTACAGATCCAACGCCAACTGCTGAGGCTCCAGAGGATATTGCTAGGGGACAAGTTACTTGGCTTAATCCAGAGGCACTCATGATTGGTATATTCAGAGATTGTTTCTTAAATTCTTGATGAATAGCATAGGTAGCTGCAAGAGTTGGTACTGATTTTTCAAAAAAGCCTTGAATTCCTGAAGAGTAAGGAGTAGAACTGGTGCCACCTTCTGTTTGAATAATGTCAACACCTTCTTCCACTAGCTTCATAGCAAGATCAACTTGTTTATCAATAGGCATAGTATGAGGAACAGTTACTGATAAAGGAACATTAGGCAATAAATCCCTCGTCTCTTTCGTAATGTTTAAAACTTTTTGATCTGAAAAGTTAATGCCTTTTTCATAAAAAGTATCGTAATTTCCTATTTCAATTAATGATGCTCCTGCTTTTACAGAATCTTGAAAAGATTGAGGCACTACTGAACTAACACAAACGGGTAGAGTTGAATTCTTAATTGCTAAATCAACTAGTTCAGGTTTACAAGCAATGTCGACAAGATCTGCACCTCCTAATGAAGCAGCCTCAACAATTATTTTCACAGATTGAACATCAAAATTATTCAATCCTGAAATAACTTTTAGTAAGGATTTGCTTCTTAACTCTTCTTTGATTTTTTGTGGCAAAAGATTAATCAGACTCATTTACTTAATGAATTTATTACCCGATTGTGACATTGTTTTAGTAAAACAGTGCATTTTTTAAAAAATATTATCTGAGCAACACAAAATGACTGATAAAAAATTAACTCAGAAAAATTGGTCATCATGGCATCATCAGCTTCATAAGGAGATTCTTACCAAAAAAATATTAATTCCTAAAGGATGCAATATTTTAATAAGTGTTTCCGGGGGGCAAGACTCAATGACCTTATTAACCCTAATTAATGACCTAAAAAAACTACATAATTGGTCTATTAGTGTTTGGCATGGTGATCATCAGTGGCACGAAAAATCATCACTATATGCTCTTGAATTAAAAGATTATTGCGAAGATAAAAATATTTCATTCTCTTTTGATCAAGCAAATAAAGAAAGTGTTTCTTCAGAAGAAAAAGCACGAGAATGGAGATATAAAAAATTATGTGAAAGAGCCAAAACTTTATTAAATACAAACCAGCAAAAACGTAACATTTATTTGTTAACTGGTCACACGAGTAGTGATAATGCAGAAACATTTATCCTCAATTTATCTAGAGGAAGCAATTTTGCAGGTCTGAGTAATATTGAGAGTAAAAGATTAATAGAAAATCAAATTTTTTTAATAAGACCAATATTAATTTTCAGTAGGGAAGATACAAAACAATTTTGCAATGATATGAAGATCCCAGTCTGGGAAGATCCTACAAATTCAGATCTTAAATTAAAAAGAAATTTAGTAAGAAAAAAAATTATTCCTACCTTAGAAGTCATCTATCCTGGTTGTTCAGAAAGGATAAATAATTTTTCCCAAAAAATGAGCAAATACAATAATGAACGTAATGATCTTAGTGAATTAGCATATTTATATTGTAAAGATGTAAAAGGTATAGATAGGAATCTCCTAAATGGTATGTGTATTGAAGCGAGATGCACAATATTAAATAGATTTTTAAAAGAAATATCTGCAAAGCAATGTAGTTCTAAAAATCTGACAAAATTAGCAACTTCAATTTATGAAAAAAATAAAGGTCAAATTAATCTGCAAGAGTTTTTAAAAATTATTTGGGATAAAAACTATATAAATTATGAAAAAAGTTAAGATGTTACAGCAGATCTTCTTCTTCTTGTTCTACCTTCAAATGAATCTTCTGTAGCAGTCTCAGCTGATGGATTCTGTGAAACTTTTGGACTTTTTTGAGTATTTTGTGGGTTATTTGAACTATTAGGATGATTATTGTTTGATTTCTTATGGAAATTATTATTATTTCTATTTCTATTAGAGAAATTTTGTTCTTCGGTAATCTTTGGAATATAAGCACGAGTTCCACTTGGAGCAGGTTGAACTAAACACAAAATAAGTGGTTCAACTTGTAATTCTCTTCTCATTCTTCTCGATAAACCATTTTCAATTTCTCTTTGTACACCAATCCAATCTACCTCAAAATTATTCGGCCCAGTTTGTCTGGATAATTGTTTCCATCTATTTTCTAAGACCCAGCTTATTTCTCGTTCTGTCCACATAGACATTTTTCTTGGCTCTGCAGTAGTAACAACTCCTCTTAAATTAACTCTGGGAGGTGCGACCATCTTCCCATCTGTACTAATAGGAGCTAAAACAGTTACTACACCATCCCCAGCCAATTGCTGCCTTTCCTTTAATACTCGAGCATCTACTATCCCGTTTCGTGAGTTATCAAGCAGTTCAACACCAGCTTTTACAGGATCACCCTTTTGGATAGAATTAGGTGTTAACTCAACTACATCTCCATTTTCAATAATTAAAATATTGTCCTTTGGAACCCCCATAGTTTGTGCACTCTTGCCGTGACAAACAAGCATTCTATGTTCTCCATGAACAGGGACAAAAAACTTAGGTTTTGCGAGTGCCAACATTAACTTTTGATCTTCTTGAAAACCATGACCAGAAACATGAATATTCTCACCCTTTCCATAAACAACCTTTGCTCCGAGTTTCATTAATCTATCTATTGTATTAACAACAGAAATAGTATTACCAGGAATTGGGCTGGCTGAGAATATTACCGTATCAGTAGTCTTAAGACGAACATGCTGGTGTTCACCACGAGAGATTCTACTTAACGCTGCTAGGGGTTCTCCTTGACTTCCCGTCATTAATAATAAGGTCTCCCTATCTGGTAAATCTCTAATTTGCTTGATAGGAACAAACAAATCATCTGGGCATTTCATATAACCAATATCTCTCGCCTTAGCAATAACATTTATCATCGATCTACCTAACAAACCGACCTTTCTTCCATGTTTCATGGCCAACTCTAAGATCATTGTCACTCTATGAACAGAACTAGCAAAAGTGGTAAGAATAACTCGTTCTTTTGCCTCTGCAATATGTTTTTCTAAAGAGGGATAGATAGTCTTCTCAGAAGGACAAAAACCTGGAACTTCGGCATTAGTCGAATCACTGAACATGCACAATACACCCTTCTCTCCGTAATGCACCATTCTTTCAATATCAAATTGCTCGCCATCTACTGGCATATGATCAAACTTAAAATCTCCCGTGAAAATAATTGTGCCAACAGGTGTTGTAACGGCTAAAGAAAAGCTATCGCAAATAGAATGGGTATTTCGAATAAATTCAACAGAAAAATGTTGACCTACTTTTACAACATCTCTTGGATTTACTGTTTGTATAGTTGTTCTATCAGATACCCCTGCTTCCTCCATTTTCCCTCTAAGCATTGACATTGCCAATCTTGGTCCATAAATAATCGGGATATTAAAGTGCTTTAGATGATGAGAAATACCTCCAATATGATCTTCATGCCCGTGAGTGACAATCATTCCTTTAATTCTTCTTTGATTTTCTTTTAAAAAAGTTGTATCAGGCATAACAACGTTTACACCATGCATACCATCAGATGGGAAAGCTAGGCCAGCATCAACAAGCATTAATTCATCACCATATTCAAAAACGCAAGTATTTTTTCCTATTTCATGAAGTCCACCAAGTGGTATTACTCGTAGAGCTGGCGTATTACTTTTAGATCTAGATGAATCATTAGTAGATCTATTTACAGTTGAATTTGTACTTGATTGCATAATTTTGAAATTTATGAAGGCCTGCTTGTAATCAAATAAGGTTTATTTAAATTTAATTATCAAGTTAAATATAATCCCTATTATAGGGATTTTAGGATAAAAGATAGTTGCTTTTTCATGTCATTGGTTAATGGTGACAAAGGACTTCTAGGATTACCTACATCCCATCCAGAAAGCTCCAAAGCAGCCTTAATTGGGATTGGATTAGTAGTCATAAAGAGTGCTTTAAAAAGGGGCTGAAGTTTTTCATGAATAGCAAGCGCATTGGAAACTTCTCCACTTTGAAAGGAATGAATCATCTCTTTCAATTGCAATCCAACCAAATGACTTGCAACGCTTACTACTCCTACAGCACCTACAGATAACATTGGAAGCAACAATGAATCGTCGCCACTATATACAGAGAGTTCAGAGCCACAAATAGCTCTTAATTCTGTTACTTCTTCTATTCTACCGCTTGCAGCTTTAATACTGAGAATATTTGAGAAATCCATAAGTTTCTTCACAGTATCAGGTAATAAATTGCATCCTGTCCTTCCAGGAATGTTATAAAGCATAAGAGGCAAATCCTTTGCAGAATTAGCAATAGAACTGAAGTGTTTATAAAGACCTTCTTGAGGTGGCTTGTTGTAATAAGGAACAACGACCAAAGCACCGTCCGCACCAGAGTCATAAGCTTTTTTTGTAGCTTCCACAGCTTCGCTTGTACAGTTACTCCCAGTGCCAACTATTACTTTACAGGTTGCATCCAAAGATCCCTTTACCGCAATAAATAAATCATGCTGTTCTGCCCATGAAAGAGTAGGAGATTCTCCAGTTGTACCACATAGCACAATTCCATCGGAACCGTTCTCAAAAAGATAATTTGATAGTTTTATAGCTAGTTCATAATCTACATCTCCATTTTCAGTGAATGGAGTAACCATTGCAGTCAATATTCTTCCAAATAGTGGATTATTACACTCAGTTTTGTCTTTAATCATTTTTTTGGAATTAACAACTCAGCTATTTGAACAGCATTAAGAGCTGCTCCTTTTCTTATTTGATCTCCACATAACCATAATTCTAATCCATTAGGCTGACTTATATCAGTTCTTAGCCTGCCAACAGCAACATTATCTCTTCCCATAACATCATTTGGCATAGGAAATCTATTATTTTTGTAATCCTCAATAATTTCAATTCCAGGAGATTTTTTTAA
>CACIWI010000005.1 GCA_902590355.1 uncultured Prochlorococcus sp.
TTTATAATTACGAAAAGTAAATGGGAGGCCAAAAGAACTGACCAGACAATTGCAAAATTATTAAAATAGCTGATTTCATATTTAATCTCTTTTAAAAGCCACGTACCACTTACAATCGCAGTAAATATCATGCAGTGAATAACAAAATTTACTATTCGAGAAAAATGTTTATAGATAGGATCTTCTGAGTCACCATTTCCGTACCACTTTATAGGCATATTAATAATTAGATTGTTAATAATAGACATTTTACCCGAAATCTAGTTGACTAAGAGACCCTGAAACAGAGATATTACATAATTATGCGCCTGTAGCTCAGTGGATTAGAGCACCTGACTACGGATCAGGGTGTCGGGAGTTCGAATCTCTCCAGGCGCGTTTAAAATTCTGAAATATTCTTTTTATATTTTTCTAAAAAATATCGTCTATATTATGGGTATTACTTATCAAATTCAATGAATATACTTCAAAATCTTAAAGAAAGTGATCCAGTAATATCGAATTTTATTAACTCTGAAAAAAATAGGCAGGAAACTCATCTTGAGTTAATCGCAAGCGAAAATTTCGCATCAATTGCCGTTATGCAGGCTCAAGGTTCCGTACTTACAAATAAATACGCCGAGGGATTACCCCAAAAAAGATATTACGGAGGATGTGAATTTGTTGATGAAATCGAAGAATTAGCTATTCAGAGAGCGAAAAAATTATTTAATGCAAATTGGGCTAATGTTCAACCCCATAGTGGAGCGCAAGCAAATGCTGCTGTTTTCCTAAGTCTACTTAAACCTGGCGACACAATCATGGGGATGGATTTATCTCATGGTGGGCACCTAACTCATGGGTCTCCAGTAAATATGAGTGGTAAATGGTTCAATGCAGTTCACTATGGCGTAAATAAAGAAACTAGTGAATTAAATTTTGATGAAATAAGAGAGACAGCACTTGAAACAAAACCAAAATTAATCATATGTGGATATTCTGCTTATCCAAGAACAATCGATTTTGAGTCATTTAGAAATATTGCAGATGAAGTTGGTGCATTCTTAATGGCTGATATTGCACACATCGCCGGTCTTGTAGCAAGTAAACTTCACCCAAATCCAATACCATATTGTGATGTAGTAACCACAACTACTCATAAAACATTAAGAGGGCCTAGAGGGGGACTTATCTTGTGTAAAGATGCAGAATTTGGAAAGAAATTTGATAAATCTGTTTTCCCCGGAACTCAAGGTGGTCCCTTAGAACATATTATTGCTGCTAAAGCAGTTGCATTTGGAGAAGCCTTGCAGCCAGATTTCGTTAATTATTCCCAACAAGTTATAAAAAATGCAAAAGTTCTAGCTTCAACTTTAATAAATAGAGGTATTAATATCGTTAGTGGAGGTACTGATAACCATATTGTTTTACTCGATTTAAGAAGTATCAATATGACAGGTAAGATTGCTGACTTACTTGTAAGTGAAGTGAATATCACTGCAAATAAAAATACTGTTCCATTTGACCCTGAATCACCTTTTGTAACAAGCGGACTAAGGCTGGGAACTGCTGCTTTAACTACTAGAGGCTTTAATGAAGATGCTTTTGCTGCAGTTGGCGAAATTATTGCTGATAGATTACTTAACCCAGACGATTCACTGATTGAAAGTCAATGTAAAGAAAGAGTATTAACCTTATGTAATCGTTTTCCTCTTTATGAAGGCAAACTTGAAGCATCAATTAAATGAGTCCTAACTCCAAGGGAGTTGAAATTCTTTCTATTGGAACAGAGCTACTCTTAGGAAATATTATCAATACAAATGCTCAATGGATTTCTGAACAGTTATCTCAATTAGGCTTAAATCACTTTAGACAATCAACTGTCGGTGATAATTGTGATCGAATTATAAAAGTAATTCAAGAAATATCGAAAAGAAGTAATCTTCTAATTACAACTGGTGGCTTGGGACCCACCCCAGATGACTTAACTACTGAAGCAATAGCCAAATCTTTTAATGTATCTCTTTTTGAAAGACCCCTCTTATGGGATGAAATTAAACAAAAACTTTCATACTCAAAGCTCAAGGACGATTCCTCCAGCCTAAGGAAACAATGTTTCTTCCCAGAAAATGCTCAAATTATTAATAACCCTAGGGGCACTGCCCCAGGAATGATTTGGGAACCAGTAAAAGATTTTACTATCCTTACTTTCCCAGGAGTACCCAGTGAAATGAAAACTATGTGGGAAGAGACGGCGTATGATTTCATTAAAACCAAGTTCTCAGATAATTATTCCTTTTTTTCAAATACTCTTAAATTTGCGGGTATTGGAGAATCAAGCGTTGCTGAAAAAATTAATGATCTATTAAATCTTAAAAACCCTACCGTTGCTCCATATGCAAACTTAGGAGAGGTTAAACTCAGAATCACCGCGCGAGCTAAGAATAACCTAGAAGCAAAAAATATAATTAAACCTATTAAAGAAAAATTAAAAAAAGATTTTTCAAAATTTATTTTTGGAGAGGATAACGATACTCTTCCTAGCGTTTTAATAAAAGAATTAACCAAGAGGAACGAAACAATTGTTTTTGCTGAATCCTGCACCGGAGGCCTTCTATCATCATCACTAACCTCAATATCAGGCTCATCTCAAGTTTTTCAAGGTAGTATTGTTTCCTATAGTAATGAACTAAAAAATTCATTATTAAATATTTCTAAAGAAAAGCTTACAAAATATGGAGCTGTTTCTGAAGAAGTTTGTGAGGCCATGGCAATTAATGTAAAAGAGAAATTAGGAGCAGATTGGGCAATAGCAATTAGTGGAATAGCTGGTCCTAAAGGAGGGAGTCAAGATAAACCGGTTGGACTTGTCTATATTTCAATTTCAGGACCGAATAATCATATAACTAATATAAAAAAACTATTTAACTCAACACGAAATCGAATAGAAATTCAAAGACTAAGTGTAAATGTGTGTTTGAACAGCCTCCGATTAATCCTATTATCGAATAGTAAGTAACTATTTTTACAAATTGAGTCAAGATACCCTATTTGATAAAGTTTGGGATTTACATAAGGTTTCAAGTCTTCCTGGAGGATCTGATCAAATATTTATTGGTCTTCACCTTATCCATGAAGTGACTAGTCCTCAAGCATTTGGTGCTTTAAAGGACAAAAAATTAAAAGTAAAATTCCCTGATAGAACTGTTGCTACTGTTGATCATATTGTACCAACAGATAATCAGAGCAGGCCTTTCAAAGATAATCTCGCTGAACAGATGATTGAAACACTTGAGAAGAATTGCTTAGAACATAAAATAAGATTTTTTAATATTGGTAGTGGTAATCAAGGAATAGTTCATGTAGTAGCACCGGAGTTAGGCCTAACTCAGCCAGGAATGACAATCGCTTGCGGAGATTCTCATACTTCAACTCATGGAGCTTTTGGGTCAATTGCTTTTGGTATAGGTACAAGTCAAGTAAGAGATGTTCTTGCTACCCAAACCTTAGCCATGAACAAATTGAAAGTGAGGCAGATTTGGTGTGACAATAAATTATCTAAGGGTGTTTATGCTAAGGATTTAGTCCTTCATACAATTAATAAACTTGGTGTAAAGGCAGGAGCAGGTTTTGCATATGAATTCGCAGGACCTGCTATACATGAATTATCAATGGAAGAAAGGATGACGATATGCAATATGTCTATTGAAGGAGGAGCAAGATGCGGCTACATCAACCCTGATGAAAAGACCTTTAGTTACATTAAAAATAAATTATATGCTCCAAAAAATGAGCATTGGGATAGAGCGCTTAGATGGTGGGAATCATTAAAAAGCGATGAAAATTCAATTTATGATGACGTAATTAAATTAGATGCTTCTAAGGTAGAACCAACAGTAACCTGGGGGATTACTCCCGGCCAAAGTATAAGCATTAATCAACAAATCCCTCTTTTAGATGAATTATCCCCAAATGATAAATTAGTTGCAGAAGAGGCTTATGAATATATGAGTTTCAAGCCTGGACAATTAATAAAAGATACTCCTGTAGACGTTTGTTTCATAGGTAGTTGCACAAATGGAAGAATCAGTGACTTAAGAGTTGCAGCTAAAGTATTAAAAGGCAAAAAAGTATCCAAAAATGTCAAAGCATTTGCAGTTCCAGGTTCAGAAAAAGTAGCCACTGAAGCAAAACAAGAAGGTCTTGATCAGATATTTAAGGATTCTGGATTTCAATGGAGAGAGCCTGGCTGCTCAATGTGTTTAGCAATGAATTCAGATAAGCTAATAGGTAATCAAGTTAGTGCTAGTTCTAGTAATAGAAATTTCAAGGGTCGGCAAGGATCTCCCAGTGGAAGAACACTGCTCATGAGTCCAGCAATGGTTGCTGCTGCTGCAATTAATGGCAAAGTCAGTGACGTTAGAGAATTTATCAACTGATGAAATCAGACTTTAACCCGCCAATTGGAAAAATTTCAAATATTAACGGGCAATGTATCTCATTGATTGGAAATGATATTGATACAGATCGAATAATTCCAGCGCGTTTTTTGAAGTGTGTTAACTTTGATTCATTGGGTGAATCTGTTTTTGAGGACGATAGAAAAACTTTAAAAGGAAAGCATCCTTTTGATCTAGAGGAAAACAAAAATGCCTCAATACTAGTTGTTAATAGCAATTTTGGATGTGGTTCCAGCAGAGAACATGCCCCCCAAGCGCTTATGAGATGGGGTATAAAAGCAATCATAGGCGAGAGTTTCGCCGACATTTTTTACAGTAACTGTATTGCGATAGGAATTCCATGTTTTACGCTACCTAAAAAATCCTTAGAAGAAATACAAAACTATTGCAATAATCAATCTTTACTTTTAGAAATTGATCTTAAAAATTCATTAGCAAAATCAAAAGATTTAAATTTCAATCTTGAGATCAAAGAGAGCTCAAGAAAAATGTTTTTATCCGGAGAATGGGATGCTACAGCAACATTACTTGAAAAATCTTCATTAGTAGAAAGGAAATATAAAGAACTACCTTATATAAAATTTATTTAGGTCGTTTAAAAGCAAAAAAACGTTATAAAGTTATTAGAAAATATATTTAAAAATTGTATTTTTACAAAATTTGAAACGAGTCAAGGATATTTAATCCTGTGGACTTTCTAAATCTTTTCTATTAGGTGTTCTAGTTGGGTCACTAGCTAAAAAGCCGAAAAGAAAGATTCCAACGAAGAAAAAAACAATTGTGTATACAGAAATTTTAAGGGCAAGCATGGAATTACGAGTGCTGTCAGATTTATATCCTATTAAATTTATATTTAAATTATGGTAAAAGGTTTACTTTTTGTATTTTTGGAAAATTTTGAAATACTTTTAAGGGAGTTAATCATCATGATCATCCCATGGATCTGTAAGTTTTGCAGCTTTAGGTCCAAATGCAGTCCATAGACCGAATCCTGTTAGAGCTAATAGTAATGCCAGTATTGTTACTGCTATAGAAACTGCAGGATCTGGAGCGGATGATAAAGTTTGCATCAATTTTACTAAGTTTGTAAACAATTTATGTATAAGTTCTTATACAATAGCGAAATAATATTCGATTTAGTGAATTCAACATGGGCCAAAAAACAGCATTAGGAAGTCTTTTAAAAGCGATTGGCAATTCTGGTCAAGGGAAAGTGGTACCTGGCTGGGGGGCAGTTCCTGTGATGACAGTAATAGGTTTACTACTTTTAGTCTTCTTAGTTATTCTTCTGCAAATTTACAACCAATCACTTTTACTACAAGGTTTCTCAGTCGATTGGAATGGAAACTAGATTTCTGAAAAACCTTTAAAGTTGTTTTTAATCTAAAAATCCCTAATAAAATATTAGGGATTTTTATTTTTTGGTTATAGTTTGTTTGTATATTTATCATTCTCAATGAGAGAAATTTAGAAATACATCATGAATGAAATATATCTAATTGGATTGGGTAATCCTGGAAAAAAATATTCAAAAACTAGGCATAATATTGGATTCTTACTGCTTGAGAAACTCTCAAAAAAACATAACTCAAATTTTCTAATAAAAGATAAACTTAAAAGTTCCTGCTCAGAATTTCAAATCAATAATTGTACTTTCAGGTTATTTTTACCAAATACGTTTATGAATAACAGTGGTGATGCTGTACGAGCAATAGTTGATTGGTACAAAATAAATTTAGATCAGATTTTAATAATAGTTGATGATAAAGATCTGCCCCTTGGGAAAATAAGATTTAGACAAAAAGGAAGCTCTGGTGGACATAACGGGCTTAAAAGCATCATTGAACAATTGCAAACACAAAACTTTAAGAGAATAAGAATTGGTATTGGTTCACCTCCTCTACTAAAAGGGAAAAATTTCAACACTATTTCACATGTATTAGGAAATATTTCGTCGGAAGAAAAAATAATATTGGATAAGGTGTATATGAGAGTAATAGAAGCCCTAGAACAACTAAATACTAAAAAAGAAGAATTTATAATAAATGAATTAAATTCTTTTGATAAAGATCAACCTTAAGAAATGCGTTCAAAACCTGAAACGATTGCCAATGTAAGTGTTAAGGAATACTGCTTCTCAAAAAAGCAAATTCGGGGGGTTGTGGAAGCTAGTCAATTTAAATGGACTTTTACATGGTCCTTTCATAAAGGTTTATTAACGGTAAATCCACCTTTGGGAAGAGCATTAATTGAGGATTCCTTATTAAGATTTTTATTAAAAAAAGATTATGAACTAGAAGCAGGAAATGAATATAAATTCACTATTTCAGCCAAGTTTTAAAATCTATATTTTGATTTAAAGTAAACTTGATTTTGCAATAATCTTCTAGAATTATCAATGCTGATATCGCATCAAGATTTTTATTAAGAATAAAAAACTCCCTAGGCATTAGAAACTTCATACCACTAATTGGAAAAAGTTCGAAATATCTCGCTTTAGCCCTATAAGTAGTATTTTTTTCCTCAAAAATTATTATTTCTTTTTTAAAAAAATAAAGTTTTTCTCTGATTTCTCTACTGGTGGTACCATTTCCAATAATAATTTGTGATATGTCCTCAGTGGTAATTAAATTTCTGACATAATTCTCAAGTAATGCACTTCTAACAATTATCGCTTTATAAACTTTTTTTTCACTTATTTCAGCTAAGACTAAGCCGCATTTACTTTTCCCTGGATCAATAGTTATAACTCTAGGCATTTAAGAAGCAATTTTTAAAATATTTATTTCAACGATTATGGGTTCTACAGTTTTACTATCTTTCAAAGATACTACTTCTAACTTAAATTTGATATTTTGATTTTCTTGAAGAAAGTCTCTAATTTTTCTTACAAAATTTCCATTTGTATTAATTTCACTAACTTGTGATCCTCTTGACTTAATTTCAGCCCTTGTTTTTCTAAGCAATGATTTAATTTCTAAATTTATTGATTTAAGATTTAAATCATTTTCTTCCAGAATTGCACTTGTAATAACATCCCCTTTTTTAACTACAAATTTATTCTCTAATAAATCAGGTGATACAAAAACATAATTATCCCCTTTTAAAACATTTGTTGCTGATTTAATTAATAAAATCCAGTTACCACCTCTACTAGCAGTTTTCTCAATTTTTGTAATATCGCTAGGTCTCCACAAAAGAATGTTTTTTGCTTCTTTATTTAAAGGGATAACAATTTTCCTAACAAATCTATCAGCTTCATTAAAGATTTTTGTCAAGTTTAGTTTTATATTTGAACTGGAATTAACCTCAGCAATAAATAAAGTTTGGCCTCTTTTAATTACAATATTTCCTCTCCTAAATTCTTTAATATTATTTTTTAATTGATTTAACTCCTTTTCTTTTTGAATAATTTTACCTTCAAGTTCCTTTCGTTCTTCCTGTAAAGGGATTAAAGCCTTTTTACTTTCATCTAAAGTTTTTTGTAAGAAAGGAATATCGACAAAAAGTCTTTGTCTGAATTCTTCACTAACTAAAATCAACAACCCTATTGATATTGAACTAATAAAACCACCAGTGATTATGGTTATTATAGTTGCTGTTTTTTTTGGTCTTAATTTTAAAATACTAAATCTTGCTTTACCAATCTTTGTCCCAAGAATATCCCCAAATGGTGCAATTAATCCCCCTAGTAATATTAAAAAAACAATTAAAATCCAAGCCACACTTTTGCATACGTTCACTACATCATAATTTATGATGAATCAATTAAATCTTTTTGCAAGAGCAATTGGGTCGAACACCGTGATCTTCTTTCTTTCTATATTAAGTAGCCCTGAATCCTTTAAATCTCCCAACAATCTTGTAATTGTTACTCTTGTAGAACCAATAGCTTCAGCAATTGCCTGATGAGAAAGCCGTAGATCTATTGTAATACCTTTTTCACTTGCAACTCCAAAGTCTCTACAAAGAACCATTAAAAAACTTACTAAACGAGAAGACATATCTCTATGTGTAAGCGTTTCTATCATTGTTTCAGTTTGCAGGATCCTACTTGAAAGACCCTGTAACAATAGTAATCCTACTGATGCATCTTCCTCAATAGCTCTTAAAACTGAATTCGCAGGTGCTGTTATCATTTCAACTCTTGTGAATGCTATCGCATGATAAAAACGATCAGATCTATGGCCTGTTAAAAGTGATAGAACGCCAAAGAGACTATTTTCTCTTAAAAGGGCAACAGTTATTTCTTCACCTGACTCATAAACTCTTGACAGTCTTACAGCTCCTCTTCTAATGAGATAAACCCTTTCAGCAGGGTCACCGGGGAAGAATATTGTTTTAGATCTCTCAACCATTTCCGTGCTTGCACCTTCAAGACCTTTAATAACCTCCATTAAAGTTCTATTGATTGGAAATCGCTCTCCAACGGAGTTAATTTTACTTTGTCCTGACTGTTGCGAACTAAAGCGGTTGAATCCTCGTGAAGCAGGTATCATAAATATCTTGACTATTAAAAAATTTAAGGAGACACTCTAAAATATCTTGTATCAACAGTAACAATTTTTAATTCTTATTAGTTTATCTATAAGCTATTTTCTGGCAGTTTCCACTTGCTAAACCCCTTTTTTAAGTAAAATTACACTATATGCAGCGTCATTAAATTCTAATTATACTGCATGTAGAAAGAATCTTAATAATGGTAATTAGTACATCCCATATTTATTCCAAGAGTAATCCTGATGTTGTAAATATAAATACTGTTAACAAAATTGACTTAAAAAAATTTACACAAAACGGACAAATTCAAATCTATCAATCTTCCTATCGAGGAAGCTACCCATCTATCATTAGAGACTCTCTAAGAAATGCCGCTCTTGGCAGGAAAGTCCTCTTAATACAATTTATGAAAGGAGGGGTCAAACAGGGAGTTGATAATCCAGTAAAGCTATGTGGTAATTTGACCTGGATAAGATCATCACATTCCTTTGATCAATATGACTCTGAATCAATTGAAGATAATAAAAATTTAAAAAAATCTATCCATGATTCTACTTTGGAATTATGGAACTTTTGTAAAAAAGAACTACAGTCTGGCGAGAATGATCAAATCATACTTGATGAGATTTTTTTAGCTATTGATATGAAAATTATCCATAAAGATGATTTGATTTCAACACTTGAAAACCGATTTATATCAGGAGATGTAATCCTTACTGGTACAGATATTCCTAAAGATTTATTATTAATGGCCAACCAAATTACCGAGCTTCGCTCATAAAACAATGCTGAAAAATGATCTCTGGATAAATCAAAAAGCTTCGGAAGGTATGATAAAACCCTTTCAATCAAATTTGGTGAGACATCTTGAGCCTGACAATAAACAAAAGCCAGTTTTAAGTTACGGATGTTCCTCTTATGGCTACGATTTAAGACTTTCATCAAAAGAATTCCTAATTTTCAGACATATCCCTGGGACTGTGATGAACCCCAAAAAGTTTAATCCTAATAATTTAGAGAAAACTGTTCTTCACCATGATAACGATGGAGACTTTTTTATTCTTCCTGCTCACTCATATGGTTTAGGAGTTGCTTTAGAAAAGATGAAAGTGCCAGAAAATATTACTGTAATCTGTATAGGCAAAAGTACATACGCACGACTCGGAATAATTGTTAATACAACGCCCGCAGAGGCAGGATGGGAAGGTCATCTAACTTTAGAGTTTAGTAATAGTTCAGGTGCAGATTGCAGAATTTATGCTGATGAGGGTATTTGCCAACTACTCTTTTTTGAAGGAGATCCGTGCTCTACAACCTATGAAGATAGAAGAGGTAAATATCAAAATCAACCAGAAAAAGTAACTCTTGCAAAGATCTAAATGAGTAAAGTTGAACTAATTTCTCTAACTCCTGATGCCGAAAAAACAATGGCTTACATTGCAAGAGTTAGTAATCCAAAAAATCAGGAAAATGAAGACTATTCGAAATTATTGAGTTATTGCATTAAAAATGAACATTGGAGTGTTTTTGAACAGTCATTTATGACCTTGCAAATAGAAACTAACAGAGGAATTGCTGCCCAAATTTTAAGACATAGATCATTTACTTTCCAGGAATTTTCACAGAGATATGCAGATAGTTCTCAATTGGGTAATATTCCTTTACCAGAGTTAAGGCGTCAAGATTTTAAAAACAGGCAAAATTCAATTCCTGATCTCCCTGATGAGTTAAAAAAAAGATTCAATGAAAAAATTGGTTTACATTTTCAGGCTGCTTCAGAATTATATGAAGATTTACTTTCTGAAGGCGTAGCCAAAGAATGTGCGAGATTTGTTTTACCATTAGCAACTCCAACAAGAATATATATGACTGGATCATGCAGATCATGGATTCATTACATTCATTTAAGATCCGCTCACGGCACCCAAAAAGAACACAAGTCTATAGCCCAAAATTGCAAGTCTATTTTTAAAAAAAGTTTTCCAATTGTATCAAAATCTTTAGAGTGGTAAGAATTATCCATGACTGCGAGGACTAACCTCATTATGTTCATTTTCTTGAATTGTTGAAAATTCAGAATTAATAATTTCCTCATAGGTTTTCTCCTCTTTTTCTAAATTATCAATAGATTCTCTTATTTTTATTTCATCTTGTTTACCAATAAAAGTAGATATTAGATTACCATTCTTATCAAAAAGATTAATTTGGGGAATTCCATTGACAGCAAACTGCTGGATATAATTACCCCATTTTTTATTATCAACATTTAAAAAAACAAAATTAATATCTTTTTCGTATTCATCTTTAAAAGCAGAAACTTTTGGAGCCATTTCTTTACAAACTTCGCACCACTCAGCATAAAATTCCAGAAATGTAGGCTTATTATTTGTAAAAGCTATTTCAGGGGCAACAGATAATTCTCCAAAACTCTTTAGAAGATAAGTTGATTTAAAAAAGAAATTTCTAAACAAAAGGGCTGAAATCATAACAATAGATATAATCAAAATAATTATTGTTTTTGAATTTGTTTTTAAAATTTGCTTTCGACTCTCAGATTGCACTACTAAGTTATTATTAACTAACAACATCTTAAATAAGTCAAACAAATAAAGAGGATTAAAATCTACAAGCTTTTAATCAACTTATAAAGTAAGTGCTTAATAATTTTTAAAAAATTTCTTTGATTCCTGAAATCTAATTATGCAATCAATCTTTGGAACTGATGGAATAAGAGGAAAATTTAATGAAGAGATAACTTATTCTCTAGCCTACAAAGTAGGTTATGCTTTAGGTTCTACTTTAGTGAAGAAAAGTCCCATCTTAATTGGGAGAGACACAAGAATTAGTGGCGATATTCTTCTTCAGGCAATAACAAAAGGCATAAATGAAAGTGGCAATAAATTTATCAATCTTGGAATTTGCCCTACCCCAGCCATACCTTTTTTAATCAAACATCAGGGCCTGAGCGGTGGGATCATGATATCTGCGAGCCATAATCCACCAGAATATAATGGCTTAAAAATTTTTGATCATAATGGTCAAAAAATTACCAAAAATTTTGAAAATAAAATTCAGAAATTCATTAAAGAGACAAATCCAAATATATCAGTCCCATCAAAAGTTATTCCCCTCAATACAAATATAAATCTTATGGATATTTATATTAAAAGCCTAATTCAAACAATGGGTGGGGAAAATTTAAGCGGTTTTAAGATAATTTTAGACACATGCTATGGATCAGCGACAGCCTGCGCAAAAGAAATTTTTCAGTCTCTTGGTGCTGATGTAAGAGTTATCAATGACTCTAAAAATGGTTTGAAAATTAATATGAAATGTGGTTCTACTAACCTCGAACCATTAAAAAAAGCGCTAGAAGAGAGTCATGCAGATATGGGTTTTAGCTTCGATGGTGATGCCGATAGAGTAATAGGAATAGATTCAAAAGGCAATGTTTTAGATGGAGATCATATTCTTTTTCTTTGGGGTAGAGAACTTATGGAACAAAAAATTCTCACAAATAATTTACTAATATCAACGCAAATGGCAAACTTAGGTTTTGAAAAGGCCTGGGAAAAAATTGGAGGAATTTTATATAGAACTGATGTGGGAGATAAATATGTGCATGACGCAATTAAGGAAAAAAAAGCTGTTTTAGGAGGTGAGCAGTCAGGTCATATACTTTCAAAAATTAATAACTTTTCTGGAGATGGGATATTGACTGCACTACAAATTTCAAAATATTGTAAAAAGAAAAATATTAATTTAAATGACTGGCTTAAAAGTAGTTTCGAACCTTTTCCTCAAAAACTTACCAATATCAATTTTAATTTTAATAAATTAAATCCAAAAACCAAAATCTTAATTGATCAAACTATAGAAAATTTTCAGGCAATATATTCAGATAATTGTAGGGTTTTTATAAGGCCTAGCGGCACAGAACCCGTAATGAGAATTCTAGTTGAGGCCAAAAATCATAAGGAAGTTCATTCTTTATCAAACAAAATAACAAACAAGCTCTTTTTAGAAATTAATAAAATAATAAATTAAATATGAATCAAATTTTTATATAAATCCTTTCAAAAATATCAAGTTGGTTAACAATCACATACTTTTCCCGATTAGTTTTAACTTTATTTGGATTAAAACTTTCGGAATAATTAAAATCTTTTTTATCTATTGTTTTAAAATAAGGATTACTTGATATAGTGCAATCCATATAATCGAATAATTCCTTTACATCCGTTTTTATAAAAATTAAGGTCCCTTTTTCCAATGAATTTGAGAGAATAGTAATAAATTCTGACTGAATTACACGCCTTTTATAATGCCTCTTTTTAAACCATGGATCAGGAAAATGAAAAGAAATACTTTTTAAATTTTTGATAATAAATTTATTTTGAACATCATTCAGAATATTATTGGCATTGCCAAATACAAAATACAGATTTTTGATTTCTCTTTCAAGGACTTTTAACTTAGCATTTTTAACTAATTTCTCACGGATTTCAATTCCTAAATAATTCCAACTGTTATTAACCAAAGCTAAATCAAAAAGAAACTCACCAGCAGCACAACCTATATCCAAATGAAGATTCAATTTAGAATCACCAAACATTTCGCTCAAAGATGGAATTCTCTCAATTTTATTGAAGTAACTACTAAGCGGATTTACATGCTGCCTCATAAAATTATCAATATATTTCTAAGCAATAATATAAGGATGCATAATATTCATAACTATGACAATAGTAATTTCAAAAGTAACAGTTTGATGTTTAATTATTATGTGTTTAAAAAGAAAAAGTTTTGAACGTTTTTAATCAACTTTCTGTTTGGCTATCCTTTCAACTTTCAATAATCTTCTTTATTGGTATTCCCGTTACCCTATCCATCTGGTCAATTAAAAAAAGAAATAAAGCAGTTAATAAACTTCTATCAATTTATTGGAAAATATCCCTTTTATTTTTTATAAGTCTCCTACTTTTAATTGGTAAGTATAATTATGCTCTTGTAATAACAAATATTTCAACACTATTAATGACAATTTCACTTTGGTTTTGGAACGATATTAATGATGAATTAAGAGAATATGATTTTTCTTACCCCCTTACCACAACAACAAAAATTTGGAGATGGACGGTAACTTTTATATCTATCAATTTCTTAATTCAGAGTTTGCAAAACTTTAACTGCTTTTCTTTTATTAATTCAGATTCGTGTGCGATATGGCTTCAGCCTTCTTCAAATTTATATATTTTTATAAAAAATTTATTTACTTTTTTCTTTGGAGCTAACTTTACTCAGCCGATAGCAAAATTTTTAGGATTATTTTCCTTATTAATCTATATTTTAGGCCTGATTCAATGGTCAATAATAAAATTACCTAAAAATGGAAGAAACTCGTGCTTCTCCGAAAATGGCAGAAATTGATTTAATAAATAATCTTGAAAAAATAAGTTCCGAGATACCTGATAGGATACTAAAGCTACAGGGTTTTATTCTAAAAGAAAATCAAAAAGAACAATTAGAAATAATTATTTTCAGAGGTTACAGTAGCTCAACAACTCATCCAATTGAAATAGATTCAGAAAGAAAAGTAATAACACTTTCTTATTCAATTACAAACTTTAAACTTTATAAAGCACCGTTGACAGAAACAGAAGAAAATTTTATTAGAGAAAATCAAAACTCAGTTTTCTTTTTGAATCAAAAAAACTGGATTTAAATAAATTCAAAATTAATAATATTTGAACATCTTTTGCATAATTTTGTATTTTGGATTCCATTAAAAGTTTCTTTTTGATAATGCCAACATCTATCACATTTTTGGCCTTGAGCTTTACTTATTTGAATTTTACCAAGTGCATTGTTATCAATAATTAGAGAATTCTCTGCCAAATCGGATACCACTTGGAAGTTTGATACTATAAGCCAATCTCTAAATAAATCTACATCTTGATTACCAAATTCTTTTAGCCAATTAAGTGAATCTTTTAAAGTTTTATCTTCAGGTAAATAATTAACTTCAGTTTCCAAAGCTGCTCCAATTATTTGTTTGTTCCTGCATCCTTCTATAGCCTTGTTAATTTCAACTCTCAAATTTCTTAAATTTGCAATGTGCTTATTAAGTATTTGATTTTTCCATGACTGCGAAAATATTGGCCATCCTCTTTGAAAGACAGATTTTTCTTCAGTTGAATATGGAATATTTTGCCAAATATCTTCAGCCATATGACAAAGCACTGGAGAAATAAGTATGGCTAAATTTTCAACAACTTTTGACATGACGAACTGACAAGATCTTCTCCTAAATTGTGATTTAGAACTTACATATAACCTATCCTTCGCAATATCCAAATAAAAATTTGATAGATCTACAACGCAAAAACTTTGCAAAATTTGGAAAAATTTTGAAAATTCATAATTTTCATAAGCATTTGATATTTGATCTGTAACCTCCACTAATCTACCTAACATCCATTGATCTAAGAGGGGCAATTGATCAATTTCAAAACTATCAATTTTAGGATCATAATCATGAATATTACCTAGAAGATATCTTGCAGTATTACGAACTTTTCTATAAACGTCCGAAAGTTGCTTGAGTATATTGGAACCAATTGGAACATCTACTGAATAATCTACAGAGCTTACCCATAGCCTTAAAACATCAGCACCATAAGCAGGATCAGTTTTTTTATTATTACCTCCATTAATAATTATGTTTGGATCAACTACATTTCCTAAAGATTTACTCATTTTTCTTCCGTTTTCATCAAGTGCAAAACCATGAGTTAAAACTTTCTTATAAGGAGGCTTATTATTGACTGCAACAGATGTTAGCAAAGAAGACTGAAACCATCCTCGATGTTGATCTGAGCCCTCTAAATAAAGATCTGCTGGATACTTTAATTCACTTCTTTGTTCACATACTGCGGCCCAGCTAGATCCAGAATCGAACCAAACATCCATTGTATCTGTTCCTTTTTTCCAAAGATCAGATTCTTTTGCATAATTTTCTGGCAAAAGATTCTTAACATCCCAATCCCACCAAATATCTGCTCCATGTTCACTAAAAAGTTCTTGAATATGATTAATTATCTCTTTGTTAAGGAGAATATCATTACCATTTTTTTTATAAAAAACTGGAATAGGGACTCCCCATGACCTTTGTCTAGAGATACACCAATCTCCTCTACCAACAACCATAGAATAAATTCTTTTTTTTCCAGTCTCTGGCATCCATTCAACATCTTCGATTGCCTTTAATGCAGAGGATCTAAAGCCATTTACAGATGCAAACCATTGTTCGGTTGCCCTAAAAATAGTTGGTTTTTTAGTTCTCCAATCATACGGATATCTATGCTTATAATTTTCTTGCAATAGAAGCAAATTATTTCCTTTTAAATGTTCAATAATTAAATCATTTGCATCTTTCAGGACATTTGATCCTTTGAATTGACCAGAATATTCATTTAAGTTACCTTTTTCATCAACAACACATGTTATTGGTAAATCATATTTTTGACCCACATTAAAATCATCTATCCCATGACCAGGCGCTGTATGAACAATTCCAGTCCCTGATTCTGTAGTAATATAATCACCTCCAATTACAATTTTGCAATTTTTATTCTTAGTGGGATGTTGATATTCAATATTTTCCAGTTTGGAGCCTTTAACCTCTAAAACCACCTTGAAATCTTTATTAAATTTCTTACTTATTTCAGAAGATAAATCCTCAGCAAAAAGGTAAATTTTCTTCTCTTCATCGATAGCAAAAACGTAATTTATTTTTGGATTTACTGCAACTGCTTCATTTGCAGGTATGGTCCAAGGAGTAGTGGTCCAAATAGTTATGAAAGAATTATTTTGAAAAAAATCTTTTTTGATATTTAGTTTTTCTTGGATGAAATCTAATAAAATTTCCTCAGGTAATTTAGTGATTTTTAATGAAACATAAATACTTTTTGAATAATGTTCATCAGGGTATTCCAATTCAGCTTCTGCAAGTGCAGTCCTTGAACTTGGACTCCAATGTACAGGTTTAAGACCTCGATATATATAGCCATTTAAAAACATTTTCCCAAATACTCCAATCTGAGCAGATTCATAACTTTTCTTAAGAGTTAAGTAAGGGTTATTCCAATCTCCCCATACGCCCCACCTTTTAAAACCCTCCTTCTGATTATTAATTTGGATATGGGCATAATCTGTTGCTTTTTTTCTTAAATTTAGAGTGTTAAGATTCTTTCTTTCATCAGATTTTAAATTTTGAAGAACTTTTAATTCAATAGGTAATCCATGACAGTCCCAACCAGGTACGAAGTGAACCCTAAATCCTCTTAAGGTTTTGTACTTATTTATTATGTCTTTTAAAACTTTATTAAGAGCATGACCCATATGAAGAGCTCCATTTGCATAAGGAGGGCCATCATGTAATGTAAATATTTCTCCTGAATTGCTTGAACCCAATTGGAAATCAATATCATTGTTAGCCCAAAAATTCTGTATCTCAGGTTCTCTTACAACCGAGTTAGCACGCATTGAGAAGTCAGTTTTTAATAAATTTAAAGTTTCTTTGTAAGAAAAGTCTGATTTTTGTTCTTTGCTATTTTGAGATTTCATACGACGATATAAAAAATATTGGTGATCAAAAGAATTATTTAAATAAATCTAATTCATTATATTCTTTCTTAATTGACCTGTAGTTTTTTTGGGATGTTTCAAATAACCAATTTATTTGATTTCAGATTTTTATATTATCATTTTTATCATTTCTTACCCACTTCTTTTGGGTTGTATTTTTAATATTGCTACCAAAATTAAAAAAATTTGAAGGTTTCTTGAAATCGCCAAATACCATTTTAATAGATTCTAATATTTTCAAAAAGTTATTTTTAAACTCCAAAAAGGTAATTAATTTTTTCTTTTCGTTATCTGTCAATTGGTACCATCTAGATAAAAAAAGCTCTGCTAGATAAAAAATAACTAGTACTGTTAAAAAAAGGAAAATTACAAAAAATGATTCATCTAGAGTTTTATTTTTAATTATTAATATCAAACCTATTAATAAATTTAAAAAAGCTTTTATTAAGTCTTTTGGTTTACCCAGCTCAAGATAAATTAATGGTACAGTTAGAAAAATGGTGCCAACTAAAATATAAAAAGTTCCCAAATAAAATATTGAACTATTCATTAACTTAAACACTTAATTAAATTATAAGAGTTGATATCAATAAACAAACTATCTATCAGAGTTTCCTTAAGTGCGGTCGGGGAGACTTGAACTCCCACACCCGAAGATACGAGTACCTAAAACTCGCGCGTCTACCAATTCCGCCACGACCGCTCAAATAAAATAATAATGGAAAGAGGGTTTATTTTAAAAATTTTTTTTCTTAAGATGATTAATCTGACACATTAAAATAAAGCTAAAAATCTCCTAAAAGAAATTTTTTATCTTTGAGCATGCAATCAACTTAAAATATTAGTTATATTATTTAAAGAATAAAAGAAACGATTTCAAACTTAACCAGTAAAATTACAACGAAAAATACTAATTCTTCAAAAACATTTAATTGGCAAAAAGAGATTAAAAATTACGTAGATCCGCCAAGTTTTTGGAATCCAACATTAGGTTTATTTTTTGGCGGTTATTTTCTCGCTTTTCTTAGCATATGGCAATGGTATAGAGGTGTTTGGCCTTTACCTTTACTTGTCGCCACTGCTTTTTTAGCTTTACATATTGAAGGTACTGTTATTCATGATGCCTGTCATAAAGCTGCTCATCCAGTTCCTTGGATAAATCAAGCAATGGGCCATGGCTCAGCTATCCTATTAGGATTTAGCTTCCCAGTTTTTACGAGAGTTCATTTACAACATCATATTCACGTAAATCACCCCAAAAATGATCCAGATCATATTGTCAGTACTTTTGGTCCAATTTGGCTAATTGCTCCAAGATTTTTTTATCATGAGGTGTTTTTCTTTCAAAGAAAACTCTGGCGAAGATATGAATTATTACAATGGGGAATTGAAAGATCAGTATTCATAACAATTATCTTGGCTGGTTTGAAGTTTGACTTTATGAATTTAATTTATAATTTATGGTTCGGCCCAGCATTAATGGTAGGAGTCACTTTAGGAATATTTTTTGATTATTTACCCCATAGACCATTTCGATCAAGAAATAAATGGATAAATTCTCGAGTTTATCCAAGCAAATTTATGAATTTAGTAATAATGGGACAAAATTACCATCTCATTCATCATCTTTGGCCTTCGATTCCTTGGTTTGAATACAAAATAGCTTATGAAAAAACCAAGCCTTTATTGGATAGAAAAGGTTCCCCTCAAAGGGTAGGAATATTTGAAAGTAAAGAAGACATTTTTAACTTTATTTATGATTTATTAATAGGAGTAAGGAGTCATAGCAAAAAGAGGGGGAAAATAAGAAAAATCATAAATTTATATCCAGGCTTTAAAATAAAAAAATTTTTATTAAAGATAGTCAATAAAACATTTATTGGAAGCAACTAACTTAATTATTCATTAATAATTTTTGGTACTTTAAAATATTTATCTTCTCTCGATGGACCCAATTCTAAAAGTTCTTCATTGCAATCAGAATTTTTCTTTTCGTCTTTTCTAAATACATTTACGACCTCAATTGCTCTCGTTGTACAGGGGACATCATCTGTATCAATTTTTTCAAGTTGTCTTATATAATCTAATATCTTTTCTAATTGTTCTGCATGATTATTAATTTCATTCTCGTTAAGTTCTAATCTCGCCAAATGAGCAACTTTTTTTACTTCCTCTTTAGTTATTTTTGTCATACTTTTAATATTTTTCTTATTAAATAATAGTTTATTAAGAACAACTTATTTACATATCCTTTGAATTTCAAATAATTTAAAAAAATAATCTCATTTTTTTGAAAATCAATATCAATTAATAGCCTTAATTATTTTTCTCAGCTAAATATGATATTAGATAGATATTAAAAAATAGAAGAAGAACTATTTCCAAAAAATTTTTTTTATCGGCACTCTAAGCTTGTTGCTCCTGATTTAATAGGTTGTCACCTCATAAAAAAAAATAATGAGATAGATCAAGTTAAAGGGGTAATTGTTGAAACTGAAGCTTATTCACAGGAAGAAGAGGCCTGTCATGGCTACCGCAAAATGACTGAATCAAACAAATCATTATTTGGCAAACCTGGCACATTTTATATTTACAAATCTTATGGTATTCATCATTGTTTAAACATAGTTACTGATAAAGAAAATTTTGCGAGTGGTGTCTTGATAAGATCAGTTTTTGTATCTAATAAGAATGAAAGATTAGCTTCTGGACCTGGCCTAGTAACTAAAACATTCAATGTAGACATTTCATTTAACTCACTTGAAGTTCTTAATAACAAATCTTTATGGATTTCTCCACGAGACTCCACTCTAAAAGAAAAAGATCTTATTCAAACCACGAGAATTGGCATATCAAAGGCAAAAAATATAAAATGGCGTTGGTATCTCAAAAATAGTAGGAGTGTAAGTAAAAGATTAAAAGGTGACAGAACACCTAAATTTCAATAATCATTTATCTTTTTTAAGCGTAATGCAAATTTGGCCTCATAAACATATCCACTCACTAGCTAATTTTTCAATTAAAGATTATGAGTCAGTATTTGAATTAGCTAATAGATTTGATGCTCTAAAGAATGCAGGCACAAAAAAGATACCGGCCTTACAAGGGTCTTTGGTGACTTCTTTATTTTTTGAACCTAGTACAAGAACAAAAAATAGTTTTGAACTTGCAGCAAAAAGGCTTTCTGCTGATGTTCAAACGTTTGCTCCATCCTCTAGTTCTCTAACAAAAGGCGAAACAATAATTGATACAGCCATAACTTATTCTGCTATGGGGGCTGATACATTAGTTATCAGACATTCATCAAGTTACATAACCTTTGAGATTGCTGACAAACTTGATGCAATAAATTCCAAGACTTCTGTTCTTAATGCTGGAGATGGATTACATAGTCACCCTAGCCAAGGATTGCTTGACATTTATACATTAATAAAATTCTTTTCCAAAAAAACATTGAATCCATGGGTTTTAAATTCCAAAAAGATTTTAATAGTTGGAGACGTTAATCATTCTAGGGTTGCCAGATCTAATCTTTGGGCTTTGAGTACATTCGGCGCAGACATAATCTTATGTGGTCCTAAGACATTAATACCTGATGAATTTATCAATTTTTTAAAAACTCCCGCACCAAATCAAATAAAAGATCCTGTTAAATCAAGAGGTTCCATAACAATTTCTAGATCATTGGAAGAATCAATAAAAATTGCAGATGCGATTATTGTTTTAAGACTTCAGAAAGAAAGAATGATGGAGAATTTACTTAGTAGTATTGATTCATATAGTTTGGATTATGGCTTAACCCCAGAGAAATTATCTTTGAATAATAAAGAAATCCCAATTCTCCATCCTGGTCCCATTAACAGGGATATTGAAATAAGTAGCAAAGTAGTAGATCAATATCCTAATTGCTTAATTAATAATCAAGTTGCGAATGGTATCCCTATAAGAATGGCTTTACTTTATCTATTACAAAAACACAACAAGTAAATTTATAGCAACTTCAGACTTTCAGTAAAGAAACCATAAAATAATCCCAATCTTAAAGAATCTAATAAAAGTACTAAAAATTTCTTTTTCCTTTCGAATCTAAAATTTCTTCTGAGAACTATTAAAATCTCGATAAAAACTACTGATAAGAAAGCAGCTATAGGATCCATGAGTTCCACAACGGCACTTACCATACCAAGAGAACTTCCAAAGAAATAGCCAATTAAAAGTGTTATCAATGAAATTGAATATCTTCGCCATGGATTATTAGCCCAAATACTTAATGTCTGAATATTTTCCACAATTTTTAATTGAAATTTTGTGTTTTGAGGTTTGGGAACCATTTTGAATTAAACTAAGCTGCTTCAAAGTTTGATTGGATTTTAGTATTTCCTTCTATTAATTCAAGCAATGCTTCTAACTGAGCCATTAATCCTCTTAACTCGCCTGGTTCAGGGAAAAGATCATCTTCTTTTATTCCTAAATGCATCTCTCTGAGCTCTTCTCTTAAATAGCGAATGTGACTGATAACTTGCTCTCTTTTGGTTTGCGACATGACATGAATTAAGACAATAACATTTTAAGAGAGAATATTTTTGAAAAGGAGAGATTGCTTATTTATGATTGAGAATGAAGATAAATTTCTCACAATAATTTGAAAAGATTATGAATATTAAAAATTTTCATATCCTTAAAAAATTTACTTAATACTCATATCAATTTTAAATAATTACTTGAGGCTTTATTATTAGGATGTATTGGTTTTTCTCAATATGAAATTCATTTCTGAAAATAAAATAAGTGAGGAACTAGTAAATTCTTTTGATGAAGAAATGACCCTTCAGCTCGCTAAAAGACTAGAGGAAGATAACTATAATACTCCATTCGATGGTTTAAAAGACTGGCACTTACTTAGGGCTCTTGCAATCAATAGACCTGAATTGACAACTAATTATATCCATCTTCTCGATCAGGAACCTTTCGATGAAAACTAGAAGTACTGACTCCAAAATAAAGGTTCTTTTATTAATAACTGGGAGTATTGCAGCTGTAAGAATTCCTTTATTAGTTAGCCAATTAGCGAAAGAAAATTACGAAATAAGATGCGTTTTATCTAAAAATGCAGAAAAATTAATAAAGCCGCTTTCTCTCTCTATCTTGAGTAGAAACCCGTGCATTTTAGAAAATGATCAATGGTCAAATAGTCAATCAACACCCCTTCACATAGAACTAAGTAATTGGGCTGATATTTTAATTATTGCGCCTTTAACAGCGACAACATTAGCAAAATGGGTAACTGGAAATGCAGAAGGATTAATCCCAAGCATCTTAATTGCAAATATAAAGCCAATTATTGTTGCACCAGCAATGAATACACAAATGTGGCTAAATAAAGCTGTCCAAATAAACTATGAGACTTTACAGAATTACGAAAATGTTTTGTCTTTGCAACCAAGTGAAGGCCTCTTATCGTGTGATGCTATTGGCATAGGTAAGATACCTCCAAATGATCTAATTCAATTAGCTCTTGAATTTATAGCTTCACACAAAGGAAATGAATTTCGCAAAGATTTAATTAATAAAGAAATTTTAATAACTGGAGGGTGCACTTCAGAGAAAATTGACGCGGCAAGACACATTACTAACAAAAGTTCTGGAACTATGGGCCTACTTCTTTCTCAAGTAGCGAGGTTCAGAGGAGCACAAGTAAAATATATCCATGGGCCTCTGAAAATCGATAAAAATCTTACTGATGGAATAAAAAGATATGAAATTGAAACTAGTGTTGATTTAATTAGGGCACTCAATAATGAAATATCAAATTGCGATTATTTTTTCATGAATGCAGCAGTTTCTGATTTCAAGATAACCTCTTATACTTCAGCTAAAATTCCAAAATATAAAATTAATGATCATTTGAATAAAAACTTTGAGCTAGTCCCAGACATTTTAAAAACAATTAGTAAATCAAAAAAAGATAACCAAGTTTTTGTAGGCTTTTGTGCTTTTACAGGATCTATCGAAGAAGCACGAATAACAATTAAAGAAAAGATTATCCAAAAGGGTTGTGATTTTCTATTTGCAAATCCAATTGATCTTGAAGGCCAAGGATTTGGCTTTTTGGCACAAAATGAAGGTTGGCTTTTCGATACGAAAAATATGGAACACTACATTAACAAAACATCAAAAATTGATTTAGCGAATAAAATAATAACCCAAATTATTTCATAAAAAAAATAAAAAAAACTTTTTATTTGTATTTTTTTGTAATCTTAATCATTAAAAATAATGTGATAGCTTAAAATAATTCCAGTTTTTTAAAATCTAAAAAGCTACGGGTTGTTTCGAGGATTTAAAATTTCTATCTTTTATAGTCCTTTCCCTTGTAATATCCGTACTGAACTTATTAGATGACCTTTAATCTATTGTCACAGAACTTTACTGCAACTTTAATTATGAGAATTCGTTCTTTCTTAGCTTTTGTTATTTCAATTTGTATAACTTTTGCTTTCGTACCTGTTAAATCATTTGCTTTTTCTGAAAGAGGAAATGCACAATTCACAGATGTTGTTAACACAGGGAAAGCTAATGATTGTCCTACATTAGACTCATCTCTTGTCGGATCAATATCTCTAGGTAATGGAGATAGCCTTAAAGGAATATGCATGCATCCAACAGAAGTTTATGTGAAAGTGCCTGGGACAAAAAGAAAAGCTGCAGAATTTGTTTCTACAAAAATTATTAGTCCTAGAAATAACACCACAGTGACAGAAGTTTATGGAGATATAGATTCAGGAACTTTCACAGAAAAAGGTGGCATTGATTTTCAGCTTATTACTGTATTAACTCCTGGGGGTTTAGAGGTGCCATTTGCATTCTCAGCAAAAGATCTTACAGCTGATTTACCTGCATCTATTGAGCCAGGCACTGAGGTTAGTGGTTCAACTTTTACACCTAATTACAGAACTGGTGATTTTCTAGATCCTAAGGCAAGAGCTAAAAATACTGGTGTTGAATATGCTCAAGGTTTAGTAGCATTAGGAGGCGATGACGAAGAACTTGCAAAAGAAAACATCAAAGTTGATGTAAACGGTACTGGCGTAATTACTCTTTCAATAAACAATGTAGATTCTGATACAGACGAATTTGCTGGTACTTTTGAAGCTATCCAACCTTCAGATACAGATATGGGTTCAAAGGATCCACTTGATGTAAAAATAATTGGGGAGCTTTACGGAAGAAAGGCATAAATCCTACTTAATAGAAAAAGGGGGTTAAAACCCTCTTTTTTTTTCAAAATTTTTATTTATCAATTTAAAAAATGGAATTACAAAAAATTAGAAGAGATACTAATGGACTAATACCTCCTTATGGAGGGGAACTAAAAAATTTAATTATCAAAGATACAAACCTGAAAAATGATCTTATCTCTAAAGCTACTTATGAGTTTGAATGTAGCGAGAGAAATGCATGCGATGTAGAACTTTTGATGGTTGGAGCTTTTTCTCCCTTGGAAGGATTTATGGATGAAAATAACTACAATTCGGTAATTAAAAATCATAGAGATATAAACGGGTTGCTTTTTGGCTTGCCAATTGTATTTGATTCAAATAATGAAAAAGTAAAAGCTGGAGAGACAATATTGCTTACTTATAAAAAACAAAAAATAGCAGTTTTAGAAGTTAGCTCTAAGTGGGAGCCTGATAAATCCCTAGAAGCTGAACTTTGTTATGGTACTAATTCTTTAGATCATCCTGCTGTTAAGATGATTTTTAACGAGCGAGGGAGATTTTATATAGGAGGAAGAATTTATGGTTTCGAACTACCAACTAGAGAATTCCCATGCAAAACCCCAGAAGAAGTTAGATCTACACTGCCATCAAATCATGATGTAGTGGCATTTCAATGCAGAAATCCAATTCATAGAGCACATTATGAATTATTTACTAATGCCTTACTCTCAGATAATGTCTCCTCTAACTCAGTTGTTTTAGTTCATCCAACTTGTGGGCCAACTCAACAAGAAGATATCCCTGGGAAAGTTAGATATTTGACCTATAAAGAATTAGAAGAGGAAATATCTGATGAAAGAATAAAATGGGCTTTTTTACCTTATTCAATGCATATGGCAGGGCCAAGGGAAGCTCTTCAACATATGATAATAAGAAGAAATTATGGCTGCACCCATTTTATTATTGGTAGAGATATGGCTGGTTGTAAGTCTTCATCAACTGGTGAAGATTTTTACGGTCCATATGACGCCCAGAATTTTGCGAATAAGTGCGCAGATGAATTGATGATGCAAACTGTTCCCTCAAAAAATTTAGTTTATACGAAGGAAAAAGGATACATAACAGCTGAAGAAGCTAAAGAATTTAATTATGAAATTATGAAACTTAGTGGTACTGAATTTAGAAAGAAATTGAGGAATGGCGAACCAATTCCTGAATGGTTTGCATTCAAAAGTGTAGTAGATGTTCTAAGACGCTCTTAATATTGTTTTATTATTAGTATTATAGATTTATTAAAGATTTTTTATCGTGAACAAACGTTGGAGAAACGTAGGACTTTATGTCCTAGCTGTTATTACTGTAATTTTCATTGGTACTTCAGTTTTTGATAAACCTAGTACTGAAAGTTCTATAAAGACCTTGAGATATAGTGATTTTATAGAGGCAGTACAAGATAAAGAAATCAGTAGAGTCCTAATATCTCCAGATAATGCCACAGCTCAAGTTGTTGAAAATGACGGTAGCAGGTCTGAGGTCAATTTAGCCCCTGATAAAGATTTATTAAAAATATTGACTGAGAATAATGTAGACATAGCTGTAACTCCTACAAAATTAGCCAATCCATGGCAACAGGCTGTAAGTAGCTTAATTTTCCCAGTACTTTTGATTGGAGGCCTATTTTTTCTTTTCAGAAGATCACAAAGTGGTAATGCTGGTGGTGGCAACCCTGCCATGAGTTTTGGCAAAAGCAAAGCCAGACTGCAAATGGAACCATCTACACAAGTAACTTTTTCAGATGTTGCTGGTGTTGAAGGTGCAAAATTAGAACTTACAGAAGTTGTAGATTTTCTCAAGAGCCCAGATAGATTTACCGCAGTTGGAGCAAAAATTCCAAAAGGAGTTCTTCTTGTTGGCCCTCCTGGTACAGGAAAAACATTACTAGCAAAAGCAGTAGCTGGAGAAGCAGGTGTACCTTTTTTCTCAATATCTGGTTCAGAATTTGTAGAGATGTTTGTAGGTGTTGGAGCTAGCAGAGTTAGAGATCTTTTTGAACAAGCTAAAAAGAATGCTCCTTGTATTGTATTCATTGACGAAATAGATGCCGTTGGAAGACAAAGAGGTGCTGGTATGGGCGGAGGAAATGATGAAAGAGAGCAAACATTAAATCAACTCTTAACCGAAATGGATGGTTTCGAAGGTAATTCAGGAATAATAATTGTTGCTGCCACCAACAGACCTGATGTCTTAGATTCAGCTTTAATGCGTCCAGGAAGATTCGATAGACAGGTCACAGTAGATAGACCAGATTACGCTGGAAGATTACAGATATTAAATGTTCATGCAAAAGATAAAACACTTTCAAAAGATGTTGATTTAGATAAAGTCGCTAGAAGAACACCAGGATTTACTGGTGCAGATTTAGCTAATCTTTTAAATGAAGCAGCAATACTAGCAGCTAGAAAAGATTTAGATAAAGTAAGTAATGATGAAGTAGGTGATGCCATTGAAAGAGTTATGGCAGGTCCAGAAAAGAAAGATAGAGTCATCAGTGATAAGAAAAAAGAGTTAGTTGCTTATCACGAAGCTGGTCATGCACTCGTTGGAGCATTAATGCCTGATTATGATCCCGTAGCAAAAGTTTCAATAATTCCTAGAGGTCAAGCTGGAGGTTTAACCTTCTTTACTCCAAGTGAGGAAAGAATGGAATCTGGTCTTTACTCTCGTTCTTACCTTCAAAATCAAATGGCTGTAGCTCTTGGTGGAAGAGTTGCCGAAGAAATAGTTTATGGTGAAGAAGAAGTTACAACAGGAGCCTCAAATGATTTACAGCAAGTTGCTAATGTAGCAAGACAAATGATCACTAAATTCGGTATGAGTGACAAAATAGGTCCAGTCGCTTTAGGTCAATCACAAGGTGGAATGTTTCTTGGAAGAGATATGAGTTCTACAAGAGACTTCTCTGAAGACACAGCCGCAACTATTGATGTAGAAGTTTCTGAACTTGTTGATGTTGCCTATAAGAGAGCTACCAAAGTTTTGTCAGATAACAGAAGTGTTCTAGACGAAATGGCTCAAATGCTAATTGAAAGAGAAACTATAGATACTGAAGATATCCAAGATTTGCTTAACCGCTCAGAAGTAAAAGTCGCAAACTATATTTAACGCGGAATTTCAAATTTTTAATGAATATTAAAAAAGATTCTTTTTCGGAGTACCTGAGAATTAAGTCTTTTTTTTTACTTATAAAACCTGAAGATAATATTTACTCAAATACCTCTATAAGAAATTCATTTTTTGCAGAATTAGAAAGCTTAGTAAAATTAGGATTAAAGAATATTGAAATAAGTTGGTCTAACAACGAAAATTGGTTTGATTTAGTATCCGATATCAAAATTAAATATCCAAGAATTAGTTTAGGCTCTGCCTCAATAGTTAATAAGCAATCAATAGAAGATTCTTTAAAAATTGGATTAAATTTTTCGATGATGAAATTTTGGGATAAAGATCTTTTCAATTATGCGCAGTCAAAAAATTATTTATTAATTCCTGGAATTAATAATTTAAAAGATCTTAAGGAAGCGATAGATTTAAATTGCAACATTATTAAAATTTACCCAATAAAAAGTAAAGATAGTTCGATAAATATACTCAACTATAAAAATATTGATTTCATTGCTGCTGGAGGACTATCAATCAATGATTTAAAAACTTATAAATCTTTAGGGTATAAAGCAGTCGTAATTGGAGATAAAGCTATCAAAAATAAAAAATTTGATCCAAAAATATATGAGTGGCTCAAAAATAATTAAGTTAATGATAAATATAATTTATTCAACAAAACTACTACTTATTTATTAAGCCACATTGAGCATGATTTAGAAGCAAATGATCAGCAAGTACTAAAGCTACCATAGCATCAACCATGGGAACTGCTCTTGGTAGCACGCATGGATCGTGTCTCCCTTTCGCTTTCATAAGTACTTCTTTACCTTCAGCATTTACTGTTTTCTGTTCTTTCCCGATGGTTGCTGTAGGTTTAAAAGCTATCTTCATCTCGATATTTTCACCATTACTTATTCCGCCCTGTATACCTCCTGAATTGTTTGATGTTGTTCTTAACTTACTAATATCATCAGACTTGATGAAGGCATCATTATGTTCGCTTCCTTTTAAATAAGTTCCGGAGAAACCTGAACCTATTTCAAAGCCTTTCGTGGCAGGCAAAGACATCAAAGCCTTTGCTAAATCAGCTTCTAATTTATCAAAAACAGGCATTCCAAGACCAGATGGGACATTTCTTACTAGACATTCAATGACACCGCCGCAAGAGTCTCCTTGACGCTTTAATTCCTTAATTCTCTCGATCATTTCTATTGATACCTTTTCATCAGGACATCTAACAATATTAGAATCTATTTTTTTGAGAGAAATCTTTTCTTTATTTATATCAGAATCAATATCATGTATACGCTTTACCCAAGATAGTATTTCAGTTTTGCAGAAGGTTTTTAATAATTGTTTTGCTATAGCACCAGCAGCTACTCTCCCAATTGTTTCTCTTGCAGAGGCTCTTCCACCGCCAGAACTTGCCTGAATTCCATATTTCAGATGATATGTACCATCTGCATGAGAAGGTCTAAATACCTGCTCCAAATTATTATAATCTCCTGGTCTTTGATCCTTATTTCTTACTAACATTGCTATAGGAGTTCCAAGTGTTAACCCTTCCTTTATCCCACTTAATATTTCAATTTTATCTTCTTCATTTCTGGGTGTTGTAATGTCACTTTGGCCAGGTCTGCGCCTATCTAATTCATTTTGTATCAGATTTATATCTATTTTTAACTTGGGTGGACAACCATCAAGGATAACTCCTACTGCACCACCATGTGATTCTCCAAAAGTACTAACACGAAAAATTTTTCCAAAACTACTACTCATAGAAATATCAAATGTTTTATCTATATATAAACATTATATGAAACCAATTGAAAATTAAACAAAAAAAAGCCCCCTAAAAGGAGGCTTGTAAATTTAAGAACTTTAAGCTTAACCGATAGCTGGAGCTGAAAGAGCTACTGTTGTAGACTCAGCTGCTGCTAGATCAAGTGGGAAGTTGTGAGCGTTACGCTCATGCATTACTTCCATACCTAGGTTTGCTCTGTTAAGAACGTCACCCCATGTAGGAACAATCTTACCGTTTGCATCAACAACTGACTGGTTGAAGTTGAAACCGTTAAGGTTGAATGCCATTGTGCAGATACCCATTGAAGTTAACCATACACAAACAACTGGGAATACAGCTAGGAAGAAGTGAAGACTTCTGCTGTTGTTGAAACTTGCATATTGGAAGATCAAACGACCGAAGTAGCCATGAGCTGCAACGATGTTGTATGTTTCTTCTTCTTGTCCAAACTTGTAACCATAGTTCTGAGATTCTGTCTCAGTTGTTTCTCTGATTAGAGATGAAGTAACAAGTGAACCGTGCATAGCTGAGAATAAAGATCCTCCGAACATACCAGCAACACCAGCCATATGGAATGGGTGCATAAGAATGTTGTGCTCTGCCTGGAAAACAAACATGAAGTTGAATGTTCCAGAAATACCTAGAGGCATTCCGTCAGAGAATGAACCTTGACCGAATGGGTATACAAGAAATACTGCGAAAGCTGCTGAAACTGGTGCAGAGTATGCAACACAGATCCAAGGACGCATACCTAAACGGTATGAAAGCTCCCACTGTCTTCCCATGTATGCTGAGATACCAATTAGGAAGTGGAAAATTACAAGCTGGTAAGGACCACCGTTGTATAACCACTCATCTACAGTAGCTGCTTCCCAAATTGGGTAGAAGTGTAGACCAATAGCGTTAGATGAAGGAACAACTGCACCTGAGATGATGTTGTTTCCGTATAGGAATGAACCAGCAACTGGCTCTCTAATTCCGTCGATGTCTACTGGTGGTGCTGCGATGAATGCAACGATGAAGCAAGCCGCTGCTGTAAGTAGGCATGGAATCATTAAGACGCCGAACCAACCAACATAAATTCTGTTGTTAGTTGATGTTACCCACTCACAAAACTGTGGCCAACCTTTTAACAGCGAAGAACGCTGCTGCTGAATAGTTGTCATGAGTTCGTAAAGTATGTCTCTAAAGTGAGACGTGTAAATAAAAACGGAAATTAAATTCCGCTTCGAAGATTTTAGACCAAAATCGCTAAAAATGTGTAAATTTTTTTTCTTTAAGTAAACTTATTTTTTGGAAAACAGGAGAAAAGGACTTCCATGTCTTAAGATTTTCTTTGTTATTGAGGATTCAACTTGGTAATAATCGAATGGCTTCTTAACGGAAAAAGATCTAAAGAGGTAGTTTCCTTAAGAGAGGCTAAGCATAGAAGACTGCAATTAGAGGCTTTTGGAGCTGTTATTTATTGGAGTGAAAGAATTTAGATTTTTAAGGTGTTAAAAATTAGAAAAAAAATAAAAGTATTAAATATTAAATAAACTTATCTATAAAATAAAAAATCCTTATTAGTTTTAACGATTTATTGTTCCGGTTTCTTAATTTAAAAATTTTCAAACTCTTGAACCCATTGTTTTTTGGAACAAATCACTTCTTTTTTTGTATAGCTCATGGCAATTTTTTTTTCCTTATATGCAACTTCTCCAATAAAAACAGGCCAAATCAATTGGTCCCCTTCATACTTGTGGATTAACCCTTGGCTATCCAGAAATAATGGATCTCCTTTTTTAATCATTTTCCAATCTTGGTTTATTCTCTCAGGATGAATTATGCCATCAATATCTCCCTTTTCATCTCTTGGATAATCTATACTCCCTTGATGAACATGTACCACTAATTCCTTTGGAAGTTCTATAAGTTTATTTTTTAATTTATCTATCTCTTCCCTTAAGGAGCTAATTATTAGAGAGAATCTATTTATAATGGTTTGATCATAAAAATTTTGTGCGACAGCTCCTATTTCAATAACTAAACCACATGGCCAAGCTTCTACAAGAAAGCCTGTTTGGGCTTTATCTTTTTCGTGCAAATAAATAGGCAATCCAAATTTGTTCTGCAGTAATGCAGCTAAACAAAAATCTTTGGATCTCCTCCCATACATAACAATGCTTGTTCCCATATTTGCAGTAGTAGTGTGCAAATCGATTGCAATTTGACAGGGTTTAGATCCGTCAATTCCAAATTCATCTACTAAAAAATTGGCTCTATTAGTTTCATAAAAGCTATTCTTGTGTTGATCAAAATTCTCACTTTCTTTAAAAGATCTATTTAAATCTGCATCTATATACCTAAAACCTTTTTCATAGGCTGCAGGATTACCTATGATGTACTCATACTCAATACCATTATTTAAACTATTTTCATTTCTATTAAATTGCTTAACAGCCCAAACAGGATTAATTTCATTCCCATGAGTGCCTGAAACGATAAGTATTCTTTGAACAGTCATTTTTTCTTTAAAAATAAAATTTTATGCAAAATAAATACCTTATAAAGGCCTCCAGAAAATTCTGGTTTTGGTTTTGGACCCAATTAATGAATGGCTTCGCGCCATCAGATTTACATGGTAATTATAAAAGGCTTAAAGGTATAACCATTAATAGTGAATACGATATTAATAATGAGAATGGAAAAATTTTTTTATTAGTAGGTCATTCTTGTCCATGGTGTCAAAGAACTTTACTCGTACACGAAATAAAAGATTTATCTAAAAAAGTTAAAGTAATTTTTTTAAAGGCAGATACTGAGCACGGCGAATGGATTTTCAATACAAAGATTAAGGGATGTATAAGACTTTCAGACCTTTACAAAAAAGCTAATAAAAAGATTATTTTTAGAGCGACATTACCTCTCTTAATTAGCTTTGTAAAAGATGAAGTAAATATTCTGTCTAATGAAAGTTCACAGATTATAAGACTACTCAATTCAATAAAAATTCAATCTAAATATCAGGCATTAAGTATTAATAATGGTAATGAAAATTTTTTAGATTTAATTAATAACAGCATTAATGATGGCGTATATAAATGTGGTTTCGCCAGAAACCAGTCAGCTTACGAAAAAGCAAGTAAAAATCTTTTCGCAGCTATAAATGAAATTGAAAAATTACTACAGAAAAATAAAGGGGGCTGGATATTAGGAGAAGAGTTAACCTACGCAGATATTTACCTTTTTCCAACGCTTATAAGATGGGAATTGATATATAGCAAACTTTTCAAATGTACTGAGCAAGAACTATCAAGTTTTGAAAAGATTATTGAATGGAGATTAAAATTCTATAAGTTATCCAACGTAAATAGGACATGCTTCGACAATGAATGGAAAAAAGATTACTACAAAGCTTTATTCCCCTTAAACCCAAATCAAATAATCCCAGTTTTACCATCTTTAAAGGAAATAATGAAAGTAGAGGCCTAAAAAAATAAATAAATCAATTTAAAAAAAAATGATGTTGTAATGAACACTTATTTAGTTCATAGATAATGCAATTTCATTAGAAATTAACTATGTTATGTATGTCTACTAAAGTACGAAAAGCTTAAAATGAAATCCATTGACGAACACATCCAAAAAGATCAATCGGAAATCGAATCTGCAAAAGCAGAGGGCAATCTTCCAAAGGTCAGACATTTAACTGAAGAGCTAAAAGAACTCGAAGAGTATAAGGATCATCATCCAGATGATAAACATGACCCTAATGCTTTGGAACTATTCTGCGATGCCAACCCGGATGAACCAGAATGTCTTGTTTATGATGATTAAGTTTCATTTTGATAGATAATGCATTAAAAAAGGGCTCCTAAAGCCCTTTTTTTTTTATTAATTCTCATTAGTAATCTCTATTAAAGTCGGATGGACTTCCTGTAAGTGAACATACAACCGACTCTTCATTTTTCATTTCTTTGACTTCTACAATTGGTCTTCCCATTTTCTTCAAAACCTCAATATCTTGAATAGTTTGACATCTAGCTATTATTTTTCCTTGTTGATCAAAGCAAGTATAGAAATTCATATTGTGTTTAAAGAGGTATCTTATTTATGACTAATTTTCATTATTAAATCAAGTGTTTTTTTTTACAAAAAAATTTTAAATTTAAGCTAGATCCTTTTCCATACTTCAGAGAGCAGTGAAGATAAACCTTTTTTTAAAGATGAAGAAATAACTAAAACTTTCTTTTTAGATAAATCTTCTAACTTTTTTGAAATTATTTTCAAATAATCATCATCTACCAGCTCCATTTTATTCAATACTATTATCCTCTCTTTACTTAATAGACCTTTTCCATATTTTTTTAATTCCTGCTCAATTATCTCAAAATCATGTAAAGGATTTTCTGCAATTGCATCAATTAAGTGAACAAGTATCTTCGTTCTTTGGATATGCCTTAAAAAATCATGGCCTAAACCTACTCCATCAGCTGCCCCTGATATTAATCCAGGAATATCCGCAAAAAGGCAACCATTACCATCAATTTTTCTTACTACACCTAAGTTAGGTATTAAGGTTGTGAAAGGATAATTTGCAATTTTTGGACGGGCAGATGATACAACAGAAATCAAGGTACTTTTCCCAGCATTTGGAAGACCTATAATTCCAACCTCTGCAAGAAGTTTTAGTTCTAATTGAACCTCCCATATTTCACCATCTTTTCCTTCAGTGAATGATTCTGGGGCTCTATTTTGATTACTTAAATAGTAAGCATTACCATGTCCACCCCTTCCTCCAATGGCAATAGTTAAACTCTCTTTATGTTTAGTTAAGTCTCCTAAAATAATCCCCGTTTTAATATCCCTTATTTCTGTACCGCAGGGTACTTTAAGGATTGTATCCTCACCTGAAGCACCTGATCTCTTATTAGGACCTCCTTTGCATCCATCTTCAGCAATTATTTCACGTTTGAATTTGAAATCTAATAATGTTTGAAGATTATTATCAGCCATTAAAATAACTGAACCCCCTCTGCCACCATTTCCCCCGGAAGGTCCTCCAGCAGGAACGAATTTTTCTCTTCTAAATGAAACTATTCCATTTCCACCTTTTCCAGCTTTAAGAATAATGTTGGCTTGATCAATAAATTGCACTTAATACGATTATTAAATTGTTTTCTAGGTATTTTAAATTTTATTTTATCCACGCAATACTGCAACCAGGACCACCCTCGTTGTTGGCTGCATCTTCAATCTTATCAACATAATTTAAACCTGATAACCAATTTCTTAGTCCTTTCTTTAATTTCCCTGTGCCAATTCCATGAACAATCCATAACGGTCCATGAAATTTTCTAATTTTCTCCTCAATAATTATTTCGGCTTCATGAACTCTTAACCCTCTTACGTCAATTGTATTTTTACTCGTTCTAATTTTAGAAAAAGAAAAATCTTCTCTCGTAGACTTGATCTCAATTTTTGACCTTTTGAAATTCGGCTTTTCTCCATTAATACCTTCAAAGTCATTTACAGATAATGTGCTTCTAAAGGAACCACATTTAATTTCATAAAAACCACCTTTTTTATCTAAATCTACAATTTGTCCCGTACTATTTAGACTTTTAATCTTTACAAAATCGCCTACCTGAGGGTTCCATGATATTGACTTTTCTGATTTTTTTTGGGTTAAATGTTCCGTCTCAATTTCCTTTAATCTTTTTCCAATAATTCTCGTATCCTCTCCATTAACATTTTTATCTCTTAATTTTTTAATCAAATCTATCACCTCTTTTTTAGCGGATAAAATATGTTTTGATAATTTAGACCTTTCAATTTCCTGGATTTTTTGAGCATTTATTTTTTGATATTCATAATTTCTCTTCAGTTCATCATGTAATATTTCAGTCCTTGCAATCAATTCTGCAGCAGCTTCTGCAGAATTTTGTTGTTTAATCCTCTCTTCCTCAAGTCCTTTAATAATACTGTTAATATTGTCAACTTCTTTTGGCTTAAGATAATTTGCAGCTTCATTGAGTATGCTTTCATCGAGACCAATTCTTTTTGAAATTGACAAAGCATTACTTCTCCCAGGAATACCCCAGTTGAGTATATATTTTGGCTTCAAAGATTCCTCATCAAAGGCAACTGATACGTTTTCAAATCTTGAGTCGTTATATTTTAAAGCCTTAATATCTCCATAATGTGTAGTTGCCAAAGTGATATCAGATTTATTTGCAAATTCTTTTAATAAAGCCATCGCAAGAGCACTTCCTTCAAGAGGATCTGTGCCAGATCCAATTTCATCTAACAAAACAACTGATAATCCTTTCTTATAATCAAGTGAATCTAATATCTCTTTTATGCGGGACATATGCCCACTGAAGGTAGATAAATTTTCTTCTAATGATTGATTATCTCCTATATCCACATATATATTTGGACAAAAAGGGATAATAGGATTATTAGTTGAAGGTATCAATAATCCAGCTCTAGCCATTAGTAAAGACAAGCCCAAACCTTTTAAAGCTGCTGTTTTACCTCCAGTATTTGGACCTGTAATAGCTACAACCTTAATATTTCTATTTATATAAAAATCAACAGCTACTGGTGGAGGGGCTCCATTTTTCTTATGTTCCCAAATCAATAATGGATGAGAAAAACCAATTAAAGAAATAATAGGATTTTTCTCAAATGTAAGAGTTTTACCTCCAATCCATTTCGAATATCTTGAACGAGTTAGGGCATTTTCTAATCTTAATAAAATGGATGCCATTTCAAACAGATTTTTGGAATTATCACTAACAACCTGAGACCATTTCTTAAGTAATTTAAATTCTTCTGCTGTGATCCTAGCCTCTAAAGAAGCAATCTTATTACCTTTAGTTACTACACTTTCAGGCTCAAAATATACTGTATTTCCTGAAGATGAAGAGTCATGAATTATTCCTTTAAATTTATCTACATAATTAACTTTCACTGCTAAAACAGGCCTTCCATATCGATCTCCGATAGTAGTATCTTGTAAATAAGCTAAATTCTTTTGAATAAATTTCTCAACTAATATTTTTCTTTCAAGTTTCTTAGATAAAAATTCTTTTCTAAGAATAGATAGTTCATTACTAGCATTGTCTGAAATCCTTCCATTCGATTCAATGCCTTTTTTAAAAATCGTTTCGATATTCTGATGGTCAATTAAATTTTTTGTGAATGATGAAATATAAGGCCTTTGTTCAAAATCTAATGAGATTTTTTTTAAATTTCTTGCTGCAGCAATTGTTTTCGCTATTTCTAACAATTCAGAAGATGAAATTACACCTCCCTTCGAACAAATTTCAATATTTCTACTAATATCAAAAACACCAGAAAAACTTATTGATTTATCTAAATTTTTTTCTAGCTCATTAATTTCAACAGTTTCATTCAAAAGTCTTTTAGATGCTTCGTATTCTGAAGGTATAACAAAACTTAAAATTGATCGTTTACCCATTTCCGTTGAGGCGAATGAAGATAAATGCGTTTTTAATGAATCCCACTCTAAAAGGTTTATAGATTCTTCTTCTAAGGTGTTATTTGAATATGATTTTTTAGAATAACTTTTCTCTTGCATACAAAAAAAGAATCAAACATTCGATTGAATCCCTTCAGGAGGAACATAAAGCATCTCAAGCCAGTTTCCTTCAGTATCCTTCATATAAAAAGATGCTGTTCCATCTCTATGCTCATGTAAAGGACCAACTTTTACACCAGAGTTTTTTAAATCATTTTGAATATTTTCCACTTCTTTTTTATTTTCAAAATGAAAAGCAAAGTGAGGTCCCGCAGCTTTGTAGCTAGGGCCTAACAACGCAAGTCCATCTTTCCCTTTACCAGCCTCTAAATAAGACCAATCTTTATCATCCCAAACCAAATTCATACCCAGCTTAATATAAAAAGATTTCGCCCTTTCGAGATTCTCTACTCTAAGTGCAATGTGACCAATCCTATTTACTCCTTGTGAAAACTTCAAAACAAAGCAATTAATTTATTACTAATCTAAGAATAAAACAAATTTTTGTTAATAATGAGTTTTTAAGTATCCTGCAACCATTGAGATGCATCACAAGCATGATAAGTGAGTATTAATTTTGCTCCTGCTCTTTTAAAACTAAGCAGTGTCTCTAAAACAATATCTTTTTCGTTAATCCAGTTCTTCATAGCAGCAGACTTGACCATGGAATACTCCCCACTAACGTTGTATGCAGCTATGGGCTTATTAGAAAATGTGCTTAGTCTGTAAACAATATCCAAATATGAAATTCCTGGTTTTACCATCAAAATATCAGCTCCTTCATACTGATCCAATGCAGATTCAATTAAAGCCTCTTTTGAATTAGCAGGGTCCATTTGATATGTAGACTTATTGTCTGGAATTACTTTCTTACTATTTTCTCTAGGAGCCGAATCTAAAGCAGTTCTAAACGGACCATAATAAGCAGATGAATATTTAGCTGTATAACTAATTATACCCACATCACTAAATCCTTCACTATCAAGAGCAGACCTAATTGCTCCAACTCTCCCGTCCATCATGTCACTAGGGCCAATAAAATCTGCTCCAGCTCTCGCTTGAGTTAAAGCTTGTTTTTTTAAAATTTCAATTGTTTCATCATTCAATATTTTTCCAGTTTCATCAACTAAGCCATCATGTCCATCACACGAGTAAGGGTCCAAGGCAACATCTGTCATTATTGCCATTTCTGGAATCTCTTTTTTTAATATTCGAATAGCTTTAGGTATTAAACCGTCCTCATGAAAACATTCTGCTCCATCTTCAGTCTTTAAGCTATCGTTAATTTTTGGGAAAAGAACCACACATCTAATTCCTAATTCCCATGCCCTAGTAACCTCCTTTAATAAGCCATTAATATCCCATCTGTAAGTTCCGGGCATTGCGGAAATTTCCTCTTTAAAATCTTTTTCATGAATAAATAATGGATAGATAAAGTCCGATGCCGCCAAATGGTTTTCTCTAACCATTTCTCTAATTGCCTTAGTTCTTCTTAATCTTCTTGGACGAATAATCGAATTCATTTGAATATTATCTAAATTAAAAAAATATTTATCTAATACATTAATCGCTTGCCTCGCACATAAATCAATCAGAGACTACTTTTGTTCAGGAAAATTAACTAAAATTTATTTAATAAGAGCAAAAAAAGTTACAAAAATATTTTGCACATTCTTCATTTTTCACAAATTTACGTCATAAAGAGATAATATTTTCTAGTTAAGTATTTATTTTAAGGAGAGCATCTTTGAAAATAATTAATGGTTTTCATTTGAAAAATGTAAGAGGCGATATTCTTGGAGGCATCACAGCTGCAGTAGTGGCTTTACCTCTCGCTCTTGCTTTTGGTAATGCTGCGTTAGGACCTGGCGGAGCAATTTATGGATTATATGGAGCAGTAGTAGTTGGTTTTTTAGCAGCATTATTTGGAGGCACACCTGCTCAAGTTAGTGGACCGACCGGTCCCATGAGTGTAACTGTTGCAGGTGTAGTTGCAGGCTTAGCTGCAGTAGGAGTCCCAAGAGATCTTTCTGCAGGACAAATATTACCTTTAGTTATGGCAGCTGTAGTCATTGGCGGCTTGCTTCAAATATTATTCGGGATTTTAAAACTAGGTAAATACATTACTTTAGTTCCATATTCTGTTGTTTCAGGATTTATGTCTGGTATTGGAGTAATAATCATTGCACTTCAGATTGGGCCATTACTAGGAATTAGCACTAGAGGTGGAGTAGTTGAATCTTTATCTACTGTATTTTCAAATTTCCAGCCAAACGGTGCTGCTATTGGAGTAGCAATAATGACGCTAGGTATAGTATTTCTAACTCCAAGAAAAATAAGTCAATGGGTTCCTTCTCCTCTCTTAGCCCTTTTGATAGTTACTCCAATATCAATATTAATTTTTGGAGATGGAGCTATTGATAGAATTGGAGTAATTCCTAGGGGAGTTCCATCATTAAATTTCCCAAGTTTTAATCAATATTTTCCAATTATTTTTAAGGCAGGATTAGTTCTCGCAGTACTTGGGGCTATTGACTCCTTACTAACATCTCTAGTGGCAGACAATATATCGCAAACAAAACATAATTCTGATAGAGAACTTATTGGTCAAGGTATAGGAAATGCTGTTGCAGGTTTGTTTTCAGGCTTACCTGGAGCTGGAGCGACAATGAGAACAGTAATTAATGTTAAATCTGGAGGATCAACTCCCATTTCTGGAATGGTTCACTCAGTTGTCTTGTTGATAGTTTTAGTTGGCGCAGGTCCTTTAGCTGAGCAGATACCAACTGCGTTGCTAGCAGGAATTCTTATAAAAGTTGGTCTAGATATTATTGATTGGGGGTTCTTGAGAAGGGCTCACAAATTATCTTTAAAAACTTCAGTTGTAATGTACGGAGTACTCTTAATGACTGTTTTTTGGGATTTAATTTGGGCAGTTTTAGTCGGAGTATTCATAGCAAATATGCTCACTATTGATTCAATAACTGAAACTCAACTAGAAGGTATGGATGAGGATAATCCTTTATCAAAAGATGATCAAGCTAAAAATGCATTACCTACTGATGAAAAAGCTTTACTAGATAGATGTGCAGGAGAAGTAATGTTATTTAGACTCAAAGGGCCACTTAGTTTTGGAGCGGCTAAAGGTATATCTGAGAGAATGATGCTAGTAAGAAACTACAAGGTTTTAATATTAGATATCACTGATGTGCCAAGACTTGGAGTAACAGCGACTCTCGCGATAGAGGATATGATGCAAGAAGCAAAAAATAATTCCAGAAAAGCATTTGTTGCTGGAGCAAATGAAAAAGTAAAAGATAGATTAGCTAAGTTTGGAGTTGAAGGCATCATAGAGACAAGAAAAGAAGCTTTAGAAACCGCTCTAAATGAAATAGCCTAATAATTTATGGAAATAAATCCAATTCTGCAAAATGTATTAGCCCCGCCAGTTCTTTTCTTTTTAATTGGAGCAATATCAGTACTCTTTAAATCTGATTTAGAAATACCAGCTCCATTGCCTAAACTCTTCTCCTTATATTTGCTCTTAGCTATTGGGTTTAAAGGAGGTATAGAGATACAGAAAAGTGGATTTACAGATCAAGTATTGCCAACTTTAAGCGCTGCAATACTTATGTCACTACTAATACCTCTGATTGGATTTTTAATTCTAAGATTTAATTTTGATGTCTTTAATTCAGCCGCAATAGCAGCAGCATATGGTTCTATTAGTGCTGTTACATTTATTTCTGCAGAAAGTTTTTTAGAAAGTCAAAAAATAGCTTTTGATGGGTTTATGGTAGGCGCCTTAGCTTTAATGGAATCTCCTGCAATAATTGTTGGATTATTACTTGTGAAATTTGCAGCTCCCAAAAATAGACCAAAATCAAGAAAAATGCATCTGAGCGCAATATTACACGAATCACTTTTAAATGGATCAGTTTATTTATTGCTCTCAAGCTTAATTGTAGGATTTCTCACTGCTTCCAGTAATCCCTCAGGGATTGCAAAAATGGAGCCTTTCACTGGACAATTATTCTATGGAGCAGAATGCTTCTTCTTGTTAGATATGGGAATAGTTGCTGCTCAAAGATTGCCGAGACTGAAAAATGCGGGTTCGTTCTTGATTGGCTTTGCCATTTTTATGCCTTTGTTTAACGCATTTATTGGTGTTTTCGTTGCAAGATTTTTATCTTTAGGACCTGGCAACGCACTTTTATTTGTGGTTTTATGTGCAAGCGCCTCTTATTTAGCAGTTCCTGCAGCGATGAGGATGACAGTTCCAGAAGCCAAATCTAGTTATTATATTTCAACTACACTAGGTCTGACTTTCCCATTCAATATAGTTCTTGGCATTCCCATATATATGAGTTTAGTAAATACCATTATCCCATTGTCCCCTCTATAAAAATGAAAAGATTAGACTTGATATTTAGTGAAAGAGAACTAGATGCAATCATTAAAACATTAGAAAAAGCAAATGTTCCTGGATATACAGTTATGAAACACGCCACAGGCAGAGGGCCTGAAAGAGTTGTTACTGAAGATATGGAATTTACAGGATTAGGTGCAAATGCTCATGTAATTGTTTTTTGTGAGCAAGAATTAATAGATAAAATGAGAGATAACATTAGGGATGATTTAAGCTACTACGGAGGAGTTGCTTATATTTCTGAAGCAACACCCCTTTAAATTAAAGAAGCAATATTTATTTTTAAGAATGAATCCAATCTACTCTTATATTTTTTCGACTATTTAAGTATCTATCAATTGACATTGCAGCAATACATCCATCTGAAGCCGCAACTACGGCTTGCTTAAATGGTGTATTTCTTATATCTCCAATAGCCCATACTCCATCAGAGTTTGTAGACATAAAGTCATCAACAATAACTCCTCCGTCCTCTTTTAAAGCAATTTGATCCCCTAAAAAATCAGTAATTGGCTTTGAACCACTCATATAGACAAACACTCCATCTAAATTTAAATTGATAGGCTTTTCTTCTTGTTTATTTTTTACAACAACCCCATTTACACCCATATCATCGCCCAATATTTCCAATAATCTTGTTCTACTCCAATGTTTTATATTTGAATTATCCATCAATTCCATAGCTTCTTCATTATCAGTTTTAGGATCACTTGATGTAATCCAATGGACAGTTGATGCAAATTTAGTTAGAACAGTTGCCTCTTCAATTGCCTCCTTATTCACTCCAACAACGGCAACTTCTCTATTTTTATAAAAAGCTCCATCACATGTCGCACAATAACTTACTCCTTTACCAAGAAAATCCGCTTCGCCCTTAAATGATGCAGGCCTACCCATGGCTCCACTTGCAAGTACAAGTGCTTTAGCTTTGAAAGTGCCTTCGGGCGTATAAACCATTTTCCATTCTCCACTAACGTCTATTCCAAACACTTGCGCTCTTATATAGTCTGTGCCGTATTGCACAGCCTGTTCTCTCATTAGAGTAAGTAATTTCTCTCCACTTATATCAACAGGAACACCTGGATAATTAGCTATTTGATGAGTTATTGCTAAGGCTCCAACAGATGGATTTTTATCTAGAATTACCGTCTTTAAGTTTGAACGAGATGTATAAAGTGCGCAAGTACATCCTGCTGGGCCTCCTCCGATAATAACTACATCTGACTCAATGATTTCCAATTTTAAAAACTCCTTTTTAGTAGTTAATTAGATGAGTTCTTGGTTAGAAGATATTTTTAAAGTAAATACCTGAACCTTTATATAGATATAAGTTAAGAGAAAAAAGAGAAAAAAGCTTAATATAGAAACAAACTTACATAGGAAAAACATAAAAAATTATTTATCAAAATGATCAGTTACGTGAAATGTTCTGTATTGATCTATTATTAGGTCATATCGAAAATCAATCGCCGTTGAAACATTATATTTTTCATGACCAACTCTGATTACCTTTTAAAAGCAACCATTAAGAAAGTAACCGAAAAATTAAATGAAATATTGGTTGAAAAAATTGAAGAAGCAACAAATATTGCTCAAGATGCTCCAGAAATTTTCAAAAAAGAATTTGATAGTTTAAAAGAATCCATAATCGAAGAAGCATCAAGACTAAAAAAAGCCGAAAATATTCAAGAAAATGAATCTACAAATACTTATCAAAACTCAAAAATAAAAAAAGCTTTAAATGAAATTGAAGGTATCAATAAGCAAATTGATCTATTTAATCAAACCATAAATAATCAAATTAAATGAGTTATAACATTTTTCATTATCGTTCAAAAAAATTGAAGAGGGCCCTTCTGATTTGGATAACTCTTATTTCGCTTTTAATAAATTTATGGATAGATAATATTAGATTTACAATTTTTCAAACTAATAAAAATGAAAAAAGTAGGGTCCAAATTAAAAGAGCTAGGTGGTTTACTAATCAATTAATAAAGCTTGGATCAGCATTTATAAAAATTGGACAATTATTATCAGCGAGACCTGATTTAATTCCTAATACCTGGGTACAGGAATTGTCTAAATTGCAGGATCAAGTTCCTAATTTTTCATTTGCACAAGTTGAAGAAACTATAAGAGAAGAACTAGGATCTAAATTTAATGAGATAGATCAAATAATATGTGATCCTGTTGGATCAGCATCACTAGCTCAAGTCCATAGGGCGACTTTAAAAAATGGTAAGAAAGTAGTCTTTAAAGTTCAAAGACCTAATTTAAAAGAATTGTTTGTTATGGATTTGGGCATAATGCAGCAAATAGCAGGATTATTGCAGAAAAATAAGAATTGGAGTCGAGGTAGAAACTGGGTTGAGATTGCTAAAGAGTGTAGAAAAGTTCTATTGAAGGAGCTTGATTTTAATTGTGAAGCACAATATGCCGCAAGATTTAGGCAGCAATTTCTTGATGATGAAAATGTTGAAGTTCCGGAAGTAATTTGGGATATGAGCAGTGAAAAAGTCCTTTGTTTAAGTTACCTAGAAGGAACAAAAATAAGTGATTTAAAAAAATTAGAATCAAAAGAAATTGATTTACCTAAAATTGCAGAAATAGGCGCCATCAGTTATTTAAAACAATTAGTAAATTATGGTTTTTTTCATGCAGACCCTCATCCAGGAAATCTAGCAGTTTCAAATGAAGGAAATTTGATTTTTTATGATTTTGGAATGATGGGCAATATCTCAAATAATCTTCAAACAAGATTAGGGGGGATGGTTAAGGCTGCTGCTTTAAGAGACGCCTCATCACTTGTCAGTCAATTACAACAAGCTGGGCTAATTTCAAAAGATATTGATGTAGGACCAGTGAGAAGATTAGTTAGATTGATGCTTAAAGAAGCCTTAACTCCACCATTTAGTCCAAATATTATTGAAAAATTATCTGGAGACTTATACGAACTTGTTTATGAAACACCATTTCAACTACCAGTAGATTTAATCTTTGTGATGAGAGCTTTATCAACTTTTGAAGGAGTTGGTAGAATGCTCGATCCAGGGTTTAACCTTGTATCAGTTACCAAGCCTTATTTAATAGAACTTATGACTTCAAATAATCAAACTCCCAACGATTTAATTAACCAATTTGGAAGGCAAGTAGGTGAACTAGGATCAAAAGCCGTTGGCATTCCCAAAAGAATAGATGAAAGTTTAGAAAGATTAGAGCAGGGCGATTTACAATTGCAAATAAGAATGGGAGAGTCTGATAGGCAATTCAAAAAAATGTTTACTGCTCAAAAAACTTTAGGCCATTCAATTCTTATAGGTAGCTTATCAATTGCATCTGCTTTACTTGTAACCAATAAACAAAATAATTTTGCATTGTTGCCACTTTTTTTTGCACTGCCAATAAGTATTGATTGGATCAAATGCCAATTAAGTATGAGAAAAGGCTCACGTTTAGAAAAACTTAAGCGCTAAAAACTATATATTTTTGGGACCTAAACCTAAAGCTCCAGCGAATCTTGCTTGATTTCCTAATTCCTCCTCAATTTTTAAAAGCCTATTGTATTTTGCAATCCTTTCACTTCTGCTCAAAGAGCCTGTCTTGATCTGACCCGCTCTTGTTGCGACAGATAAATCTGCAATTGTTGTATCTTCAGTCTCACCACTTCTATGACTAATAACACTTGTGAAACCAGACATTTTAGCTAACTCAATAGCTTCCAAAGTTTCAGTTAATGTTCCAATTTGATTTACCTTTATTAGGATTGAATTGGCAGATTTCTCGAAAATCCCTCTCCTTAATCTTTCTGTATTAGTAACAAATAAATCATCACCTACAAGCTGAACCTTATTTCCTAATTCTTTGTTTAATTCTGACCAGCCCTCCCAATCATCCTCAGCTAAACCGTCCTCTATTGAAACTATTGGATAATTAGAAACTAATCTTGAAAGATATGAAATCATTTCAGAACTATTTAAACTTTTCCCTTCATATTTGTAAGTACCATCATTATAAAATTCAGTACTAGCGGCATCTAAAGCTAAAGATACCTGCTCACCAGGCTTAAACCCGGCTTTTTGAATTGCCTCTAATAATAGGTCCCCTGCCTCTTCGCTTGATGACAAATTCGGGGCAAATCCTCCCTCATCGCCTACAGCAGTAGATAGGCCTTTTTGATCAAGTAATGATTTTAATGAGTGAAAAATTTCAGTACCCATTCTTAATGATTCACTAAAATTATTAACTCCATGTGGGACAAGCATAAATTCCTGAAAATCAAGACTATTTGGTGCATGAGCACCACCATTTATTACATTCATCAATGGGACTGGAAGAAGATTCGATAATGGATCTCCAAGATATCTATATAGGGGAATGTCTATAGCATTTGCTGATGCTCTAGCAGTTGCAAGACTTACTGCAAGGATTGAATTTGCTCCAAGGTTAGACTTATTAGGAGTTCCATCAATTTCAATCATTAATTTATCTACTGCAGTTTGATCTAAAGATGACAAACCACATAAAGCCGGGGATATTGTTTCATGAATTTTATTAACAGCATTCAAAACGCCTTTCCCCATATATTTCGAACCACCATCTCTTAATTCATGTGCCTCATGAGCACCAGTGCTGGCTCCGCTAGGAACAATTGCTCTACCACTTGCACCACATTCCAAAAATACTTCTGCCTCTACAGTTGGATTACCTCTTGAATCAAGGACTTGCCTTGCTTCAACAGTATCAATAAGAAAATCAATAGTTTCTTTCACAATTTAATTATTACTATTTAAATCCTATTAATAGCTGAACTATTTGGCTAATATCTGAAATAAATATGTTAAAAAATTATAATTTTTTATTTCATGACAGTTTAGATATTGGTTAACACTTTTATTAATTCCAAAGTCCCTGAAACCCCTCTGATAAAGACATTTCTGAAATTCATCTTACAATTTGAAAATTATTGGATGATTATTAATGCAGATCCTATTTAGAATATTAATTAATAATCAACTGTAGTTTTATAGTTTATGAGAGAAACCCTTACATCCAGTCCTGAACTATTTAGCGATATCAGTTGGAACCTACTTTTATTAGGGGAAGAAACTGCAAAAAAATGGGATCATAGCGAATTTAATATTGAACACATAATTCATACATTGTTCTCATCAAGTGAATTTTTTGCTTTCATTGAAAAATTATCAATCGACCAAGATACAGTTTTAGACATAACAGAAGATTTTTTAGAAGAGACACCAACAAATGAGTCAGATATTTTTACTATCGGAGAAGATTTAGAAATTTTATTAGATAACGCGAATCAGATTAAAACTCAATGGGGATCGAGATTAATAGAAATCCCTCATTTACTAATTGCTCTTGGAAGAGATTTAAGAATTGGAAATTATGTTTTTGAAGAAGGAAACCTTTCAATGGAAAAATTAGAGGAAGAATTAAAGTTTTACCCAAACATTAATCAATCAAAAGATTCTTTTAATTATGGGAATGTAATTGAAATAAATAATAAATCTAATTTTGAATCAGACAAAGAAACTTTATTTAAAGAAGAAAAATTTAAAAAAGCTATTGTTCCATTACAGAAAAGTGAACTTCAAATTGAAACCAAAAAACAAGTTGGAAAAGATGAAAATGCTCTTTCAATTTATGGAAAAGATTTAACAGAATCAGCTAAAAAAGGCTTACTGGATCCAGTTATAGGAAGAGAAAATGAGATCAATAATTTAATGAGGGTACTCTGCAGAAGAAACAAAAATAACCCTATACTTATTGGCAATCCTGGAGTTGGTAAAACCTCAATTGCAAAATTACTTGCTCAATTGATTGTAGACAAAAAAGTTCCTAATACTTTAAAGGACTTAAAAATCATTTCACTTGACTTAGGTGCATTAGTTTCTGGGACCAAATTTAGAGGTCAACTAGAGGAAAGACTAAGCTTAATAATGCAGGAACTAAATAATCCAAACCAAGGAATGATTCTATTTATTGATGAAATTCACTCAATATTAAGTTCTGACAGATCTTCTACCAACATCAGTAATATCTTAAAACCTTTACTAGCTGAAGGAGAACTTAGATGTATCGGTACAACAACACCTGAGAAATTTCGTGAAACTATTGAAAAAGATCAGGCATTAAATAATTGCTTTCAAAAGATAGCTGTTAATGAACCTTCAGTAGAATTAAGCTCAAAAATATTACAAGGGATCAAAAAGAAATATGAATTACATCATGGCATAAAAATTTCTGAAGAGGCTGTAAACTATTCTGCAAAATTGGCCGATAGATACATCAGCGATAAATGTCTCCCTGATAGTGCAATAGATTTAATTGATGAAGCAGCTGCACAGTTGAAAATCGAGTCAAATAATATGCCTCAAATCATTCTCCAACAAGAAAACAAACTTAATACTATTGATGAAAAATTGAATAATTTGCAAGGAGAAAATATAGAAGCTCAAGAAAAACTATTGATTAATAGAAAACAATCAGAGGCAAAATTGAACGTTCTTTTGGAAACCTGGAACAATTTAAGTGAAGAAATGGAGGAATTATCTATTTTAATGAAAGAAGAAGATAAGCTAACCAAACAAATTAAAGATAAATCAAATCGCGAAATTGAAAATGATCTAGATTATTTAGAAAAGCTTGAAGAAGAGTTAAGTGAAATAGAGAATGACATACAAAAAGTTGAAGAGAACTTTAATAAAATAAAGAAAAATAGAAATTTCCCTTTTAAATATCAAGTTGAACCAGACGATATTGCAGATGTTATATCAAAAATCACAGGTATTCCAATTACTAAAGTAGTTTCAAATGAACGGAAGAAATTAGTCAATCTAGAAACAGAACTAAGTGAAAAAGTTATTGGACAAGAAAAAGCCATAAAAGCTGTTTCTGCTGCAATTAGAAGAGCTCGAGTTGGTATGAAAAGTCCTAAAAGACCTATTGGATCTTTTTTATTTATGGGTCCTACTGGTGTTGGTAAAACAGAATTAGCAAAATCTCTTGCAACAGCTTTATTTGATGAAGAAGACGCACTTTTAAGATTAGATATGAGTGAATATATGGAAAAAAATGCCGTAGCAAGACTTTTAGGAGCTCCTCCAGGTTATGTTGGTTATGAAGAGGGAGGTCAATTAACTGAAGCTGTAAGACGTAAACCCTATTCAGTAATACTTCTTGATGAGATAGAAAAAGCACATGCAGAAGTATTTAATATCCTTTTGCAAGTCTTAGATGAAGGAAGATTAACAGACTCTCAAGGAAGGACCGTAAATTTCAAAAATACGGTAATCATTATGACAAGTAACCTAGCTGGTAAATCTATACTGGAGTATTCACAAAAGATTTCTAAAAGTGAGGGAAAGTTAGAAAAAGATAAACAAACTCTAGATGATTCAATTAGTAATGCATTGTCTTCAATTTTTAGACCTGAATTTTTAAATAGAATTGACGAAGTGGTAAAGTTTGATCCATTATCTATTGATGAACTTCAAAAAATAATCATTCTACAAACAGAAGATTTAAAGAACCTGCTACTTGAGCAGAAAATAAATATCGCTATAGATAAAAAAGTTATCAACAAAATTGCAAACGATTCCTACGAACCTGAATATGGTGCTAGGCCACTTAGCAGGGAACTTAGAAGACAAATAGAAAATCCCTTGGCTTCCAAACTTTTAGAGGATAACTTCAAAAATAAAAAAAGTATAACAATTCAACTTAACCCTGCGAAAAAAGATGAGATCGTTTTCAAACCTAGCTGAGGAGTAAATCAATAAGCTAAAATAAAAATTAAAGCATAAAGCTTAATTTCAAAAAAATTTTGTGACAAGTCCTACTACTAATAAAGAACCTCTTAAAAAGGATTCTCCTGAAGTTGAAGAGCCTAAAAAAAAGAATAATTTTTTTAGATCTACCTACGATGAGCTTAAACTTGTCGTGTGGCCTAACAAACAACAACTTTTTAGCGAATCAGTAGCAGTTATAATTATGGTATCTTTTTCTGCTGCAGCCATTGCTTCTGTTAGCAGATTCTATGGATGGGCAGCCTCGCAAATTTTTGGTTGAATTATCTCCCTAATATCCATCAATAAAAATCTTAATTAAGCTTCCAGAAAAATGAGTAATGAATTAACTACAAACCTTGCTTCTTCGAAAGCAAATACAAGCATCGCAAGATGGTATGCCGTTCAAGTAGCATCAAGCTGTGAAAAAAAAGTAAAAGCGACTCTTGAGCAGAGATCAGTAACTTTAGGCGTTAATAATAGAATCATTGAAATTGAAATTCCTCAAACTCCAGGAATTAAATTAAAAAAAGATGGAAGCAGACAAACTACTGAAGAAAAAGTTTTCCCAGGTTATGTCCTCGTAAGAATGATTTTGGATGAAGATACAATGATGGCTGTTAAAAGTACTCCAAATGTAATTAACTTTGTCGGTGCTGAAGACGGTAGAGGCAGCGGAAGATCGCGAGGTCATATCAAACCTCGACCATTATCAAGACAAGAAGTTAATAGAATCTTTAAGCGCGCATCAGAGAAAAAAGCTGTAATCAAGTTAGATATTGAAGAAAAAGATAGAATCATTGTAACTAGCGGTCCATTCAAGGATTTCCAGGGAGAAGTTATAGAAGTTTCTGGAGAAAGAAATAAATTAAAAGCATTACTTTCAATATTTGGGCGCGAGACTCCTGTAGAATTAGAATTCTCCCAAATCAATAAACAAAATTAATTTCTAATTGTTCTTGTTTATCGAGTAAAATTATGATTTTCTACTCCAGCTTAAATTATCTAATCTAATGGCAAAAAAAATTGTTGCAGTTATCAAGCTTGCTCTACAAGCAGGCAAAGCAAATCCTGCTCCTCCTGTAGGGCCAGCTTTAGGACAACATGGTGTCAACATCATGGCATTTTGCAAAGAATACAACGCAAGGACACAAGATAAAGCTGGTTTTGTAATTCCAGTCGAGATTTCTGTTTTTGAAGATAGAAGCTTTACTTTTATCACAAAAACACCTCCTGCTTCCGTCTTAATAACAAAAGCAGCTGGTATAGAGAAAGGTTCAGGTGAATCCGCAAAAGGCTCTGTTGGGAATATAAGTAAAGCTCAATTAGAAGAAATAGCCAAAACTAAGCTTCCTGATCTAAACTGTTCTAGTGTTGAATCAGCAATGAAAGTAATTGAGGGTACTGCTCGTAATATGGGAGTCTCTATCACTGATTGAGTTCAATACACAATGTCTCACTATTTAGGGGAGGTTAGTTAATAACCGTTTGCACCCAATATTATTATGAAAAAACTATCTAAAAGAATGGCGGCTCTATCAACAAAGATAGAAGATCGCATATACGCACCACTCGAAGCTCTTAGTATTATTAAGGAAAATGCTAATGCAAAATTTGATGAAACTATTGAAGCACATATACGTCTTGGTATTGATCCAAAATATACTGATCAACAATTAAGGACCACTGTTGCATTACCACATGGTACTGGCCAAAGCATCAAAATTGCAGTAATTACAAGCGGTGAGAATGTATCGAAAGCTAAGGCTGCTGGTGCAGATTTATTTGGCGAAGAAGATCTTGTAGAAAGTATCAACAAAGGAAATATGGATTTTGATCTACTTATTGCAACTCCAGATATGATGCCAAAGGTTGCAAAATTAGGAAGAGTTTTAGGACCTAGAGGTTTAATGCCTAATCCTAAGGCTGGGACAGTAACTAATGACATTGCTAATGCAATAAAAGAATTCAAAGCTGGTAAGCTCGAATTTAGAGCAGATAAGGCTGGAATAGTTCATGTCCGCTTTGGAAAAGCAAGTTTCACAAAAGAGGCTCTATTTGATAACTTAAAAACCTTACAAGAATCAATTGATAAAAATAAACCAAGTGGAGCTAAAGGAAAGTATTGGAAAACTTTTTATGTAACTTCAACAATGGGGCCTTCAGTCCAAGTTGACATAAATGCTGTGCAAGATTACCAACCTGAAGGTTAACGCTTTGTAGTATAATTTAAATTGCAACAATACGGCCAAAGAAAGTAGGTTGATTTAGTTTTTCTAAATTTTTAATTCCTACCGAGGACTCGTCTTAAATTATTTCTTTTTGGATCTAATAAAAGCGGCCTCTTTTAAAGAACTTTGCCGCATTTCCTGCTCTCCCTAAATTACGATCCAAAAAACATCAATGGGCCGAACACTAGAGAATAAGCAAAAAATCGTTACTGAGATTAAATCTCTTTTAGACGACTCGGAAATGGCTGTAGTTCTTGACTATAAAGGTTTAACTATCAAAGAGATGTCAGATTTGCGATCTAGATTGCAAACAACTAATGGCATCTGCAAAGTTACTAAAAATTCATTAATGCGCAAAGCTATTGATGGAGATAGTAATTGGAACGATCTTGAATCTTTACTGACCGGAACAAATGCTTTTGTCTTAATTAAAGAAGATGTTGGTGGAGCTGTAAAAGCAATCCAATCTTTTCAAAAAGACACAAAAAAATCCGAGACCAAAGGAGCTTTATTTGAAGGCAGACTTCTTAGCGATTCTGAAATAAAAGAAATTGCAAGTCTTCCATCTAAAGAAGTATTGATGGCAAAAATTGCTGGCGCTCTTAATGGCGTTGCAACAAAAATTGCGATCTCTATTAATGAAGTACCTTCTGGACTTGCTAGATCACTTAAACAACATTCTGAAAAATCAGAATCCTAAATTCAAAACCTAATTAACTTTTAAGAAAATGTCCGCAAAAACTGAAGAAATTCTTGAATCATTAAAATCTCTATCACTTTTAGAAGCATCTGAGCTTGTAAAGCAAATTGAAGAGGCTTTTGGTGTATCTGCTGCAGCTTCTGCAGGTGTAGTTATGGCAGCTCCAGGAGCTGCTGGCGGTGACGCAGATGGTGGCGCTGCTGAAGAAAAAACTGAATTTGATGTAGTTCTCGAAAGCTTTGATGCAGCTGCAAAAATCAAAGTACTTAAAGTTGTAAGAAATGCAACTGGTCTAGGTCTTGGCGATGCAAAAGCACTTGTTGAAGCTGCACCAAAAACAGTAAAAGAAGGAATTGCTAAAGCAGATGCCGAATCTTTAAAGAAAGAGATTGAAGAAGCTGGCGGTAAAGTTACACTTAAGTAAGAGAATATTTTTTTCAAGCCGATAGACTTTATATCGGCTTCAAAAATTATGAATATTGATAGTATTGCAATTGAAGCTGCAACTGATGGAGCCTGCAGTGGTAATCCAGGTCCAGGTGGTTGGGGTGGACTTATAATTTTTGACGACAAAAGTGAATTAGAAATAGGTGGTTCCGAGCAAAATACTACCAATAATAGAATGGAACTCACTGCGGCTATAAAAACACTTGAGAAATTAAAAACCTATAAATTAAAGGAGAACTTTAAATTAAGAACTGATAGTAAATATGTCATAGAAGGCTATACAAAATGGATTACTAATTGGAAGAGAAATGGATGGAAAACAAGCTCAGGAAAATCAGTTCAAAATCTTGATTTATGGCAAAAAATTGATCAATTAAGAATAAATGGCCTTGTAATGGAATATGTTAAGGGTCATAGTGGTGATAAACAAAATGATAGAGTTGATAGAATCGCAACCAACTATAGCAAAGGTATATCTTTAGAAAGTAAATTAAAGGAGTCAGAATCTTCAGCTGACTTTTTTGAAAAAAATGCCCCTTCAGAAATTCAGAAATTGTTTTCAAGGAATGAATTAATTGAAAAATTTGCCGACAAAAAGTATTTGTTAAGTTCGCCAGAACTAAGCACCTTATTAGGTGAAGAAAACCACTTAAAGATCAAACTATATTCACTTTTTGAATGGCGTAATTGGAGATTGATTCCTAAAGATAAAAAATATTGGATAATAGAAAAAAAAGAAGCCTAATTTTTTATGAATGAACAGAAAGGGGGATTTAAAAATCTTTATAAAAACTTGATTACCCCTGTATTAAAAAAAGACTCTGGAATTGATGCAGAATACTTAACTAATTTATCTCTTAGCCTTTTATCATTCAGTTCAAGAAAATATAATTGGCCTGTAGTTTCATCTATCTTAAAAAATCTAAATGAAGAATTTTCTATAGTTGATAAAAGGTTAACTCAGAGTATATGTGGTATAAATTTTTGTAATCCAATTGGTTTAGCTGCGGGTTTTGACAAAAATGGAAATGCTGCAAATGTATGGAAAGATTTTGGTTTTGGATTTGCCGAACTTGGTACAGTAACCAAATTTGCTCAGAATGGAAATCCCAAACCAAGGTTGTTTAGATTAGCGGAGGAAGAAGCAGCATTAAATAGAATGGGCTTTAATAACAATGGTGCTGAAAATCTAGTTAAAAACTTTGTAGAACAAGGAATTAAGTTTAAAAAAAATAGAAAGAATATTTGTTTAGGGATAAATTTTGGCAAGTCTAAAATTACAGATTTATCTCAAGCAAAAGATGATTATTTAACATCTCTAAAATTATTAATTCCATATTGTGATTATGCAGCAATAAACGTAAGTTCTCCAAATACTGAAGGACTAAGAAAATTGCAAGATCCGATTCTTCTAAAAGAACTTCTTAGAGAAATTAAAAACTTACCTAATTGTCCACCATTATTTGTAAAAATTGCGCCAGATTTAAGCCTTAAAGATATTGAAGATATTTGCCAGTTAATAATTGAGGAAAATGTCGATGGGATAATTGCTATTAATACCAGCATAGATAGATTAGGTCTTGAAAATAGGAAAATCAGGCAAACAGGATTATTACTTTCTGAAGAAAATGGAGGATTAAGTGGAAAGCCTCTACAAAAAAAAGCAAATCAAATAATAAAACATATACATAATATTGATAAAAAGATTATTTTAATTGGCGTTGGAGGAATCGATAGTCCAGAGTCGGCTTGGGAAAGAATTTGTTCTGGAGCATCATTAATTCAACTTTATACGGGATGGATATATAAGGGGCCACAATTAGTCCCCAATATACTTGAAGGGATTTTAAAACAACTCAATAAACATCAATTATCTAATATAAAAGAGGCCATTGGATCAGATTTAGAATGGGTTAAATAAAAATTAGAAAATGAATAATGAACAATCCGAAAACTAATGATAACTCAACATTAGCCATGCAAATATCAAACTTGAAGCATGGAGGAAATGTATATGCAAATGCAAAAAAATTAAATTTATTACCCTCTGAAATCATTGACGCAAGTGCTTCTTTAGTACCATTTGATCCACCTCAAATACTAATAGATTCATTAAATGCTGGAATTAAGAATCTTGGATTTAGATATTACCCAGAGAGAAACTTGAATGATCTAAAAGAAATAATCGGAAAATTTCATGGGATAAATCCAGACAATATATTGCCTGGAAATGGAGCTTCTGAACTAATAACCTGGGCAGGTTATGAAGCATCCAAATTTGGAATAAGTTGTATTCCTTCTCCCTCATTTGTTGATTATGAAAGATCTTTAAATTGTTGGAATAGCAATTTTATACATTGCGAATTACCAAAAAACTGGAATGATATTTTTCCTCAACCATTTCCTCTGCATCCAAAAGGTGATGTTATTTGGATAACAAATCCACATAACCCTACTGGCCAATTATGGGAAAAGAATTCATTGAAGGAAGTTGTAAAAAAATATAAATTAGTTATCTGTGATGAAGCTTTCTTATCGATAACACCTAATGGAGAGAAAGAATCTTTAATACCATTAACCCAAAGATTTGACAATTTATTAGTCTTGAGAAGTTTAACCAAAATCTTCAATATTCCTGGTCTTAGATTAGGTTACGTTATTGGCTCATCGAAAATACTAAAAGAATGGGAAATAAATAGAGATCCTTGGCCTTTAAATTCATTTTCTATTAAAGCCGGAATTGATCTACTAAGTAATAAGAAATTCTATGAACAGTGGACAAAACAGATTCACAGCTGGATAAATATTGAAAAAAAAAGAGTATTTGAAAAATTATCAAAAATAGAGAACCTTAAAGTTCATAACTCTTCAACCAACTTTTTTTTAATAGAAAGTAAAAAATCCTTGTCGCCTAATATAAAATACTTAGAAAATAAGGGAATATTGCTTAGAGAATGTACTTCATTTAGATTTCTGGATGAAAAGTGGGCAAGAATAAGTTTGCAGAGT